>NZ_QRGB01000001.1:630704-946056 GCF_003449035.1 Pedobacter indicus
TCAATGTGACAATGTGTATTTAAAACATATTCAAGTTTAAGGTCATGCTCATCTATAAAGCCTAAAACCTCTTTTTCTTCCGCAGGACTGTACATCCCTGGGTCAATTATGACACTTGCGCCCGATTCATCGTACAAGAGGTATGTATTTTCCTGATAGGGGTTACATACGAACGATTTGATATGAATAGTCATATCACAAAAATACAATAATTATGAGAGTTTAATTTATAAAGGGTATTAACTAAGCCAAATCTCCCAGTTTTTTTCAGCTTGCAACTCTAACATCTCTCGTCCGTTCTTTATGGACGCGCCCTGTTCTCTACCTAACCTAAGAAACTCAGTCTCTTCAGGGTTATAAATCAAATCATAGAGTAGGTGTTGTTCATTTATCGCGTGAAAAGGTAAATCTAAACTATGATGAACATCCGGATAAGTTCCCACTGGCGTGGTATTGATGATTAAAGGGTATTTTTTTATTGTCTGATAAGATAAATCCTTATAAGACAACTGGTAATGAGTCGCTTTTCTTGAAACTACCTTATAGTCGATATCTAATTTCTTTAATACATACATCACCGCTCTAGCTGCTCCTCCGTTCCCCAAAATTAGAGCCCGGTTATGATGTTTTTTTAATAAGGGTTTTAGCGACTCTTCAAAGCCAAATACATCTGTATTATATCCGTGAAGACGAGTTGGCTCTAATGAACATTCTCCAGAAAAGAAGTCTTCCAAAGGGTTTTTTTTGATAATCTTAATGCAATTAACGGCATTCACCATTTTAGCTTCCGGGCTAATCCAATCAAGGTAATAAAGAACACCTATTTTATGGGGGATTGTCACATTCAGTCCGCATAACTCTGTTTCCTCTTTCAGCAAAGAAGGTAGCTCGCTCAAGGTCTGAATAGGGTATAACTCATAACGATAGTCCGTTAAAGCGAGTTCTTTGAACTTTTCAGTATAATACTGCTTGGAGAACGAGTGCCCTAAAGGAAAACCAATCAATCCAAACTTCTTCATTAATACTTTATAAATAGTGGCTGAACGTATCGCCTCTGAGCCCTAACCGAATAGTTTCTAAAGGAATAACCTCTGCGGGCGCTATATTGCCAAGATTAACATTGGCTCCGAGTAATTTGATAAACCAGACCTGTTGCGCTTTTTGGGGAGCTTCGAAAATAATCTTTTCGTAGGGTATCTGTGTTAAAATTTCATCGATCAATCCCTGTCTTACTTCTCCGCTTTCTCTATAAATTCCAACACTTCCACTTTCTCTAGCTTCCGCTATTAATTTCCATGAACCGGCTTGAATCTCTGCTTCCATTAGTTCTATCCAACGATAAGGTGCAATGATCTTCTCCTCATCTTTCGATCCTACCTCCGAAATAACAGTAACTTGTTTACTTAACTGATGTATATACTCACATTTTTGCTCGTGAGGTATATCAATCGAACCATCAGATACTTCCGCATACTCTAGTTTATACCGATCAAGCACCCTCCTGTAATCATCAAACTGATTACGGATCGCAAAAGCTTCAAATAATGTCCCGCCAAAATAGAAGGGGACATTCGCATCACGGTAAATGGCTAACTTCTCTTCTAAGTTGGGAGTCACGTAAGAAGTAGCCCAGCCCAATTTAACGATATCGGTGTGAGGTTCAGCAACGGACAAGAAATCTTCGACTTGTCTTATTGATAAACCCTTGTCCATTACCATAGTAATGCCCCTCTCTCTAGGTTTATCACTACGGTCGGGTATATTGTTAAGTTGAAAATTCATGGAGTGCAAATGTCCAAAAAAAAATTGAATAGAAGGAATTATCAGTCAACTAATTAACACGACCTTACCCAGTATACTTTTTGATGATTTCGATAATTATCTTATTATCTTGTAATTGAGGAAGATATTCAAATAAAATATGATGTTTCTCCACATCTAAGTTGAGAGCCATGTCTAAATAATTCAACGCATCATTGTATTTACCTGCGGCAAAAAGGTAAGCGACCATACGATAATATAACTCAGCAGCATCTGGATTACACTTTATCGCTTCCGAGATAATACCAATAGCCTCATCAAGCTTATGTTGTTCATAAACAACTGATGAATAATCCAACCAGGCATCCACATCAATTGGATTCAATTCAACAACATGCTGATAGGCCAATTCTGCGTCATCCACTTGTTTAAGTTTATATTGAGCGTCAGCTATAGCAAACCAATAATCGGGATTCGCTTCATCCAAGTGCAGCGCTTTTCGATAATAGTAAAGAGCTTCAAAATAGCGTTCATCAAAATCCAGCGTGACACCAATACCAAACCAAGCATCTGCTAATTTTGAATCTAATTTGACTGCTTTCTTATAGAATGACCGTGCAAGTTGCATTTGCTCAAGCTTCTCGTAACATTCCCCTATCGCACAATAAGTGTCTGCGCTCGGCGGTTCAAACTCAAAGGTTTCTTTGTAGATATCAATAGCATCTTCAAACTTTCCAATATTGACCAAAGCATTCCCCTTGTTGAAATAGGCAGAAGCAAAATTTTCCTTGATTATAATCGCATAGTCATAAGCATCTATTGCTTTTTCGTATTGTTCAAGTTTATGATACGCATTCCCCAAGTTGTACCACGCGGCATAAGAATAAGGATCATTATCAATATATTGAAGATAAAAATTAATACTCTCTTCTTGCTTATCAAGCACATCATAACAAAAAGCCAATTCATATAAAGCATCCTGACTTTCCATATCAATTTCCAAGCTCTTTTTCAGGTGAACAATAGCTTCCTGAAAATCTCCTTTACTCTGCAGCATCATTGCTATTTGCAAATGAACTTCTACCGAATTCTCAGAAATTGACTTGGCTTTATTAAATTCATCCATTGCTTCATCATACCGCTCTAACGTACTTAATACTCCTCCACGAATTAAGTAGATATCCACTTCAGAAGGGTCAAGCATTTCTGCTTTATGAAGTGATTCAAAAGCTAGGTCTAGCTTCGATACCAGTATATAGAGCTGAGACTGCTTAATCAAGAAAGAAACCGCATAGGGGTGTTGATTAACTGCATAGTCAACCACCTGTAATGCCTTTATTGGATCGTTCTTCTCGATGTAAAAATCAATTATTCCCTCAAAAGCTTGTGACTCAAAAAAATATTGATCTTTATTACGAATCATCTCTTCGTATCTCTCTACCGAAAATTTGGGATCTTCGGAAAAACCAAAATCATAATTTTCTTCCATTTTACACTATTTAAGAACTTGACTATACAATATATTTGTTCAACACATTATAATATTATCAAATTACCTGATTTGACAATATTCAACAACTTATTTTGTTAACAAAATCCAATCCATTTGCACAAAAACCTAACTATCAACACCTTAGTTCTGACAAAATGTCTAAAACTTAATCCTTTTCTCAAAAAAATGCGGAGATGATAAACGGAGATGATAAACAAAGAGTTGTTAAGAGAGGCTGTAAAATTACGAAATTTATTGTATATTTCCATATACTAAGCCCACTGGTGATGACTAACGATATTAACCTTATTCTCGAACAACTTAAAATAGCTTCTAGCAACCCTTCATGGAGTACCGGACAGAGTCATGGTGCTCAACAATCGGCGGAAACGATAGCCAGTATCTCGCCAGTTGACATGCAGAAAATTGCATCCGTTGGCGTTCTGGTTAATGAAGAGTTCCAATTAGTAGTTGAGAAAGCCCAGGAGGCTTTTTTGGTATGGAGAGACATACCCGCACCGAAAAGAGGACAAGTTATTAGAGATTTTGGCGAGAGTCTGCGTGCAAAAAAGAAGGAATTAGGCACCTTAGTTTCTTATGAAATGGGGAAGAGCGTACAAGAAGGGTATGGAGAAGTGCAAGAAATGATTGATATCTGTGATTTTGCAGTCGGTTTGAGCCGACAATTATATGGATTAACTATCCATTCTGAAAGACCAAGTCATCGAATGTATGAACAATGGCATCCACTCGGTATCGTTGGAATTATATCTGCATTCAATTTCCCTGTTGCCGTCTGGAGCTGGAACGCAGCTCTCGCAATGGTTTGTGGTAATGTTTGCATTTGGAAACCCTCCGAGAAAGCTCCAATATCTGCGATCGCTTGTCAAAACTTGCTAACTGAAGTACTGGGGAAACATGGTTTACCTGATGGTATCAGTAGTCTTATTCACGGCGATTATAAAGTGGGGGAGATGATGACCAAGGATTCTAGAATCAGCCTAATATCGGCGACGGGAAGTACAAATATGGGCAAGGCCGTGGCCACGACCGTTGCTTCCCGATTAGGGAAAAGTATCCTGGAGCTAGGAGGAAACAATGCGATGATTATTAGTAACCATGCAGACTTGGACACGGCTCTTCCGGCAGCAGTATTCGGCGCAGTTGGGACTGCTGGCCAACGTTGTACGTCAACCAGACGCCTTATAATTCATGAGGAAGTTTATGATGATTTTAAAGAAAAGCTTGTGAACGCGTACCAACAAATCAAAATTGGCAACCCTTTAGACGAAAGGAATCATATGGGACCGCTCATCGATAAGGATGCAACAATATCCTACTTAAATACGATCGAAGAAATAAAAAAACAAGGAGGAACATTTTTGATCGAGGGAAAAGTTTTAGACGAGAAAGAATATTCTTCAGATTGTTACGTAAAGCCATGTATTGCCGAGGTGGAGCCAACATTCGAGATAATAAAAAAAGAAACCTTCGCTCCAATTTTATATATCATGAAATACAAAACGCTAGAAGAAGCTATTCACATCCAAAACAATGTCCCCCAAGGGCTATCCTCTTCAATCATGACAACTGACCTAAGGGAGGCAGAGATTTTTCTCTCCCATCGAGGATCTGATTGTGGAATTGCTAATGTCAACATCGGCACATCAGGCGCAGAAATTGGGGGTGCTTTCGGCGGCGAAAAGGAGACCGGTGGTGGACGCGAATCTGGCACCGAATCCTGGAAAGCCTATATGCGACGTCAAACCAATACAATTAATTACTCGAAGGATGTCCCTTTAGCTCAAGGCATTAAGTTTGATCTCTCTTAACTGTGACTTATTGACTTACAATTAGTTTATAGCCTTTTCCATGAACATTCACTATTTCAACATTCGGGTCAGCCTTGAGATATTTCCGCAGTTTACTTAAAAAAACATCCATACTGCGGCCATTAAAATAGTTATCGTCGTGCCAGATTTTTATCAGTGCTTCTTCTCTGGTTAGAACATCATTCTTTCTCAGACAAAGCATCTGCAATAACTCTGCTTCTTTGGTCGATAATTTTTGCTGCTCACCATTCCTAGTAATAATTTGCGAAGTAAAATCAAAAGCATAGGAGCCAATTTTAAAGTTTGTGGGCACAGGTTCCTTGGTCACGCTATCTTTGCTAGACGCCCGCTTTAATAGCGCGTTTATTCTTAACAATAGTTCTTCAACCCGAAAAGGTTTCGTTATATAATCGTCACCTCCTAAGCCGAACGCGATTGACTTATCTTCCATCATACCTTTTGCCGTAGCAAAGATAATAGGTACTCCATCGTTTAGCTTTCTGATTTCTTTGCCCAATGTAAATCCGTCCTTTTTGGGCATCATAACATCAAGAATACAAAGATCAAAAGACTCGCGATTAAAAGCCCGTAATGCATCATCGCCATCTACACATAACGTCACATCAAATTTTCCTTTTAGCTCAAGATATTCCTTCAGAATATCACCCAAATTCGGATCGTCTTCAGCCAGTAATATTTTTGTCATAGTACATAATTAGTTAGCTAAAGGTAAGGTTATTTCAAACTCTGTTCCTTTATTAAGCTCACTCTTTACGCGAATACTACCATCAAGCCGCTTAATAATATCTTGAACATAGGCCAGTCCTAATCCAAAACCCTTAACATTATGAATATTTCCCGTCGGTATTCTATAAAATTGATCAAATATCTTCGACAATTGATCCCTATTCATTCCAATCCCATTATCTTTAAAGGAAATTAGAAGTTTATTCGCATGATTACGTGTTTGGATCTCAATTTGCGGTGATTTTTGCGAATATTTGATTGAATTATCAATAAGGTTGAAGATCACATTCGAAAAGTGTAGCTCGTCCCCAAGCACAATCGAATCTTTTGCAACCAAATCTAGGTTGATGGTTACATTTTTCTTCTGAAGCTGCAGCCCCAGACTCTCAATAACCGTCGAAATCAACTCATTCATATCAATAGGTCCCGACTCTAAAGTAAGATCCCCTTTTTCGATACGCGCTATATTTAAAACCCGTTCAATATGATTCCCTAATCTTACATTTTCATCGTAAATAATGCCAGCCAAGCGTTCTACTCTAGCTCTATCCATAGACATCTCCGGATCTTTCAACGACTCGCTAGCTATCATGATGGTCGCTACTGGTGTTTTGAATTCATGAGTCATGTTATTCATAAAGTCACTTTTCATTTCTGAAAGCTTCTTTTGTTTTATAATCGATAAGATTGTGTATGCAAAACAGCCAATCAAGACCATCAACAGCGCAACAGAAGAGGCCAACATAATTTTCATATTGCCAACTAGGAGGGATGACTTATTGGGAAAATGCACGGACAATACTGCCCCTTCGGCAGTCATGTCATTAGGGAAGAGAACAGTTTGGTAAGCGGCATTTGATTCCGCTGAAAAATCCTCACCAGCAAATTTGAATATTACCGAATCAGTTGAGTTATTATTAATTTGAAAATCAAAATCTAAATGAATATCCCGAATATCAAGCTCTCTTCGGAGCTCCTCCTGCATAAACTTTGGATCGATACGCTGGCTTATCGATTTTTTTGACCGTTCAAATTCATTTGCAAGATTTTTAAGTACAGAACCGTCTCCATTCGCGCTCGCTTTAATGGAGTCCATATATAAGCTAGCGGCACGCATCTTGGCTTCGTGTTCCACACGTCTGATTTCCAGTTCAAGTTTAGAATCAACGCGCGGAGGCAGTGATATTACAAATTCGCCAACTACCGGGTCTACGACGAAGTAACGAACACTATCATCTTTCGCCTTCTTTATAACTTTCGCCTTTTGATTAGAGTAAATTCCCCATTCCTGCTGTTGATAAGCATTCCCTTTCTCGTCGTAACCTGTTTGAATGGTCACTTCATAGTTAACATGGTTCCGGTAAGCAGGATCTTTTATATAGGTCTCATAAAAACTGTTATCCAGTAGAACAGCGCCTGGATAGCGTCTCTTTACCTGCTGCTCCAACGCCTTGAATTCCGAATTCAACTGTTGTCTTTTCATACGCATACGATTGGCGTACTCTAAAGACTTCTTATGCTCTGAAGACTCTCGTGCCTGACGTTCTCTCTGCCGCTTCATTCTGCTTTCGTGCATCTCTCTTTCATTCAAAAAACGAAGAGCTTCATCTTTCTCGGCTTTCAACGCTACTGTATTCAATGCTGCCATAACGGCTTCATCAAACAACTGTGCCTTTAGATGAAAAGATTGTCTTATAAAATAGTATTGCATAGCCATTACGCCCAATAAGGCAAGACCCATCAAGCTAATAATAAGACTGATACTCTTTTTATTCATAAAACAAAAATACAGAAGCAAAAAAGCTTTAACACCCTTTTAACATAATTTAACACCTTATATCTAAGTTCTTTATATTTTCCTAACCAAAAACGGCCCCGTAATGCGGAGCCGTTTTCAATATATTCAAATTAGATTAGAAAGGCAGATCATCTTCTCCACTGTCAGAAGAAATATCGATCGGTGGCGCCGAATCCGGCTGATTCTGATAACCTGCTGCAGAAGATGTATCAGTATTTACTTTATTTACTCTCCAAGCTACCAAAGAATTAAAATATGTTGTTACACCTTCTTTGTTCGTCCATGGCCGCCCTCTCAAATTAAATGATACGGTTACTTCATCACCAAGATTCAGATTATCAAATAAATTCACTCTGTCTTGCGTAGCCTCAAACTTTATATATTCAACAAATTGTGGATTTTCAGCATATTGCACTACTAAATCACGCTTCTTAAATGTATCGGTAACTTGCTGCACCTGGCCAATTTCATGTACTTTCCCAGTAATTTCCATACGATTAAATATTAATAAACCGTAAAAATAAGGAATTTAAGTTACAATAATCTGTACCTTCGCATATTAATATATGCAAGTTTTCAACAATACATCCAAAGTAATTATAACCTGTAATAAGCGTTTAGCTCCCTATTTATCACAGGAAGTTGAAGAGTTAGGGTTTGAGAATATCCGTGTTTTCCCAACACGAGTAGAATTGAACGCAAGTCTGAATGACTGCATTAAACTTAACTTGAATTTACACTGTGCTAGTCAGATCCTCTATTCTATAAAAAGTTTTCAAGCGCAAAACGGTGACGATCTATATCGAGAGATTGCTTCCATTGCTTGGGAAGAAATTATCGACTTTAATGGGTATGTATCTGTTAATTCAAACGTTACGAACGAAACGATTACAACACCGTTATTTGCTAACCTGAAAGTTAAGGATGGCATCGCGGATCGAATTAAAGCGCGGAAAGGTCTACGACCCAATAGCGGTCCCGATTTACACAAAACTGTCATCCATTTGTATTGGCAAGACACACAGGCTGAAGTATTTATCGACACCTCCGGCGAAACATTGGCAAAACACGCCTATCGCAAACACCCAGGTAAAGCCCCCATGTTAGAGGCATTAGCTTCGGGCGTTATTTATTCTTTAAAATGGGATCGGCAAACTCCATTCATAAACCCTATGTGTGGCTCAGGAACACTTGCTATTGAAGCCGCTCTTATCGCTACAGGTCGAAAACCAGGCTTATTTCGAATGAATTATGGGTTTATGCATATATTAGGGTACCAAGAAGAAGTTTTCTTCGAGGAACGCCGCCAGTTAAAAGCCCGTATTGATAAAACAAAAAAGATTAAGATCATTGCGAGTGATATTTCGGAAGAGGCGATTGAACTCGCACGTAAGAATGCCAAAACTGCCGGAGTCGACACCCTTATCGATTTTTTTGTTCAAGACTTCCGAAAAACCCCCATCGAACCGAGTCCGGGCGTTATTGTATTTAACCCAGAATACGGGGATCGTTTAGGAGTACACTCCAAACTAGAATTAGTTTACAAAGCTATGGGCGATTTTATGAAGCAATCTTGTAGAGGATATATGGGTTACATTTTTACAGGGAACCCAGAACTTGCCAAAAAAATCGGACTTCGAGCGTCACGAAAAATAGAGTTTTACAATGGTAGGCTTGATTGCAGATTGTTAGAATATGAATTGTATGAAGGCTCAAAAAGGTAGAGAGCATTTCGTATACAAATAAGAAAGCCTGATGAATTCATCAGGCTTTCTTATTTGTATTTTTATAAAAGCTAAATTCGTTTCGATTTAATACGAGCAGCTTTACCTGTACGGCTACGTAAGTAATAAATTTTAGAACGACGAACCTTTCCGAAGCTATTCACCACAATTTTTTCAATATTAGGGGAGTTTATCGGGAAAATACGTTCTACACCAACACCATTAGAAATCTTTCGCACAGTGAATGTTTCACTTGTTCCAATACTGTTTCGTTGTATTACAACTCCTTGATAAACCTGAACACGTTCTTTATTTCCTTCACGTATTTTATAATGAACACTAATCGTGTCTCCTGCCTTAAATGCGGGAACTTCGTTTTTCGTTACCGCTTGTTCTTCTACAAACTTTACTAAATCCATGATTTCAAGTAATTAATGACGATTTTTAACCCGTAAAAATCGGATTGCAATATTAGTTAATTTATTTTATATTTTATATACTTATTTCAAAATAATTTGAGCATTAAAAACCATACACTCAATTATCTAATAAATCTGGTCTACGCTCCTTCGTACGTGCGACAGCTTGTTCATATCTCCAATTCTCAATAGCAGACTGATTTCCACTTAATAAAATCTCTGGCACTTTAACACCTTCCCAATTTGCTGGTCTCGTATACACTGGTGCATCAAGTAACCCTCCTTGGAAAGAATCAGACAATGCCGAAGTTTCATCTGAAAGAACACCCGGAATAACTCTGATAATAGCATCTACCAAAATAGCCGCCGGCAATTCTCCACCGGACACAACATAATCACCAATAGATATCTCACGACTCACATATAAATCTCTTATTCTCTGGTCAATACCTTTATAATGTCCGCAAAGAATAATAATGTTCTCATAAATGGCCAACTCATTCACAGTATCCTGTTTAAGAGAAGAGCCATCTGGCGTCATAAAAATAACCTCGTCATAACTACGTTCTCTTTTCAATGCCCCAATGCAAGCGGCAAAAGGCTGAATCGACATTACCATCCCACTACCGCCGCCGTAAGGATAATCATCAACACTTTTATGCTTATTATCTGAATAGTCACGTAGGTTATGCACATGAATCTCCGCCAGTCCTTTATTTTGTGCTCTTTTCAATATCGAATGAGCAAAAGGGCTTTCCAATAAGTCCGGCAAAACTGTTATAATATCAACCCTCATTATTTTAGCTTAGATATATATCAATTAATCCTTCAGGTAGACTTACATATAGTTCTTTTTTTTCCTCATCAACCGTTGTAATAAAATCATCGCTTAACGGAAACATGACTTGTTTGGAATTGAAGAACACGGTTGCTATATACTGTTGAGGATATTCATCTATTGCTTCGATAATACCCAAGTTTCCATGAGTTGACTCAATAACCTCAAAGCCTTTCAGATCTTCCATATAAAACTCATCATCATTTCTGACAGGCTTTCTGTCATCTGGCAGAAAAATGCTTTTATGAACGAGATTTTTTGCTTGGTCTATATGATCAATATCATCTATAAAAAAATATCCCGTTTGATTTGCCTGAAGACGATAGGAACCAACGAAAAAGGGAACCAATTGTCGATCAATCTCGACGTAAATAGAATCGAGCTCAAGCAACTCTGGATCCTCAAAATCAAAAAACAGCTGTAATTCTCCCTTTAACCCGCGAGTTTTCGTGAAATAACCTATTCTAAAATAACCTTGGTGATCCATACTCCATCAAAAAAAATGTCATTCTAAAGAAGTTTCTATTAGAATGACATCCCGTTTTTTTGAAAATAATATTTATTCCTCGGTAGAAGTTTCTTCAGATGCCGAAGCTTCTTCAGATGTCGAATTTTCTACTTCAGTACCGGCTTCCTCTGAAACTTCTTCATTTTCGTCTGCTGGAGGGGTATTCTTAGCAACAATAGCTGCAGCTTTAGCCTCTTTCTTTTTTGATTCAGCAGCTAAAGCAGCTTTCTTTGTTTCAGACGTAGCGTCTGCAATGTTTTTCTTTTTATTGTTAATCTGGTCCTCTTTACTTGTTAACCACTCTTGGAACCGAGCTTCAGCAGTAGCTTCGTCGAACGCCCCTTTTTTAACACCTCCCAAAAGATGTTTTTTGTACAATACTCCTCTATAAGAAAGAATCGCACGTGCTGTATCAGTAGGTTGCGCTCCTTTGTTCAACCAATCTAACGTCTTATCAAAATCAATAGAAACTGTAGCGGGATTCGTATTAGGGTTATATGAACCTAAACGTTCTATAAATTTTCCATCTCTCGGAGCACGAGAATCAGCTACTACTACGTGGTAAAAAGGTTTTCCTTTTTTACCAAATCTTTGCAATCTTATTTTAGTTGCCATTTTTAATATTTTATGTATTCAACATATTCCCGGAGCAACATGCTGCGGGGCTGCAAAGATATTAATTTTTTACATAAAAAAATGAAATTATTTTAGACTAAGCCGCTGGGCGCGACTATCTAAGCCAAATCAACAAGCAAAACCAGCCAACAAGCAATGCCACAGCGATTATCCAGCCCATCCACCCTTTCACCGTAGCGGGTATATGATGAAAGGTTTTCCTGAACAAATACAGTCCAAAAAGCGTAATAACAACGCATACAACCAAGAATTTCATGTGCAAAAATGTACATTATCAATCATAATTCATATATTATACAAAACAATTTATCATATATACTGTCATTCTATTTGATTAACAACCAAAATCGTGAGCAAAACAATTATCGTATCAAATCGACTTCCCTTAAAAATAACCCATGAAGATTCTGAATTGGAATTTAGTCCCAGTGAAGGTGGATTAGCTACTGGACTCGGATCCATTTATAAAGAAAAGAACAATATTTGGATCGGGTGGCCGGGCATGGTCGTAGCAGAAGAAGAAAAAGCGTTCGTAAATGAGAAATTAAAAGATTTAAGCTTGGTACCCGTATTTTTAACCGAAGAAGACATAATTGGGTATTATGAAGGTTTCTCGAATGAGATTCTTTGGCCGGTGTTTCACTACATATCAACGTATGCTCGTTTCGATTTAGATAAATGGGAATCCTATAAAAATGTCAACCTTAAATTTGCTGAAGTCATATCAAAATATGTAGAACCGGGTGACACTATTTGGGTTCATGACTATCAATTATTGCTTTTGCCCAATATTCTTCGTGAATCATTCCCCGAGATATCTATAGCGTTTTTTCAACATATACCGTTCCCTTCACAAGAGCTCTTTAGAATGATTCCGTGGCGCGAAGAACTACTTTCCGGAATATTAGGCGCTGATTTAGTCGGTTTTCATACTTACGATGATGTACGTCATTTTATTAGCGCAGCAACACAATTATTAGATTTACATGTTGATGGAAGTCTAATTAAAATGGACGAAAGAGCAATTGCCGTTGAACCATTTCCGATGGGGATCGATAGTGAAAAATTCTCAGCACTCTCTGAAACGGATTCAGTTAAGACTTTGGAAACAACGATAAAGTCCTACTATCAAGATCAAAAGATTCTGCTCTCTATAGACCGATTAGACTATAGCAAAGGTATTATTCAACGCTTAGAAGCTTATAATCAGTTTCTTGAAGATAATCCTGAATATCACGAGAAGGTCGTTCTATTAATGATTGTGGTCCCTTCGCGCGACAATGTCCCTGAATACCAACGATTAAAAGATGAGATTGACCGCTTAGTAGGAAATATCAGCTCACTTTATAGAAAATATAATTGGGAGCCTATAGCGTATTTTTATAATAGCTTTCCAATTGAATATCTATCTGCTCTTTACAACATAGCCGATGTCTGCTTAATTACCTCTATGCGGGACGGCATGAACCTCGTTTGTAAAGAATATATTGCTAGCAGGAATGATAACACTGGCGTCCTTATCTTAAGTGAAATGGCTGGTGCATCGAAAGAGCTCAATGATGCGATTATTATTAACCCCAATAATATACACGAGGTCAAGGAAGCATTTATCGAAGCACTCAATATGCCAGAAGGTGAAATGAAAGAAAGGATGGCTACAATGCGTGAGTTAGTATTTAAATACAACATAGACCATTGGGTAAAAATATATATGACACGTTTATCAGAACTAATCGAGATCAAAACGTCTATGAAAACACGTGTTGTAAAAGAATCTCTTCGGAACGAGATTCTTAGTCTTTACAAGCTTGCTACCAAACGACTTATTTTATTAGATTACGATGGCACACTCGTTGGTTTCAAAAAGCAAATCGATTCGGCGTCTCCAGATTCAGAGCTCGATGAAATTTTAGAGAATTTCATTAAAGACAAGAAAAATAAGACAACCATTATTAGTGGAAGGAAACATCAAACATTAGAAAAATGGTTCGGAAATAAGGAATTGGTTCTCGTTGCAGAGCATGGGGCTTGGTTGAAAGAAGCCCATAGCGCGTGGAAAGAAAAGGAAGGGCTTTCCGATTTTTGGAAAGAAGAAGTGCATCAACTGATGGATGATTTTTGTGATCGGACTCCTGGGTCTTTTATTGAGGAAAAAAGCTATTCACTAGTCTGGCATTACCGTAAAGTTCAAAAAGGATTGGGATCCTTACGAGCAAATAACTTAACGGACAATCTACGATATATTATTCCCGGCTATGGACTGCAACTTTTAAACGGAGATAAAGTCGTCGAAGTAAAACAATCAGAGGTGAATAAAGGAAAAGCAGCCTTGAGTCTACTAGAAAAAGATAACTATGATTTTATTTTAGCGATAGGAGATGACTATACCGACGAAGATATTTTTAAAGTTCTGCCAGCTGAAGCTATTACAATCAAAGTAGGAAATCAACTGTCATCCGCTCGCTTCTCTTTAAAAAGCCATATTGAAGTTCGAGCATTTTTGAAGCATTTAGTAAATATTGATTAAGTCTGGTTTGATAAAAACGATGGTTTATCCAATTTTTGAGAAATACGATAAACCGCATTCATAAGCCCGACATGGCTATATGCCTGCGGAAAGTTACCCCATTGACTACCGTCATTTTCATCTATATCCTCACTAAATAACATAAGATGGTTCCCATAACCCAGTAACCTTTCGAATGTTTCTTGCGCCTCCTCAATCCGACCAACACTTGCCAAAGCCTCTACATACCAAAAAGCACAAATTAAAAACGTCGTCTTCGGTTTTCCAAAATCATCCTCATGAATATAGCGGTAAAACAGTCCTTCCGGTGTTTTCAACTCCCGTTCTAATGCCTTCAGATGATCTCTGGCTCTCTGAGAGTTGGGATCCAAGTAATTCATCATAATTAGTTGAAGAGTACTTGCATCTAAATGTGGGCTATCCACCGCATGAGTATAAACATTTCGCTCAGGATCGTAGCAAGCTTCAATATGTTTACTCGCTCGTTTAATGAGATTTCGGGCGCGGTTCTCTACTTTTTTATCACCAATCAGCAACGCTATTTTTAAAGCAGCGTGGCTTCCCGCCCATTGAAAAAGATTACTATAACAATGCTTATTTGCAAAATTTCTGAATTCCCAAAGACCCGCATCTTGTTCATCGATGGTGGTTTCTATTTTGTCTAATAAGAATGAAACCCATTGACTAGAATCAGTACGTTCTTTAAATACAAACCGATAATCAGTATATAAAGGCAGTACAGAAAGCATAGCTTGTCCGTAAACATCGTTTTGGACATGTTCGTAGGCCTGATTACCTATTCGAACAGGCTGGTTATTCAAAAACCCACTCAAATGATCCAACGTACTTTCCGTCAAATCCTTTGCTCCCGAAATACTATATAAGGGTTGGAATCGCCCTTTTTCTTCGTAAGAAATATTAGCTATATATGACGCGTATCGTTCCATCTCTTCAAAATGACCAATATGGTTCAACGCAGTCAAGATATAAAAGCTATCCCTTAACCAACAGTATCGATAGTCCCAATTTCGCCCGCCTCCATCAAATTCTGGTAAACTTGTCGTCCCAGCGGCAATAATAGCTCCTGTGTCCTCAAACTGATGGATTTTTAGTGCCAAGGAAGATCTTATGACTACCTTTTGATAAATAGGAGCAATCGTTGAATGCTTAATCCACAACCGCCAGTAATTAATCGTCTCCCGAAGAAAACGCTCAGCTGTACTGACAATAGGCGCCTCTAGTGGGACACCATATGTAAGAAATAGATAACGTGTTTCAGTTAGAACAAACGAACGCTGTTCAAGCAGATTAGTAGCCGGAATATCCGTTGTTAAACGTATTAGTTCTGGTCCGCCGTGAAATTCAAGATGATTGCTGCCTCGGTGTGCCTTGAGTGTTAATCGCCCATAGTCATATTTTGGTTCACAGGTTATTTTTATTTTAGGATTTCCTTTAATAGGCTCTATTTTCCGGATTAACATCAATGGTTTAAAATATCGATCGTATTGTTTGAAGCGCGGGCAAAAATCAGTTACCCTATAGACACCATCCTCAGAAGTAATTTCAGTGCGTAAAACGTTTGTATTTTCTATATAATATTGCTCCGACTCAAAATCACCTTCGTGGGGTTTAATAGAAAACGTACCACCCTTTTCTTCATCAAGCAGGCTACCAAACACAAAAGAACTATCAAATCGTGGCC
Source organism: Pedobacter indicus (assembly GCF_003449035.1). Lineage (NCBI taxonomy): Bacteria > Pseudomonadati > Bacteroidota > Sphingobacteriia > Sphingobacteriales > Sphingobacteriaceae > Albibacterium > Albibacterium indicum. The sequence continues at coordinate 646,689 of NZ_QRGB01000001.1, forward strand.
AACACAACCAAGAGATATTCGTATCTTTATTAACGTATGCCAAAAATGCACAATTACCTATTATTCCACTTTCGTAAGTTTTTCTCATTTTCATAACGGATCTTTAACAATAGAGCTTTATTTCAAGGTTTGTATCCAAATACCATGCCTCCAAATGAAATTCGTATTTTTGCAAAAAATAAGTTAGCAAAATATAGTAGAATATTCTTTTAATTCAAAAACGATTACGTGAGCATTCTTTCAACAGAAAAATTGGGACATAACTATGACGGCCGTTGGTTGTTCAGAGATATATCTTTCGGGGTGCAACCGGGAGATAGAATTGCATTGGTCGGAGCGAATGGTGCTGGAAAATCTACCTTATTGAGAATCCTAGCTGGGAGGGAAGTTGCAAGTGAAGGAAAAGTAGTAACTGAAAAGGATATAGCTATTGGTTATTTAGAACAAAATCCTGACTTTCAGATATTTACAAATATTAATAGCTTCATATTTAACGCTGAAAACGAACAACAACAACTTATTAGTGAGTATGAACGTTTAATCTTAAGCGATGATGTAGATGAGAAAAAGCTTACGCAGATTACAGATAAACTGAGTGCATCCAATGCCTGGGAGTACGAATTTAAGATCAAGACGATTCTTAGTCGACTAGGTATAACAAATTTAAATCAATCAATTGAAAGTTTGTCCGGAGGGCAACAAAAACGTCTCGCATTAGCCAAGCTCTTGATAAGTGACCCGGAAGTCTATATTCTTGATGAACCTACCAATCACTTGGATATAGAAACAATAGAATGGCTTGAAACGCTGTTAACGACTAGTCAAAAAACCATTATATTTGTAACACACGATCGTTACTTTCTGGATAATATTTGTACAGAAATTCGCGAGTTAGAAGACAATGTTCTTTACAGGCATGAAGGAAAATATGAAACTTTCCTGGTCAGAAAATCAGAACGTGAAGAATCCAACGCAACCATTTTACAGAAAAATAAAAATTTATTAAGAAAAGAACTGGAATGGATGCGGCGACAACCTCAAGCACGCGGAACGAAGTCAAAATCTAGAATAGATGCATTTCACGAACTAGAATCCAAAGTCAGAACCGGACGAACCAAGGATACACTTCAATTAAGTGTAGAAATAGCACGCCAAGGAAACAGTATATTAGAGGTAAAAAATATATCAAAAGGATTTGGCACAAAACAAGTAATTGAGAATTTTAGTTATGTATTTAAAAAAGGTGATCGGATTGGAATCGCTGGTCAAAACGGAACTGGAAAATCTACATTTTTAAATATACTGACTGGCGAATTACTTCCGGATGCGGGCAATATAATTAAAGGAGAAACCACTGTATTCGGATATTATCATCAACTGGGTCTTGAATTACCGGAAAATGTCAGAGTAATTGATATAGTTAAAGAAGTCGCCGAGTACATAAAAATGTCAAATGGAGAATTGATCAGTGCATCTCAATTGCTAACTCAGTTTCTATTTCCGCCAGAAAAACAATACGGTTTTGTAAGTAGTTTAAGTGGAGGGGAACAGAAGCGTTTACAACTTTTAAAGATTCTCATCAAAAATCCAAACTTTCTAATTCTCGACGAACCATCCAATGACCTCGATATAGACACACTAAATATATTAGAAGAATTTTTAGAAGGTTATCCCGGTGTTTTGATGATTGTATCTCATGACCGATACCTGTTAGACAAGTTAACAGAACAGCTTTTTATCTTTACTGACTCAGCTTCAATTACAATTTATAATGGTAATTATAGCGACTTCAAAACAGAAAAACTAAATCAAGAAAAAGAGGAGAAAGCGAGAAATAAAAAGGTAATAGAAAAGCTTGAACCAAAAAAAGAAAAAAAGATATCTTATAAAGAAAAAAAAGAACTTGAGACATTAGAGACTGTCATACCAGATCTTGAGTCTAAAATATTAGCTTTAACAAATCAGATGAATACTGTTACCGATCATGAAACTCTAAATGAGATAGCACATAATATAAGATCATTGAATTCTGAACTTTCTTTAAAAGAAGACCGCTGGATAGAATTAAAAGAAAAAGAAGATTAATGTTCCACGTGGAACATTCAAAAAATATAGAGATGTTTAAAAAATATAACGTAATTATTGTAGGAGGAGGTCATGCGGGTTGCGAAGCGGCAATAGCAGCGTCGAATCTAGGTTCGAGCGTTTTACTCGTGACCATGAATATGACAACCATCGCTCAAATGAGTTGTAATCCTGCTATGGGAGGCGTGGCAAAAGGACAAATCCTTAGAGAAATAGATGCAATGGGAGGTATCTCTGGGATTGTAGCAGACAAAACTACGATCCAATTCAGAATGCTCAATAAATCAAAGGGGCCCGCCATGTGGAGCCCTCGTACCCAGAACGATCGAATGCGATTTTCTGAAGAATGGCGACTTCAACTGGAAGCACGCCCAAACATCGATTTTTGGCAAGACACCGTTAAAGAAATACTGGTAAAAAATGGACGAGCTACAGGCGTAAAGACCTCTCTAGGCCTCGAGATCGAATCGGACAGTGTAATCCTTACTAACGGAACATTCCTAAATGGATTAATCCATATCGGAGAAAAGAAAATCGGCGGGGGAAGAGCCGGAGAGAAGGCAGCTACCGGGCTTACTGAACAATTAACACAGTTAGGGTTTACATCAGGCCGTATGAAAACAGGTACTCCTCCCCGAGTAGATGGAAGAAGCCTGAATTATAGTTTGATGGAAGAGCAATGGGGAGACGAAAAGCGAGGTAAATTTTCATTTACTGATATCGAGGTTCCAAAAAAACAACGCTGCTGTTGGATTACCTACACGAACGAAAATGTACATGATACATTGAAAGAAGGATTCGAAAAATCACCAATGTTCACAGGCCGGATAAAGGGTTTAGGACCTCGATACTGCCCCTCAATTGAAGATAAAATTAACCGTTTCGCTGAGCGTGATCGGCATCAAATATTCGTAGAACCGGAGGGATGGAATACCGTTGAAATATATGTCAATGGTTTTTCAACATCACTTCCGGAAGATGTCCAATATAAAGCACTAAAAAAAATACCAGGTTTCGAAAATGCGAGAATGTTCCGACCGGGTTACGCGATCGAATATGATTTTTTCCCGCCAATGCAGTTAGATGCGACATTGGAAACATTTTTAATAAAGAATTTATTCTTCGCTGGCCAAATAAATGGAACAACGGGTTACGAGGAAGCCGCAAGCCAAGGCCTTATCGCCGGTATTAATGCACATCAGCGCATTAACGATCAACATGAGTTGATATTACGAAGATCAGAATCTTATATTGGGGTATTAATTGACGATCTCGTAACTAAGGGTACCGACGAACCATATAGAATGTTTACCTCAAGAGCAGAACACCGTCTACTTCTACGACAAGATAACGCGGATGAACGACTTACGCCATTGGCTCATAAACTAGGTTTGGTTAGTGATGAACGTTTAACAGAAGTAAATAATAAGATAGAAAATACCAACAAAATTATTGACTATCTTTCCAAAGTATCAATGGATAAAAATGATATTAATCCGATTCTAAAAGAGAAAAATAGCAGCCTCCTCAGTCAAAATATTAAGATGATTAATCTTCTTACCCGACCACAATTGAATATTTTTGACCTAGCAAAGGCTGACGCTTCCTTCCAACAATTACTTTCAAACTTCAACGAGGAAACTATTGAACAAGCAGAGATAAAGGTAAAGTATAATAGCTACTTTGAAAAAGAAGTAGAGTTAGTTAATAAAATGAAAAAAATGGAAGATCAAAGTATTAATCCAAACTTTGACTATTCAACGTTGAATTCGCTGTCAAAGGAAGCAAGAGAAAAATTGAGTCGAATAAAACCGAGAACAATAGGGCAAGCATCTCGAATTTCCGGCGTTAAACCTTCAGATATCAGTGTTCTCATGGTATATTTATCATAACAAACTAATAATCAATACTTTATATAGATATAAATTCGAGTTATTTTTATGCGATATAACCGACTATTTTAAAAAATATGACAAATAGTACCAAAAAGAACAAAAAATCACCAGATGAGCTTAAAATAGGCTTAAATCAGATTTGTATTTTTTTTATACATTTTATTGCCATATTATCATTCTTTCCAGGCTGTGCCAGCATTCAGCAACCAACTGGTGGCCCGAAAGACTCAATACCACCAAAAGTAATTAGTGAAACACCCCCTAATTTGACAAGAAATTTTTCAACGCGAGAGGTAACAATAGAATTTGATGAATACGTTAAACTCAATAATGAATTTCAAGAATTCAGCATTTCGCCTGATGTTGATGTACCGCCTGAATATAAAATTCGAAAAAAAACACTAATTATCACACTCCCCGATACACTCGCTGAAAATACGACGTACTCCATAAACTTTGGAGAAGGGTTAGTCGATTTTAATGAATCAAATCCCTTGGTAAACTATCGCTACGTCTTTTCCACAGGCGACGAAATCGATTCACTCTCTGTCTCAGGAAACGTAATAAATGCTATCTCCCTTGAACCAGAAACGGATATAAATGTACTCCTCATACCGATATCTCAAGATTCTATTTTTGGTAAAAAGAAAGCAAACATATTTACCAAAACCGATAGTTCCGGAAACTTTATCTTGCAAAACTTAAGTGAAACCGCCTATCGTATTTATGCTTTAAAAGAAGAGGCTGCTGATCGTATTTACAACAATCCAGGAGAAGAAATAGGCTTTTTGGGAGATAGTATTTATCTCGATAGAAATATAAGCGGTATAAAATTAAAAACGTTTAAAGAGATTCCCGAAAATTTCAGAATCCTTGACAGGAAGATAGAAAATAGTGGCCGACTATTATTCGTTTTTAATAAGTCACTCCAAGATCCAACAATAAACATCCTGGATAACGATAATCTCAATACAAATAAAATAGTTGAATTCACGAATCTAAGAGATAGCGCGTACGTCTGGCTACCACAATTAGAATTTGATACTATTAACGTACAAATAAATGATAATAACCAAGCTTTAGACACCGTCACCTTGCGAAGAAACAAGAATGACGAATACGACCGTTCAATTACGATAACAGATAATTTAAGCAACCAACGCGTAGATCAAGTCAGGAATATAGTCTTCACAGGTTCTGCGCCTATTCAATCAGCTGACCTTTCAAAAATTAAACTTATAGAAGATACGACTGTTAGAACTAATTTTCAACTGTCTTTGGATAAGGAAAATAGCAGACGCGCATATCTACGCTATAGATGGCGACCCAAGAGAACATATGTACTTGAGTTACAAGAAGGCGCATTCATCGGCCAATTCGGAGAACTATCAAAGGATGGACAAAGGAAATTTACCTACGACGATTCGGGTAATTACGGAGATATTGTTCTCGATATTCAATTACCCGATTCTAACAGCTATATCATAGAGGTGATAAAAGAAGATAAATCCCAAGTTATTCAAGCACATGTTATCGACCGATCACAAAAAATAACCTATAAGCAATTGCCAGGACAGAATTATACGGTTCGAGTAGTATATGACGAGAACAAGAACCGAAAGTGGGATACAGGAAATTTAAAAACTAAAACCCAGCCAGAACAATTATGGTACTGGGATAAAGTAATTACTGTAAGACCAAACTGGGAACAAGAAGAAATAGTAAATGTACCAAGTATCGAAACAGTTAGAAATTTGGTGCCGGAAACACGTCCAGATACAGTGGAAACTGAAGATAATTCAACTAATCCATTGGATGAACCCTATATAAAATCCGGAACCTTAGTTCCCGCAACAAATACAAAAACCGAGACAACAGAGGAGGAAAAGCCCAATGTAGAAGAGGGCAAAAAGCCTTAACTACTCATCTTTGAACCAAGTCGAGTACATTACATAATTGTGTGGGAGTTTATCCAACATGGATTTCTGAGAGTCCGTAATAGGTTTAATCTTTCGTGCAGGAATTCCAGCATATACATATCCAGACTCACAGTGCATATTTTCTAAAACTACTGCACCAGCCGCGATAATAACATATTCTTCGACAATAGCATGATCCATTACAATTGCACCCATTCCTATCAATACGTGATCCTTTATATTACAACCATGTACTAACGCTTGGTGACCGATGGAGACATAATTTCCAACATTAGTTGATGCCCCTTCATAAGTACAATGAATTATCGCGCCGTCCTGTATATTCGTATAATTCCCTATACGAATAGAATTTACATCACCCCTAATTACTGCATTAAACCAAACGGAACAATTCTCTCCCATTATAACATCTCCCACAACCGTTGCGTTATCAGCCAAATAACAAGACGTTGGTATACTCGGGTCAAAACCCCTCACAGAACGAACTAAAGCCATAATATCCCTTAAAAAATTGTATCGTGAATGTCTTCTGCATGTTTCGGATAATCCGTCGTATAATGTAAACCCCGACTTTCCTTTCTAAGTAATGCACTCTTAATAACAATGAACGCTACTTGAATAACATTCCTCAATTCACAAAGTTTAACGGATAACCGCGTATTTTTATAAAAACTCTCCGTTTCCTCATATAATAAGCCCAATCTCCTCATCGCCCGGTCCAAACGAAAATCCGACCTTACAATTCCCACATAATCACTCATAATCTTCTGCGTTTCTCTCAGATTATGCATAACTAAAATATCTTCGTTAGATAATTGCGTATTTGATTCGTCCCAATCAGGGATATCATTAGGTATTTGATATGAATCAAATTTAGCAGATGAATCCTCATAAATACGGTGGGCAAAAACAGATGCTTCCAGCAGCGAATTCGAAGCGAGTCTGTTGGCGCCATGCAATCCGGTAGAAGCACATTCACCACAAGCATACAATCTATTAATACTTGTTTTTCCCCACTCATCAACATAAATACCACCGCATAAATAATGAGCAGCAGGTGCAACAGGTACATAATCTTTTGTAAGATCAATTCCTATACTCAAACATTTCGCATAAATATTAGGAAAATGGGACAAAATATCCTCTTTAGAACGATGAGTGACATCTAAATAAACATAATCTTCACCTGATTTTTTCATTTCAGCATCAATCGCGCGAGCTACTATATCCCTCGGGGCTAACGATCCACGCTCGTCATATTCAAACATAAATTCATCACCATTCAGTCTTCGCAATATTCCTCCAAATCCGCGCAAAGCCTCGGAAATAAGAAAGGCTGGATATTCTCCTGGATTAAAAAGTGACGTAGGGTGAAACTGAATGAATTCCATATTCCTTACTTTTCCTTTCGCCCTATAAACCATAGCAATCCCATCACCAGTCGCGATAACGGGATTCGTTGTACTCGAATAAATATGACCAGCTCCACCGGTAGCCAAAACGGTTACTTTACTCAAAAACTTTTCGACCTTATTGTCCTTCGTATTCAATGCATAAATACCATAACAATCGATATCATCAGACTCCCGATCCACATAATTTCCTAAGTGATGTTGTGTTATCAGATCGATAGCAAAATAATGAGTTAATACCTCTATATTATTATTCTCATGCACTTTACTTAACAAAGCTCTCTCTATTTCGAAACCGGTGATGTCTTTATAATGCAAAATCCTGTTCTCAGAATGTCCTCCTTCTTTCGCCAAATCATACTGTCCGGTACCCATCTTATCAAAGTGAGTCCCATAATCTATAATTTCTTGCACCCTGGACGGACCTTCTTTCACAACGATTTCCACAATGTCTTTATCACACAGACCATCTCCAGCTATCAGAGTATCAGCTATATGCTTCTCAAACGAATCAGACTTATCCACAACAGCAGCTACGCCGCCTTGCGCATACTTTGTATTGGATTCATCTTCGTTAGACTTTGTAATGATAAGAACCTTACCGTGTTGCGCTGCCTTTAATGCATAACTCAATCCAGCTATCCCGGATCCTACAACTAAGAAATCAACATTGTACATTGAAAAAAATTATTACTTTTTATTTATTCACGACCATCGGTTAATAACCATGCGATCCATGTGTAATTTTTGTGAATTAATCGTTAACTATAGTCCTCACGGATTAAAAATAGTTAAAAAACATAAGTATTGAACAAACAACTTATTTATTATACAGTAGAAATACCCATTTATTCACCTTCTTGAGTATAGTCTTTAATCCACATAATAACTTTGCCAAAAAATACCCCAATTAAAATGAGCCTTAATTTTCAGCGTATTACGTATAAAACGCTGTGAATAATATGTGAACAAAAAAACAATAAGAATAAAAGCAATTTCCAATCATCTATTTTCTTCACAATACCAACACTATAATAAGTAATAAGATTCTTTTTATATAAAATAAATTGTTCTTTGTTGTTGGTGGTGTTAGCAAGCTACCTTAAGCGGGAAGTGGGAATTCATTTACTTTATGTATTTTTGTGAAAGGGTTATAAAGAAATGGAAACAGCGTACGATATAGATTTGAATGAAAAAGGATTTATTGACGAACCAATCGATCCTAATTTAGACATTGTTGAAGCTATACAACAGCTCAAGAAAGAAAAGAATGCTGTTATACTAGCACATTATTATCAAGAATCTGAAATACAGGATATTGCAGATTATATCGGAGATAGCCTGGGGCTCTCCCAACAAGCTGCTAAAACCGAAGCAGATGTCATAGTATTTGCTGGTGTACACTTTATGGCAGAAACCGCTAAAATATTATCACCCGAAAAAAAGGTTTTATTACCCGATTTAAAAGCAGGGTGTTCATTATCTGATAGCTGTCCGCCACATTTGTTCGCTAAGTTCAAAGAACAATATCCTGATCATCTTGTGATAACATATGTCAATTGTACTGCAGAGCTCAAAGCTTTGAGTGATATTGTTTGTACTTCATCTAATGCAGTTCAAATTGTAGAGAGTTTACCAGCAGATCAGAAAATCATATTTGGTCCTGATAAAAACTTAGGGGATTATGTAATTAAGAAAACTGGTCGGGATAATATCGTACTTTGGAATGGAGCCTGTATGGTGCATGAAATTTTCTCACAAGAAAAAATAAATGAATTACGGGAAGAATATCCAGCTGCTAAATTAATAGCCCATCCAGAATGTGAAAATCATATTCTGGAAAATGCAGATTATATCGGATCTACATCTGGCCTTTTAAAATATACCAAAGAAAATGCAGCACAGGTATTTATCGTCGCTACCGAAAGTGGGATTATTTATCAAATGCAAAAAGCCAATCCTGATAAAACATTTATTCCAGCACCGCCAAATAACGCTTGTGCCTGCAACGATTGTCCACACATGAAGTTAAATACGCTTGAAAAGCTATATAATTGCATGAAATACGAGCTTCCTGAGGTAACACTGGATCAAGATCTAATAAAACGTGCACAGAAACCGATTGAGCGTATGTTGGATATTTCCGCTCGTTTAGGATTATAAAACCATCAATTCAAAATAGAAGATTATATGTTTGATAACAAAGGAAGAACCTCTCTAGAGGAGTTGGGTGAATTTGGTTTGATTAAGCACCTCACGGATGCTGTTACAATAGAACAGGAAACGACAACAAAGGGGATAGGGGACGATGCTGCAGTTCTTGATTTTTCAACAAAGAAGACACTTATTTCAACTGATCTTTTATTAGAAGGAATTCATTTTGATTTACGTTATGTACCCTTGAAACACCTCGGATACAAGGCAGTTCAAGTTAACTTAAGTGATATTTATGCGATGAATGGTATAGCCTCGCAAATCACTTTTTCCATAGGTCTTTCAAGTAAATTTCCTTTAGAAGCGATCGAAGAGATTTATGAAGGCGCCCTCCTCGCCTGTAAACATTATCAGGTAGATTTAATTGGCGGAGATACTTCATCTTCTGCACAAGGATTGGTAATTAGTATCACCAGTATAGGTTATGCCGAAGCGGAAAAAGTTGTTTATCGGGATGGAGCGAAAGAAGGGGATCTAATTTGCGTCTCCGGCGATTTGGGGGGTGCCTATGTAGGCTTACAAATATTAGAAAGAGAGAAAAATATATTCCTTGAAAATCCGAATATCCAACCAGATTTGGAAGGGAAAGATTATATCATTGAAAGACAATTGAAACCTGAAGCTAGGAAGGATATTGTTGAGTTATTGGCGGAAAAAGAAATATTACCTACCTCGATGATTGATATTTCTGATGGTCTAGCTTCGGAAATACTACATATTTGTACGCAATCTGCTAAAGGTTGTAAAATTTATGAAGAAAAAATACCAATTGATCAGATGACTTTTGATACAGCATTTGAGTTTGGATTAGACCCTACAGTATGTGCTTTGAGCGGAGGAGAAGATTACGAATTATTGTTCACTGTTTCTCAAAACGACTATGAGAAAATAAAGAATCTGATAGATATAACTGTTATAGGTCATATAACAGAGGAAGCAGCAGGCTGTGAGCTGATTTCAAAGTCGAATAAAGTACATCCTATTAAAGCACAAGGTTGGAATTCCTTTATTAAATCTGAATAGTTCATGCTATTATTCTAATCGCTATCTAGTAGCGAAGAATCAAGTGTTTTTGTAGTTTTAGCACCTAATTTACGCAATTTTTCAATTTTTGAAATTATGTTACCCCGTCCGCTATCTAATTTTTTTCGAGCGTCTTCATGAGTTTTACTTAATAGGTTTATTTGCTTTTCTATTTTTTCCATATCGTCTATAAAGCCAACAAACTTATCATAAAGTAAACCCGCTTCGCGGGCAATAGCTATTACATTTCGATTTTGTCTTTCTTGTTTCCAAAGTCCTGCAATTGTCCTAAGTGTAGCTAATAGTGTAGAAGGGCTAACTAAAACAACACGCCTCTCCCAAGCGAAATTAAATAAATCATTATCCATACTAATAGACATACTAAAGGACGATTCGATTGGTATAAATAATAAAACAAAATCAGGTGAATTTATCTGATATAGATCACAATAATTTTTTGCAGATAGTTCGATGATATGATTTTTAACAGATTGCAAATGTTGTTTAGCGAAAAGACTTTTTTCTTCTTCGACTTCTGTATTGATCCACCGTTCATAAGCAATCAGCGAGACTTTAGAATCGATAACAAGATTTTTCTCGTCTGGTAAATCAATAATAGCGTCAGGTTGCAGACGCTGCCCATGATTGTTAACAAAACTTTCTTGTAACCGATATTCTTGGTTTTTAAGTAATCCAGAACGTTCTAATACACGTTCAAGGATAATTTCACCCCAATTTCCCTGTTTTTTATTGTTTCCTTTAAGGGCTTTTGATAAATTATTCGCTTCATCTTGTATCTGTTTACTCTGTTCAATCAATAGATCTACTGCGCCTTTCAACGAGTTTCTGTCTTTTGATTCCTCATTGTAAACTTGGTTCACCTTATCTTCGAATTTTCTTAAGTTTTCTTTGAATGGATTTATAATTTGAGAAAGATTCTTTTCACTGCTCTCGGAAAACCTTTCTGAATTTTCAGTTATTATACGATGTGCAATTAACTCAAAATCTTTATTCATCTGATTTTTTATCAGTTCTATTTCTTTTCTCTGTTCCGCCATTTTTTCAGACTGAGCATCAAAATAAGACTGTGTTTTTTCCAGTTTTTTTTGTGCTTGAATACTGGTTGCCCGTTCTGCTTCCAATTCATTTTTAAGCATATTATTTTCTTGCTTTAAAAATGAAATAATTGTGTCTTTCTCCCTTTGTAAGCTTGTTATTTCATATTCTGACCGTGTTAGTCGAGTAAGTGTTTCGTCTTTTTCCCTGGTTAATCTGTCAACCCTAATTTTAAATTTCATTGACAAGCCAACGTATGTCACCGAAATAAAAAGAGCTGCTAAAAATAAATAAATCGAATAATCCATTGATAAAAAAATTAGTATAACAAAGCTAATAAATTTAGCTTACTAATAAAATCGGATATTTTGACAGTTATTCCAATGTAATTAGCAAAATATGAGAATATTATTACGAAAACTATTGTCTACTTCGTCTTTTTTGAATTATTTTTATTGCGGTACATAAATTGATAATACATTATTTAAAACACGAAACAAAAGGAAAAGTAAAATGGGATTAATGTTGTTTATTATCATTGCTATCATCAGTTTTGGTGTGCAATGGAAATTCAAGAATAAATTTAAGAAATATTCAGAAACTCCGCTGATGAGCGGAATGAGCGGAAAAGATATCGCTTTGAAGATGCTCCATGATAATGGTATATACGATGTGGAAGTTTTATCGGTCCAAGGAAGATTATCAGATCATTACAATCCAGCAAACCGCACGGTAAATTTGAGTCCTGAAGTATATGAAGGAAGAAGTGTCGCTGCAGCTGCTGTTGCTGCACACGAATGTGGTCACGCTGTGCAACATGCTAAGGCATATTCATGGTTAACACTGCGCTCAGCAGTGGTACCTTTAGTTAATATCGCGTCTAATTTAACATCAGTGGTATTGATGATCGGTTTGTTTATGTTTTTTGCCTCGGGTAATATCCTTTTATTAGGTATTGGAGTAGCTGCTTTAGCGATCACAACGTTATTTGCTTTTATCACCTTACCTGTTGAATTTGACGCTTCCAAAAGGGCTTTAGCCTGGTTAGATATGAATCCGTCAGTGATGGGCGACAGTATTGAGCATAGAGGAGCTAAAGATGCCCTGAAATGGGCCGCTATGACCTACGTTGTTGCTGCTTTATCTGCTTTGGCTACCTTGGCCTATTATGCCAGCTTTTTATTCGGTGGCAGAGATTAATATCAACTGATATTAATAATTAGTAATTTTAAATTTTCTTTAAAGGGAATGGTTTGAGCCGTTCCCTTTTTTTTTGAACGTTTGGGTCACTTCCCAGTCGAATTTCCCTCCCTCTACCTACATAATAAAACTTAACTATAAAAAGGACAGCTGAATTATTAATGGGTTTTTAGTAATCTCAAATTCAACTAAAATGCAAATTTTTCAAAGATAAGAATTCATACTCCGATAGATCTTGTATTACTTGTTCCCGTTATGCACCCGTAGTGCTCCCGTTGCCAACCCGTACAAAAGGTTGTTTGATCGAGTTCACTACGATATAATAACGCGATCAATACGTGTTATAGTAAAACATGGTATATCGAATATATGGTCAATATTTTTCGTATAAAATTGGAAATTGATAGGAATTTATGCCCGGGGAATTAGTTATGGATACGAAGAGGTTATTTCCAACGTTGGGCTAGATATTCGTTTTCCTTTTCCGTCATAAGATATTTTTCTTCTTTATTTTTGTCGGAGTAACCCATCAAGTGTAAAATACCATGGATCATTACACGATGAAGTTCATCTTTGAACTCAAGAGAAAATGTACTTGCATTTTCTACGACACGGTCAATACTGATAAAAATATCACCGGATATTTCCTTGCTTTTTTCACTGTTATCAAAGGTGATGATATCTGTGAAGGTATCGTGGTTTAAATATTCTTGGTTAATTTTGAGCAAATAGGAATCAGAACAAAAAATAAAGTTCAATTCTCCGAGAAAGAAGTCTTCGTTTTCAAGTGTAGCTTGTATCCATTTTCGCAATTTCATCTTACTTTTTAAAGTAAATTCGATTTCCTCGACAAAAAAATGGATTTTCTGGCTCATGATATAAGATTTATCGACGAATTTATTGTTTTTATTTCAACTTTTCATTGACATATTTTCCTTTATTTTAATATTATCTTTGCAAGAGCTATGGAGGCAAAATTTTATAATCCGTTTGAAGATTTTACGTTTGATACTGTCCGGTGTTTTTTAACTGGTGAGAAGTTAGAAGACCCATTATTCTTTCCAGTTTTTCCGAAGTGGATTTTAAAAGACTATGGCTTGGAAGATATGCCTTTCAAGATGCTAGATGAGAATGTAAAGCGATATAGCGATCTGACGCTTCCATGCTGTCAGCGTGTCTACGATCGATTGGAAGCGTTGGACAAGCAAGCTGAGGAAGCTTTTAAAGGGGGGTACAAGGATGTTAGTAGGCTAGATTCTGACTTTCTGTTTCAGTGGATAGCTAAATGGGTTTATGGGATTATTTTTAATGAAATTCAAGTAGGGATAAGACAGCAGGTTATGAGCGGAGAACCTTTGAATTTTTCCCAAACGCTGATGCAAAAATTTAGAAATTTGCACACGATGCTCCAATCGCTGATCCACGACGTTGAATTTGAAAATCAACCACCTTATAGTATTCTCATTTTCGAGGTTGATAATCCAGAAAATACGTACAATTATCGCGATGAGATCAATACATTGGTTTTTTCTCTCAGGATAAAAGATTTGGGTATTATAGCTTGTTTGCAAGACAATGAGGCAAACCTGCGTTATCATCAGGAGGCATTAGATGATGTTTGGAGTAAAAAACTGCATCCGATTCAGTTTGAGGAATTATGTGCCCGCTTTTTTTATTCTTGTTACCTATTTAACCGTTTGCCGGATTACATGGTCACTTCTTTGGATGAAAAGATCTTCATCGAACCAATGTCGCTCTTGGGTGTAAATTCGCGACCTGTTTTTGATCAGTGGCAGTCGAAGACCTATGGGCAGGTATTGGAGAATTTCTGGAAACCCTGGGGGTATACATTGTTTGAAATTATAAAAGACCCTGAAAACCCGATGTCATTTATCTATGATGGGGAAAAAAATGTTATGTCGACCGACCAGATAAATCTACCGAAGGGATAAATCTAATTTTGTTTTCTATTCAATAGATATTATTTAAATAGCCGATGAATGCGGCAATAGTTTACTTGATGAACTATTTTTTGTTAGAACATTTGTCCAATCTGATTTATAAAATTTCCTAAAACTGCTGGATATAAAAGGATTGTAAGCGCCAGGCCGGTAAGTGCACCGTAGAAATGGGCATCGTGGTTGATACTGTCATTTGCCGAATTGGCTGCCCATACACAATATGCAAGATAAAGAGGCCCGAAAATAACAGCTGGAATAGGAATGGGAATAAAGAAAAGATAGATGGACATAGAAGGGTTGAACAGAATGAAGCTAAAGAGTATAGCTGAAATAGCTCCTGAAGCACCTAGGCTATGATAACCATAATTGTTTTTGTGTTTGAAAATTGTTGGTATATCACTCAAGATCAATGCAAGTACGTAAATTAATAAAAATTGGATGTGTCCCCATGAACTGATGTTGGCCAAGACGCGTTCAAGAGGAAATCCAAAGAAGAAGAAAGTAAGCATATTGAACAGCAAGTGCATCCAATCACGGTGGATAATTCCACTAGTCAATACCGTATACAGATTTTTTCCTCTGCTCACTGTATAGGGATGGAGCATGAACTTACCAAAGAGTTGTGGATTTGAAAATGTATAGATGCTTGTAATTAATGTAAAAACTAGGATGAAACTTGCAACGGGTGTATAGATGATGTATTCTTGCATTGTATAGTCTGAGTTACTTGTTTTAAATCTTGATTTGAAAGGTAATAAAAATACGTTAATTTGAAATTTAATCTGCGAATAAATTTAATTGCCTTCCGTTCTTTGGTAAAAAGATATCCGTTCTAAGAGGACTTAGTGTTCTGTCTTTCATGTATTTTTGCTTTGCTATTTTAAAGAGTGAATGGATGCTTTCTGCTAAATGGCCGCTTCCACGCATTCGTCTGCTCCAGTCACTGTCGTTTAATTTTCCACCATGCGATGCCTGAACTCCATGTAAGATCTTTTCAGCCCTGTCAGGGAATGTCTTATTGACCCAATCAGTAAAAATGTCTGAAATAGCACCATTCAGACGTACCAAAGTAAAAGAAGCGGATTGTGCACCTGCATTAGCCGCAGCTTGTATCAGTTTGGGCATTTCGTCACTATTCAGCCCGGGCACAATGGGCGCGCACATGAGCATTACCGGAATACCTTCTTGACTGAGTTTTTCTATTACTTTGAGACGACCTTTGGCTGTTACTGTCCGGGGTTCCATCTTTTGTCGCAAGTCTTCATTTAAAGAGTTAATCGTGATGGCTACATTAACCAGACTTTTTTCTGCCAGCCGTTTTAATATGTCGATATCTCTTTGAATAAGGCTATTTTTTGTAATGATTGATACGGGATGATTATATTCATCGAAAATATTGAGAAGAGACCGCGTGATTTGTAACTTTCTTTCGATAGGTTGATAGCAATCCGTATTGCCTGAAAGCACGATTGTTTTTGCTTGGTATCCTTTTTTATTCAATTCCTTTTCCAGGAGTTCGGCGGCGTTATGCTTTACAATAATTTTTTGTTCAAAATCTAAACCTGCACTAAAACCCCAATATTCGTGTGAGTTCCTTGCATAACAGTAGATACAACCGTGTTCACAACCTTGATATGGGTTAACGGACTGACTGAAAAATAAATCAGGACTGTTATTTAAGCTGATAATTTTTTTCGGTGTTTCTTTGAAAAATTTTGTCTGGTTATTTTCAATGAACTTTTCGTCAAGACCCTCAATAAATTCTTGTACATATTGATTTCCTAAAAATTTATTATTGGGGTTAACTTGAGAACCTCTCCCTTTTATAAAACCGTCGGTGATATCCATCTGATAAAAATACTAAATTTTTTAGTATTTTTATCAGATTTATTCTTTTTTGTCTTTAACTGCAATCGAATCGTCTAATAGAAAAACAAAGAGTTCGCGAGGGCCGTGAGCACCCAAAACGAGTGTTTTTTCAATATCAGCGGTTCTGCTCGGACCGGTAATCAGATTGATCATGGATGGCAGCTTATAATTATATTTTGTTTTTAAGAAGTCTAAACCATCCTTAATATCTGGTAAAACTTGTGAGGTATACGCTACAACGATATGGATATGCGGAAAAATAGCTAATCTTCGTCCTATTGGGCTGCCGCTGCTGATAAGTACACTGCCGTTTCTCGCAATTAACGCTTCACAAAATGTGATACCGGCATCGGCCTTGTCAAAATCGGTATCTGTACTGTAATAAGGGAAGTCATATTTGCCCAATAGGCGTTGTAATTCTGGTTCCCAAACGTACATTTTTCGCATGGTGAACTGTTCTGCTAAAAGGAGTAAATTCTCAACCAAGTCTAGTTCATCTTCACAGAAAACAAACTTCCCTGCAACAGCTGAGAATTGTTTAGCAAATTCAATTTCCAATGGTTCTGTAAATGGCGGATAAAGAGGAGATTCCTCCATATTGAGATATGGATTATCCCTCTTTTGCAACAAAGCAGCTCTGATTTTTTTTAAAATCCTTTCTTTGGCAGTTGCTTGCTTCATTGATCTACTCGGTCTTATTCTCGTCCTTACCTGTACTGTCGAAGGTATCTGAATTATCTCCTACGCCATCGTGAACGAGGTTATCCGTAACAGAACGCTGATCTGGTTCGTCGTTGCCACTGTTCACAAATTCATCGTATGCAGTACGTTTATCGAACGGTCTTTTGCCCAAAAGCTCTTCGAGATCAGATTGGAATAAAATCTCCTTATCTAGTAATTTCTCGGCTAGTTTTTCTAACCCTTCTATGTTTGCCTGTAGCAATTTTTTAGTGCGTTCATAGCAATCAGCAATCAACATACGTACTTCGTCATCGATGAGTTCAGCTGTTTTTTCAGAATATGGTTTATTAAACTGATTGCTTTCCTGTACTTCATTGAATGAAACATTACCGATACGATGATTCATACCGTATACGGTTACCATGGCGTAGGCCAGTTTGGTGATACGCTCTAAGTCGTTTTGAGCACCTGTAGAAATTTTACCGAAGGTAATGTCTTCCGCGACACGACCACCCATCGTCATACATATCGTATCTATTAATTGTTCGGTCGTGTATAAAAACTGTTCTTTGGGAAGGTATTGTGCATAACCCAAAGCTGCTACCCCTCTTGGTACGATTGATACCTTCACGAGAGGGTCAACATGTTCTAAGAACCAGCCGGCTATGGCGTGTCCAGCTTCGTGATAGGCGACGATTCTTTTTTCCTCGGGTGAAATAATTTTGTTTTTCTTCTCCAAACCTCCGATAACGCGGTCAATAGCATCTTGAAAATCTTGCATATCGACTGCCTCCTTACTTCTTCTAGCAGCGATAAGTGCAGCTTCGTTACATACGTTAGCTATTTCTGCTCCGGCAAATCCCGGGGTCTGAGCTGATAGTTTCTTGGCGTCGACGTCTGAGGCTAATTTAATTGGCTTTAAATGCACTTTAAAAATTTGCTCACGTCCTACTAGATCTGGTTTGTCGATTGATATTTGTCGGTCGAATCGTCCCGGACGGAGCAACGCAGCGTCCAATACATCTGGTCGGTTCGTGGCCGCCATGATGATAATACCAGAATCGGTTCCAAATCCGTCCATCTCAACCAAAAGTTGGTTGAGTGTGTTTTCCCGCTCATCATTTCCTCCCATCATGCTATTTTTTCCACGCGCCCTACCGATAGCATCAATTTCGTCAATAAAGATGATACAGGGAGCTTTTTCTTTGGCTTGTTTAAATAAATCTCGTACACGTGAAGCGCCGACACCAACGAACATTTCTACAAAGTCAGATCCTGACAATGAGAAAAACGGAACTTGTGCTTCACCAGCGACTGCTTTTGCCAACAGGGTTTTACCTGTACCTGGTGATCCCACTAACAGAGCGCCTTTTGGTATCTTACCTCCGAGATTGGTATATTTTTTTGGATTTCTTAAGAAATCAACGATCTCCATTACCTCCTGTTTAGCTTCTTCTAAACCAGCCACGTCGTTGAACGTAATGTTGACCTGTGATTCTTTATCAAATAGTTTAGCCTTCGACTTCCCGATATTGAAAATCTGTCCACCCGGCCCACCGCCGCCACTTCCCATGCGACGCATAAGATATATCCAGAAAGCTATGATTAAAACAAAAGGCAATAACGTAAGCAGCCAACCGGTCCACGGACTGTTTCTTTCTTCAAGCTTTACACTGACCCTTTCATTGGCGGGCAGGTCAGCCTGAGCTGCATTGAGTTTTCTTTCCAACGCGTCGAAAGAGCCTTCTTGGAAAACATACTGTGGGCCTTGTGCTCCACTAAGGTTTAAAGGGTTTTCCTGAGGCTGTACTTCTTTGTATTTATCGGTTGATAATTTATCCTTTTTGATAAATACCTCGACAGCGATCAATTCATTTTTCTTATAAGCAATAAGATGGTCCACATCTCCCGCTTTTAGCATATGTTCTTCAAAACGTTGATAGGTGATTTGCTTGGCTGTTTCGCCACTAAAAACATATTGAAGCACGAAAAATCCTAGTAACAGGATCATCCATAACCACATGATATTAAACCGAGGCGGTTTAGGTGTTATCTTCTTGCTGGGTACCTTCTTATTACCTCTTGCCTGGTTTGAAAACTTTTGTTCCATTCTAAATCTTTATAGTATCACAACTTCTTGTTGTTTTTCTGTTTTATTTTTATCTAAATTAAGCTTTTCTTGTGCTAAGCACTCTTGTAATTTTCCATTTTTGCGTCACCCCACAGGTCCTCAATTCCATAATACGACCTTTTCTCTGTTTTGAAGATATGAACGACGACATTTATATAATCTAAAAGCACCCATTCTCCTAATTCATAGCCTTCTTTTCTCCAGGGATCCTGTTTCAAAGAGGAGTATATTTCTTTTTCAACGCTATCTGCTAAAGCTCGTACCTGTGTAGATGAGTCTGCATGGGATATAACGAAAAAATCTGTAACTGATGCATTGAGTTTTCTAAGATCAACACGCACGATATCATTCCCTTTCTTTTCTTGGAGGCCATGAACAGCTATCTCCGAAATGTAGGTGGATTCATTTGACTTTTTATTTTTTGTCATTAAAAATATTAGTTTTGACAATTATTAACATATTTTCAGCACTCTTGCAAAGTAACACTTTTTCAGCATTTTTTTCTGGTCAAAAATTAATTACACTGAATGAGATTGACTCCACAAATGACTATTTGAAAGAAAGACTGTCAAAATCTACGCCAGTTAAGGAAGGTACTGTAATAATGGCAGTTGACCAAAAGAAAGGAAGAGGGCAAAGAGGAAATAGTTGGGTAGGCGAAGCGGGAAAGAATCTAACCTTTAGTATCCTTTTAAACCCCTCGTTTTTAACGGTTGATGAACAGTTTGACCTGAATATTACAATTAGTTCGTCGATCATTCAAACACTAAAACCTCTATTGGGCGATCAGGTATTGGTAAAATGGCCCAATGATATCTATGTAGGTGACAAGAAACTTGGGGGAATTCTGATTGAGAATATGATAAGCGGTTCTGAATGGAAAAATTCGATTGTTGGAATTGGTATTAATGTTAATCAGGATTATTTTGAAAATTTAACCCAAGCGTGTTCTATAAAACAATTATTACAGGAAGAGTACATTTTAACCGACTTATTATACGAACTTTGCAAGCGAATTGATACAAACTATACTGAACTTAAAACTCACGGAGTTTCACAACTTAAGGCATTTTATATCAGGCATCTTTTTGGTTTGAACCAAGTTCGAGAGTTTAGTATAGATGGAATACTCGTTCAAGGTAAAATTGTTGGTGTTGATCACGCCGGGCAGTTGTTGGTTACCTTTGGCGAGTATACGGCAAAGTTTGGCTTTAAAGAAATAGGGTTTATATTTTAATTTAGTATGAAGAAGTTATTAGCGTTGTTGGTATTTGGATTGTTGAGTCTGAGTTCGATTGCACAGATTTATGATCCTGTCGATTGGAAATTCAGTGTAAAAGATGTTAATGGAGAGAATGCGACGCTCGTAATTACTGCAAACATAGAACCTGGCTGGCATGTTTATTCTCAGTTTATTGACGAAGGCGGCCCGATTCCGACATCGTTCAAGTTTGAACCAGATGATGGCTACTCTATCGTAGGAACGGTTAAGGAAAGTCCGGAGGCAATTTCGGCATTCGACCCGAACTTTAATATGCAGATAGCTTGGCATAAGACAAAGGTTGATTTCACACAGAAAATTAAGCTTAATGAACCGAAATTAACGGTGTCAGGAACATTAGAGTTTATGACCTGCAATGATACCAACTGCCTGCCTCCAGAAGAAGTGCCTTTTTCAGTTGTCGTCGATGCGTCAGCATCTTTCACAAAACCTAATTCGGCGCCACTGGAGACTACAAATACTGCTGAAGCTGTAGAACAAGTGGTGGCTGCCCCAACTATAAATGGTTCGGATACGTTGGAAAAGGATAGTGTGGCCGATTCTGCAGTGACTATTGTAGATAACGCAGTGTCAATTGATAGTAATTCAGTGGATTCATTACAGTCGGTTAGTTCAAATAATCCGGATGATACGTCAGAAGAACGGGGTTTATGGGCGATATTTGTTGCCGGGCTTATAGGTGGTTTTGCGGCTTTTCTTATGCCTTGTATTTACCCAATGGTTCCTTTAACGACATCTTTTTTTACTAAACAAAGTGGTAGCCGAAGGAAAGGGATTTGGAATGCAATAATATACGGATTATCCATTATTGTGATATATGTAGCGCTTGGAATGGTGATCACCTTAATATTTGGTGCTTCGGCTTTAAATCAGGCGGCAAGTAGTGCTTGGTTTAATCTGGCGTTTTTCGTGATTATCGTGATTTTCGCAGTTTCATTTTTGGGTGCGTTCGAAATTACGCTTCCCTCTCGGTTTGTCAACAAAATCGATAGTCAGTCGAACCGAGGCGGTTTGATCGGTATTTTCTTTATGGCATTTACCTTGGCATTGGTGTCGTTTTCATGTACGGGACCTATTATCGGTTATTTATTAGTTGAAGCAGTTTCAAAGGGGTCACTGTTAGGTCCGGCGGTTGGCATGTTCGGATTTTCGGTCGCCTTAGCAATTCCATTTATTATTTTCGCTCTATTTCCTGCTTTTCTGAAAGAAATGCCAAAATCAGGTGGCTGGCTGAATACGATTAAAGTTTCGCTGGGTTTTTTAGAATTAGCACTTGCTTTTAAATTTCTTTCAAATGTTGATTTGGCTTATCATTGGGGGATTTTAGATCGGGAGGTGTTCTTAGCGATCTGGATTGTGATCTTTGCCATTTTTGGATTCTATCTTTTGGGTAAAATTAGATTGTCTGAAGCTGATGAAATTAAAATAATTTCTTTACCACGTTTGTTTGTCGCAATGTTGATATTAACATTTACAGTATACATGATACCGGGTTTATGGGGAGCACCATTGAAGGGGATAAGCGCTTGGCTGCCACCGCAGCCTACACAGGATTTTGATTTAAATAAGTTGACTTACGGCGGGCTTACCAATGCTGATCCTAAGGGAACAACCGGCGCTGAGAAGAAATATTCGGATATTTTTCATGCACCGCACGGGTTAGACGCGTATTATGATTACAATGAGGGATTGGCGTATGCGCGTTCGGTGAATAAACCAGTACTGATTGACTTTACTGGTTGGAGTTGTGTGAATTGTAGAAAGATGGAAGCTTCTGTTTGGCCGGAACCCGAAGTTTTAAGGAGATTGAAAGAAGATTATGTGTTAATTTCACTTTACGTGGACGATCGGACTGAACTCGATGAATCGGAAAAATATGTATCTGAATTCAGCGGAAAGAAAATATCGAGGGTAGGTCAGAAATGGAGTGATATGCAGGCAGCCGTTTATGGGACAAACTCCCAACCATATTATGTTATTGTAGATCATGATGGAAATAAGTTGGTGCCTCCTCAAGCCTTTAATCTAGATGTCCGAAATTATGTTGATTTTCTAGATTCTGGCGTCGAAATGTTTAAAAAAAATAACTAAAAAATGAGGTTTATAGGTAAGATTTCTTATTATAGTAGTCGTATTTAAATAATATCACCAAATGAATAAAATTAAAAGTATTGGCATTCTAACTTCAGGAGGAGACTCTCCGGGAATGAATGCTGCTATCCGAGCTGTAGTAAGGACAGCTCTATATTATGACCTGAAAGTTTATGGTGTAACACGTGGTTATGATGGACTGGTCAAGGGGGATATTGTTGAGATGGGCCCCAAATCGGTAGCTAATATTATTCAGCGCGGTGGAACTATATTGAAAACTGCCAGAAGCCAGGAGTTTCTCACAGTAGAGGGGAGAACGAAGGCTCGCGAGCAACTTCAGAAATTTGGAATCGACGCCTTGGTCGCTATTGGAGGAGATGGAACATTTACAGGAGCAAAGATATTTATGGAAGAACAGGGTATTCCTATTATTGGAATTCCTGGTACGATCGATAACGATTTACAAGGTACTGACTTCACTATCGGGTATGATACGGCAATCAACACGGTTGTTGATGCGGTAGATAAAATTCGGGATACAGCTGAGTCACATGATCGGGTATTTATCGTTGAGGTTATGGGTCGGGATTCGGGTTTAATTGCTTTGCGTAGTGGGATCGGTATTGGGGCGGAAGCAATATTAATTCCCGAAGCAAAAATTGATTTCACTAACATGCTCAATCGAATGGATAGCATTCGTAAAAATAAGTCATCTCGAATTATTATTGTGGCGGAAGGCGAAGGTGAAGGAGGCGCATTTGAGGCTGCTGAAAAGGTTAAAGAACGTTTTCCTCATTATGATGTAAGAGTTTCAATTTTAGGCCATATTCAGCGAGGAGGGAAGCCTTCGTGTATGGATAGGGTTTTAGCTAGTCGATTGGGCGTGGCTGCAGTAGAAGGGTTAATTGCGGGTAAATCTGGCGAAATGGCGGGAATCATTTGTGGCGATATCGCATTTACACCTTTTGAAAATGCGATCAAACATATACACACAGTAAATCCTAATTTACTGAAGATTGCTGATATACTTTCCCTATAAAACCTGAAGATAAATTTATGGTGTAGGACTAAATACTAATTTCGTCTTGAGGAGGATGTGGGATGGTCGATGTCCTCTTCAATTTCTTGCTGAACCACTCTCACAGCAAATTTTGATGGGAGGATTTCTCCACATTTCCGCTTGGTATATACTTTGGTGAATTCAGCGCCAAAATAAAGAATAGCAGCCGTATAGTAGACCCATAAAAGAATAATTATGATAGACCCTGCTGCACCATAGGCACTTTCTGGTGCCGTATATTGCATATAGAGACTGATAAGAAATTTACCGGCGATAAAAAGCAATGCAGTAAATATTGCGCCACTCCTTACATACTTCCATTTGACTTGGGCATCTGGAAGAAATTTAAAAATAATGGCAAATAGAGATGAAATTACGAGAAAAGTAATTCCAAAGTTTATCAAATTAAATAATGCACCCATGATGTCAGGGAGTATTCGAACTAAATACCCGCTTAATAATTCGACGATGGTACTCACCAACAAGGATACGATTAAAAGAAAACCAAGCCCGATAATCATTGAGAAAGAAATCACACGATCAAGCAGCATCTTTTTCCAGCCTTTAGTCGCTTTGGCTTTCACACCCCAAATAGCATTAATTGAATCTTGTATTTCGATAAAGACAGTGGTTGAACCGACGATTAAGGTTCCCACTCCGATCACAATTGCTATTCCTGATTTTTCAGATAAACTAATCTGCTTAATGATGTCTTGAATTTGTGCTGCTGCTTTAGCTCCAACTAATTCATTGATCTCCGAGAAAATTTCTCCGCTCGAAGCGTCCTCCCCATAGAAAAAGCCAACTGTCCACATCAGAATCAAAATGAGTGGAGCTAAAGAAAAAATAGTATAATAAGCTAAAGAAGCACTTTTTTTCATCACTTTATCTTCAGAAAAACCAGCCAGGGTTTCTTTAATAAGAGAAAAGATATCTGAGAAAAACTTCTTTTTAAAAATCATAAGCAGGTGCAATTTTTATAAACAAACGTTCAACTCGGCGATTAGTTTGTATTATCTTTGAGAAAAAGCGATCAACTCGAGATCTTTTGGCGTCATGTTAAATCGTTCGCCTATGTCCTTATTGGTTAACGCACCTTGGTAGAGATATACAGCATTTCGGATGCCGGGACGATTCCATATCAAATTCATGATACTTCCTCGTTCACCGATTTCAAGCAAAATTGGAGTAAAGATATTCGTTAAGGCATAGGTGGCGGTCCGTGCTACTCGGGAAGCAATGTTGGGAACACAGTAGTGAATAACATCGTGTTTCCGAAACGTGGGCTTTAGATGATTTGTAATTCGAGAGGTTTCGAAACATCCACCCTGATCGATGCTTACATCGATCAGTACCGAGTTGGGTTTCATTTTTTCAACTGTAGGTTCATCGATGATGCATGGGCAGCGACCGTTATTAGACCGTACGGCACCGATGACAACATCTGAGCTCAATACTGCTTTTCTGAGGACAATTGGTTGCATAACAGATGTAAATACTAGGCTTCCAATGTTGGTTTGAAGTCGTCGCAATCGATAAATTGAGCTGTCGAAAACTTTGACTTGCGCTCCTAAAGCCAACGCGGTTCTGGCTGCATATTCAGCAACTGTGCCGGCTCCGAGGATGACAATTTCAGTTGGAGGAACTCCGGTTATTCCTCCCAACATCAAACCCTTTCCTTCAAATACGTTGCTAAGATATTCCGCGGCAATAAGTACGGAGGTTGCACCAACGATCTCGCTCATTGCCCGGACAACGGTTAGGATGTTTCCTTCATCCCGAAGATATTCATAGCTGATAGCCGTAATTTTTTTCCGCATCATAGCCTGAAGGTGGCTAAGACTTAACAGAGAGGGTTGTTGTGATGAAAAAAGAACTTGTCCATTTTTCATCAGGTCAATTTCTTCAATCGTAGGAGGAGCGATTTTTATGATAAAATCAGCACGATATACACTAGGTTTATCGGGTACAATCTCAGCACCCTGTTCACTGTAATGGTGATCGAGAAAGTTCGCGGATTCGCCTGCGCCGCTTTCCATGATAACTCGATGTCCGTTTTCTACGAGTAAGGCGACGGAAAGAGGTGTTAATGCAATGCGTTTTTCCTGAAATGTCACTTCCTTTGGAATCCCTATAAATAGCTCATTTTTTTTTCTGCCCGTTTCTTGGAGCATTTCTTTTGGTTGCCTTAAGGCCTGCTTCGCTAACTTAGAAAACTCGTTCATACATGAAATTATTCACAAACGGGGATTAATATACGAAAATAAACCATAAAGTAACTTAAAAAGCATGAGTAAACTACTTCATGAGTCGGACTATACGGGATTGCAAACCGGTTATTTCTATCTCAATAAATGCAGCGTCATCCGGAAGCAATGTGGGGATTTTTTTGGGCCACTCTACCATGCAATAGTGGCCTGAATAGAAGTACTCTTCATAGCCCAGATCATACGCTTCTTGCTCATTTTTTAGACGGTAAAAATCGAAATGATAGACAGGTCCTTCGGATCCTTGGTATTCGTTAACGATTGAAAAGGTTGGACTGCTGACGTTTTCTTTCACACCAAGACTAGCACAGATAGACTTGATTAACGTTGTTTTTCCAGCACCCATGGGAGCATCGAAGAGAAAGACTCGCTTGTTGGAATCTGCTGACATTAATAAGTTTTCTGCCGCTTGCGGTAAAGCGTCAATACTGGGAACAATAAATTCTTTCAATTTATTTTGAGCTATAAGTTATATAAGGGATGATAATTTCTTCCATTGAAATTCCTCCATGCTGGAAAGTTTCGTTGTAATAATTGACAAACTGATTATAATTGTTGGGATATACAAAGTATGTATCCTCTTTAGCGAAAATAAAACTAGAACTAACATGCAGTTTCGGAAGCATCGCTTCATGTGGGTTCTTTATATGAAACACGTCTTTTGGGATAAAGTTTAGATTTTTTCCTTGTTTGTAACGAAGGTTCGTGTTGGTGTTTCTATCGCCGATGACTTTGCTGGCATGTTTAACACGTATGGTCCCATGGTCGGTGGTTACAACAATTCTGACATTCTTTTGTGATAATTTCTTTATTGCTTCCAATAAGGGAGAATGTTCAAACCAAGAAAGTGTTAAAGATCGATAAGCAGATTCATCACTCGCTAATTCTCGAATCATAGCCATGTCAGTCCGTGCGTGCGACAGCATATCAACAAAATTATAGACAAGCACGTTTAAGTCATTGTCCATAAGGTTATAGATGTTATCTGCGATCTCGCGTCCTTGTTCTAGAGTTAAAATCTTATTATAGGAAAACTTGCTGTTTTTACGCAAGATACGCTTAATCTGATCGGCAATGAAGTCTTCTTCATGGAGATTTTTGCCACCTTCGTCTTCATCATTTTGCCACATATCAGGATAGCGTTTTTCCATATCTAATGGCATGAGTCCGCTGAATATTGCATTTCGTGCATACTGTGTGGCAGTAGGAAGAATACTGTAGTAATGATCTTCTTCGTCCAAGCGGAAATAATTACTGATAATGTTATTGATAATCCTCCATTGATCGTAGCGCAAATTATCTATCAGGAAAAAAAATGTGGGTTTATTATCTTCGAGTGAGGGGAAAAGCTTTTTTGAAAATAGCTGATGAGACATAATCGGTCCTTCTTCGGGCGACTTTATCCAATCGATATAGTTGTTTTCGATGAATTTGGAGAACTGAGCGTTTGCTTCTGCCTTTTGCAAGGTAAGTACCTCATGCATGCCGGCGTCTTCAAGCTTCTCAAGTGATAACTCCCAATAAACTAGCTTTTTATAAACTTCCGCCCATTGCTCGTGATTCAAGCGGTCATTGAGTGTCATACCTAATACCCGGAAATCTTGCTGATATGCAGTAGACGTCTTTTCGCTTACGAGTCTTTTGTTCTCAGTAAGTTTTTTAATTGTTAAGAGAATCTGTTTCGGATTTACTGGCTTTATCAGATAGTCGTCTATTTTTGAACCGATAGCATCTTCCATTAAATGCTCTTCCTCGTTTTTGGTGACTAGTACCATAGGTACAGCAGGGTTAATACTTTTTAATGCAGCTAATGTCTCAAGCCCAGTTAGACCCGGCATGTTTTCATCTAGAAAAACCAAATCGAAATAAGCATTCTTAAATGCCTCAACAGCATCTGTCCCGTTGGTAACGGTTTTAACAAAGTACCCTTTCTCATTGAGTAGGAGTATATGGGGTTTTAATAGATCGATCTCGTCATCAGCCCACAATATATTGGTTTCTTGCATTTTCTTATTTTTTTTGTAAGTTCACGAACTTAAAAGAATGTTTGTGGAACTCTTGTTTTTTTAACAAAGATTAACAAAAATCCTTTTTGTCTACTAGTAAATAAAAATAAGTATTTACCTAACCCTATGCAAACAAACTCCAATCGACTTTTATCACTTGATGTATTTCGAGGTGCTACTGTCGCGGCGATGATCTTAGTAAACAACCCTGGGAGCTGGAGCAATATTTATTCTCCGCTTCGGCATGCTGAATGGAATGGCTGTACGCCGACAGATTTGATTTTTCCTTTCTTTTTGTTCATCGTAGGGGTATCGATTGCATATGCATACGGAACAAAGAAATTAGTTAGAGATAATCACAGCAGTTTATTGGCGAAGGCAGGTAAAAGAGCGCTGATTTTATTTGGATTAGGGTTAATGTTATCACTTTTCCCACAAGTCTTTGTGGATCCGGTAGGTGCTTTTGAGGTTGTTCGTATTCCGGGTGTATTGCAAAGAATTGCCATCGTCTTTTTTGTTTCTACATTATTATTCTTAAAGCTATCAACAAAGGGTGTTTTAAGAGTTGGAATTGTGTTCTTGGTTGTTTATTGGATTATTATGACTTTTATTCCAGTTCCTGGAGTGGGGGCTGCAAACCTAGGCAAAGAAACCAATATGGGTGCGTGGCTTGATCGAACTTTGTTAACTGAGGCACATTTATGGAAATCTGCCAAGACTTGGGATCCTGAAGGTATCCTTAGCACGGTGCCGGCGATATCTACTTGCTTATTTGGTGTTCTGGTAGGGGTTTATCTTAAAAGGAAGGATATTGACCAGGGTACTAAAGTTGCTTGGCTTTGCTTTTATGGGTTTCTATGCTTTGTTATTGGTATGGCTTGGGGATTACAGTTCCCATTGAATAAATCGCTATGGACAAGTTCTTTCGTGCTGTATACAGGTGGGTTGGCGACGCTGGTGTTAGCCTTAACATATTGGAAAATAGATTGCAAGAAACATATTCGCTTTACGAAACCATTTTTAATATTCGGTGTAAATGCGATTACGGTATTTTTCTTTTCTGGAATAATGGCCCGATGCTTGAGTTTAATAGAAGTTGGTGGGGGACTTAGCCTTAAGGGGTGGATTTATAGTACATTTATGATTCCGTACTTTTCTCCCAATAATGCGTCGTTAATCTACGCTCTTTTTTTTACATTGATTTGGGCAGGCATTGCATTGCTAATGTTCAACAAGAATATCTTCATAAAAGTCTAGTCATAAAGTAACACCTTTGTATCAAGCATTTTCAAAATTGAAAAAGAAAAAAATAATCAACGATCCTATCTACGGTTTTATATCGGTGCCGGAGGGATTAATTTTCGAGTTAATTGAGCATCCCTACTTTCAGCGTTTGAGGAATATCAAACAAGTAAGCTTAACGCATATGGTGTATCCAGGTGCTTTGCACACTCGGTTTCAACATGCCTTAGGAGCTATGCACCTAATGGGGCTAGCCATGGAGACGTTGAAAGGAAAAGATATCGAGATAACTTCCGAAGAAGAAGAGGCGGTTATAATCGCTATCCTTTTGCATGATATCGGGCATGGACCGTTTTCCCATTCATTGGAACACTCGATTGTGGAGGGAGTTTCCCATGAATATATCTCGGATCGAATCATGGATGACCTAAACAAGAGTTTTGAAGGGAAGTTAACGTTGGCTATTGCTATTTTTCGAAATCAATATCCAAAATTATTTCTCCATCAACTGGTTTCAAGTCAGTTAGATACAGATCGAATGGACTATCTAATTCGAGATAGTTTTTATACTGGTGTCACAGAGGGAGTTATTAGCTTTAATCGGATTATCAAAATGTTGACTGTTGCGAACAATGAACTTGTTGTAGAGGAAAAGGGTATTTATTCGATCGAGAAGTTTTTGATAGCGAGACGTTTGATGTATTGGCAGGTTTATCTTCATAAAACCGTTGTGAGCGCCGAGCAGATGCTGATAAGAATATTGCACCGAGCAAAACAGCTAGGTTTGGAAGGGCAGTCTTTATTTGCAACACCTCCTTTGCAACATTTTCTGGAAAGACAAGTTACTAAGGAGTCGTTTGAAAAGTCTCCTGTTCACTTGGCGACTTTTCTTAAATTAGATGATATAGATATTTTAGCCAGTATGAAGGTTTGGGTTGGTCATCCGGATAGGACATTGTCTCTCTTATGCCGACAATTGCTAAGCCGACAACTGAATCGGGTGGAGATTTTGAATAACGAGCCGGATGATAAATATTTAGAACGAATAAAAGCAGTCGCTATGCAGTATTTTTCTCTTTCTAAACGTGAAGTCGATTATTTTGTTTATTCAACTGTTATATCAAATAGCGCTTATGATATTGAGAATGAAAGTATTAATATTTTAATGAAAGATGGCTCAATTAAAGATATTACTGAAGCGTCTGATTTGTCAAATCTAGAAGTACTCTCACAAACAGTAGAAAAGTATATTGTTTCTTTTCCTAAGGAACTTCATTCAAAAGCTTTAATTTAGCGCCTGGATTATTTGATTTTAATTGTTTGTTCATAAATTAATAACATTTAGATTTGCAGATGCAATTTACCGCGCAACAAATTAGCGATATCGTTAACGGTACGGTTGAAGGTGATTCTAGCCAGACGGTTTCCGAAATGTCAAAGATCGAGGAAGGTCAGGAAGGCAGTATTTCCTTTTTGGCAAATCCTAGATATGAAAATTACTTATATACCACCCGTGCATCGATCGTAATAATAAACGAAGATCTCGTTCTTAAGCAAGCGGTTAAACCCACACTTATTCGTGTTAAAAACGCATACACAGCTTTTTCGATTCTATTAGATGCATATAATCAACTCCGAGCCGATAAGAGTGGCGTCGAAGAGCCGTCCTTTATCCATCCAAGTGCTGTAATCGGAAAGAACGTATACATTGGTGCTTTTTCTTATATAGGAGCAAACGTTCGGATTGGTGATCATACGAAAATATATCCGAACAGTTATATTGGAGATTCAGTAATGATTGGTTCGTTTTGCACGCTTTACGCTGGAGTTAAGGTATACTTCGATAGCGTAATTGGAGACCGGGTTATTATTCATGCGGGTGCGGTCATTGGTAGTGACGGTTTTGGTTTTGCTCCTCAAGAAGACGGGACTTATAAAAAGGTAAGTCAAATTGGAAATGTTTTGATCGGTGATGATGTTGAAATTGGAGCTAATACCACAATTGATCGCGCTACCTTAGGGTCGACGAAGATTCAGAGTGGGGTTAAATTAGATAATCTGATTCAGTTAGCACATAATGTTGAACTAGGTCAAAATACGGTAGTGGCTGCTCAAACAGGCATTTCGGGCAGTACTAAGATTGGCGAAAACGTTGTTTTAGGGGGGCAGGTGGGTGTTGCCGGACACATCAGTGTAGCAGACGGTTCACAAGTGCAAGCGCAGTCGGGAATTAACCGATCCATTACTCATCCAGGCAAAAAATGGGCAGGTACCCCAGCATTTAGTTACACTTCTCAAATGAGGATACAAGTGACTTTACAAAAGCTGCCTGGGTTGGAAAAGCGAATAGAACAATTAGAGAACTTAATATATAAGAGTTAACTTTAATCTTAAATAGAAAATTACGCGAAGTTTGAAAGAATGAATGCTAAACAGAGAACTATTAGAAATGAAGTAACTATTTCGGGTGTTGGCTTGCATACGGGGAAGCCTGCTTCATTGACGTTTAGAGCAGCACCAGAAAATCACGGTTATAAATTTAAAAGAGTCGATCTTGAGGGAACCCCAATTATCGACGCAGATGTGGATAATGTAAGTGATACCTCTAGAGGAACAACGATTTCGCAGAATGGTGCTAGTGTTAGTACAATTGAACACCTGTTAGCGGCTCTTGTTGGCATGGAAATAGACAATGTACTGATTGAGATTGATGGTCCAGAGGTTCCAATTATGGATGGTAGTTCCTCTTTTTTTACTGATGCTATCGAAGAAGCGGGGTTTGTAACGCAGAATGTAGATCGTGAATATTATGTTATTCCTCATAATATGCATTATTCTGAACCAGATAGAAGGGTAGAGATGGTGGCTATGCCGCTTGATGACGGCTATAGGTTGACGTGTATGATTGATTATAACTCTCCTGTTTTAGGTAGCCAGCACGCGTCAATTTCTAATATAGATGAATTTAAGTCAGAGATAGCTTCTTCACGAACGTTTTGCTTTTTACATGAATTGGAAGCATTAGTAGAGAATAACCTAATCAAAGGGGGCGATCTTAATAACGCAATCGTCATTGTCGATAAACAGGTGAGTGAAGATGAGTTAACAGAGCTTGCAAAACTTTTCAATAGAAAAGATATTAAAGTAGCAAAAGAAGGAATTTTAAATAATATAGAGTTAAGGCATCAAAATGAGCCAGCTAGACATAAACTGCTAGATATGGTTGGCGATTTAGCACTTATTGGGATGCCAATAAAAGGTCATATTATGGCGGCGAGACCAGGTCATGCCGCAAATGTTGCATTTGCGAAAAAAATTAAAGCGGCTATCAAAAAAGAAAAAAACAAAAAGAGGATTCCGACCTATGATCCTTCAGCAAAACCGTTGTATGATGTCGTTCAGATCATGGACATCTTACCACATAGGCCACCGTTCCTATTTATTGACAAAATATTAGAACTCTCGAAGACGCACGTCGTTGGAGTGAAGAATGTAACAATGAATGAAGGATTCTTCGAAGGACATTTTCCGGGGGCTCCAGTCTTCCCAGGTGTAATCCAAGTGGAGGCAATGGCTCAGACGGGGGGTATACTTGTTCTAAGTACGGTACCAGACCCTAGAAATTACTTAACTTTATTTTTGAAAATTGACAATGTAAGGTTCCGGGCACAAGTATCTCCCGGTGATACAGTTGTCTTTCGTTGCGACTTGATGGAACCAATTAGACGGGGTATTGCACAGATGAAGGGGGTTGGTACCGTTGGTGAGAAAGTAGTTGTAGAAGCAGAAATGATGGCTCAAATTGTTAGAGTAAAAGATAGCGAAACCGCATAAATATGATTCAACCATTAGCATATATTCACCCTGAAGCAAAAATTGCTAATAATGTAGTTATTGAACCATTTGTAACTATCCATAAGAACGTTGAGATTGGACAAGGTACTTGGATCGGCTCTAACGTTACTATTATGGAGGGTGCGAGGATTGGTAAGGGATGTAAAATTTTTCCAGGTGCGGTAATTTCAGGAATACCACAAGACTTAAAGTTTGATGGTGAAGAAACCACTGCCGAAATCGGAGACAACACAACCATCCGAGAGTGTGTAACGATAAATAGAGGGACCAAAGATCGTTGGAAAACTGTTGTAGGTAATAATTGTTTGATTCAGGCTTATAGCCATATCGCGCATGACTGTATTGTTGGGGATAATTGTATTTTCTCAAATAGTAGTACGTTGGCGGGACACATTACAGTTGGTGATTATGTAGTGCTGGCGGGAATGGTAGCAGTACACCAGTTCTGTAGTATAGGCTCTCATGCGTTCATTGCAGGCGGTACTTTGGTTAGGAAAGACGTTCCCCCATTTGTAAAGGCAGCGAGAGAGCCTATAGCTTATGTCGGAATCAATTCGGTCGGCCTTCGTAGACGGGGATTTTCATCGGAAATGATCAATGAAATCCAAGATATTTATCGGACACTCTTTGTAAAGAACAATAATCTGTCGAAAGCATTAGGAATTATTGAGACCGAATATAAACCTACAGAAATTCGAGATGAAATTATCGATTTTATAAGAAATTCTAACCGCGGCGTAATGAAGGGTTTCGGACAAGGTAAGTTAGGGGTGATGTAAATAGAATGGATATCATACTTGACAACGTTGGTAGACGATTTAATCAAGAGTGGATCTTCCGAAAGATTAGCTACCACTTCGCTCAAGGGGAGTCCTATGCTGTTCTTGGTCCAAATGGTTCGGGGAAGTCAACATTGCTCCAGATATTATCTGGCAACCTAAGTATTTCTGAAGGAAGCGTAAAATATACGGACGGTACCAGCCTGATTGATATAGAGTCGGTTTTCAGGTATCTATCAATAGCTACACCGTACCTTGAATTAATTGAAGAGTTCACCCTAATAGAGTTACTATCATTTCATTTTCGTTTCAAAAATCCAGTTCAAGGATGGGATATAGATCGGATGATTGATTTCTTAGGACTGATCGGATCGAAACAAAAAGAAATTCGATACTTTTCATCTGGTATGAAGCAGCGTGTTAAATTATTATTAGCTTGCTGTACCGAAACTCCGGTATTGCTATTGGATGAACCCACTACGAATCTCGACAAACAAGGAGTAGATTGGTATTATAAGTTAATTGAGAGTTTTTCTATTAACCGTCTGGTCGTCGTATGTTCAAATCAGCCTGCTGAATATGCTTTTTGTAAAAAGCAATTACTTATAAGCGATTATAAATAGCCTACGATTGTCCAGTATACGGTTTTATCATTGAAACAACTATCTTTGTCAGAAGAAATGTTGAATTTAAATATACTAAAATGGCAAAAGCATCTGAAGTAAAGTCTGGAAATGTTTTACGGTTTAACGGTGAATTAGTCACTGTAGAAGAGTTTATTCATCGTACTCCTGGAAACCTGCGTGCTTTTTATCAAGCCAAAATGAGAAATGTTAAAACGGGTAAGCTGGTAGAGTATCGTTTCAGGACAGACGAAGAGGTCGAAATTGCACGAGTGGAAACAAATGACTATCAATATTTATATGACGATGGGGACTTCTTCGTTGTTATGGATAATAATACTTTTGAACAATATAATATCCCAAAACACCTGTTTGGCGACTCAGCGAAGTTTTTGAAAGAAGGGATGAATGTGATCGTTGCATTTGAAAGTGACGAGCCGATAATGGCAAGCACCCCTGCTAATATCGAACTAGAGATTACTTATACCGAACCTGCCGTTAAAGGTGACACATCAACGAATGCTCTTAAAAATGCTACCGTTGAAACGGGGGTGGAAATTAAAGTCCCCTTGTTTATTAATCAGGGCGATCGAGTTAAGGTCGATACACGAACCGGAAGCTATATAGAGAGAGTGAAATAGCATTGAAGAACGATCGGTTTAATGGAAGCCCGTAAGTGAAAAGGAATCACAGCTGATTTTTATGAGCGATGAAAGATGCAAACAAAGAGGATCTGCGTCGTATTTTTAAGCGAAAGAGAATTTCTTTAACTGTAGAAGAAGAGGAGAGTTTAAATTCCCGTTTATTCTATCAATTCAAGCAGTTTGTATGGGAGGGGTTAAACTATGTACATACATTTCTTCCAATACGAAAATTTAAAGAACCAGATACTTATCGTATGGCAGATTGGCTTCGAGAAACTTATCCGGAAATCCAGCTGGTTATATCGAAATCAGATTTAAAAAATAACCTGCTAGATCATTTTTTGTGGGAAAAGGATCAAATGCTTGAAGTAAATCCTTGGGGAATTGAAGAGCCAGTAGGAGGTAAGATTATTGTACCATCCCAACTTGATGCTATTTTGGTGCCTCTACTAACTTTCGATCGTAGTGGGAACCGGGTTGGCTACGGTAAAGGTTTCTATGATCGATTCTTGGCGTTATGTAGACCCGACTGCTTAATTGTGGGAATATCTTTCTTTGAGCCTGTCGAAAAAATATTGGATGTTGGGGAAACAGATATTCCCCTCGATATCTGTATTACGGCTGAAAGAATATGGTATCTTCGTAACTAGTATACTTTCTGCGGTATGCACCTCGTCGTTTTGGTTTTGCGTAGTTGTACCGGATTATGGCTGAAGCGGTTTTCTAAATAGAGGGAGTCTGTTGTTTGTTTTACGATTTTAAACCGGGGTAAATATTGTCCAATATGATGACATCCTGAAAGCTTTTGTCTCCAATTTTCATGCGTATAGGTGGCTTGTATGATCAAACTGTCTTTACGAACAGCATACGTTCCTCTGGCGTATTCAACCCACTCACCGCTTCCATAGCAGGAATCTAAATCCATTTTCGCTGCTGAGTGTGTCTTTATTTTAACAAAAACAGAGTCACAGTTAAATTTAAAATCAATTAGCTCGAACCGAAGGAGTTGCTCTTGGTAAGGCACAGACTCCGCAGTCCATGAGCCTTGTAGAAAGACTTCTCCTTCACCTTGCATATCTGAGTTTTTCCGACATGAAACGAAAATCAAAACCAGCATACAGAATAAGATAATTCTGTATGCTGGTTGAATTCTGATATTGTTCTTTCTCATTTTATTTAAGGCCCCCGATCATGTCTTCCGGACGAACCCATTCATCAAACTGCTCATTAGTTAACAGTCCTAAGGCCAGCGCAGCCTCGCGCAGAGAAGTATTCTCTTTATGAGCCTTCTTAGCAATCTTGGCTGCATTTTCATACCCAATATGTGGGTTAAGGGCAGTTACAAGCATAAGTGAATTGTCAAGATGCTTCTTTATCCCTTCATAATTTGGTTCGATCCCCGTAGCACAATGGTCGGTGAAAGAAACGCAGGCTTCCCCAATTAAACGGGCGCTCTGTAAAAAGTTTGCTGCCATCATAGGCTTAAAAACGTTAAGCTCGTAATGGCCGTTTGAGCCTCCAACTGAGATTGCTACGTCGTTTCCTATCACTTGAGCTGCTACCATGGTTAGAGCCTCACATTGTGTTGGATTTACCTTGCCTGGCATGATCGAAGAACCGGGCTCATTTTCTGGGATGGTGATTTCTCCGATTCCTGAGCGTGGACCTGATGCGAGTAACCGCACATCGTTGGCAATTTTCATCAATGAGACTGCTAACTGCTTTAATGCTCCGTGACTTTCTACAATAGCATCGTGTGCCGCGAGTGCCTCAAACTTGTTCTCCGCTGTTATGAAAGGTAATTGAGTGAAATCGGCAATATATTTTGCAACATTCACTGCGTAGTCTTTTGGTGTATTTATCCCTGTACCGACTGCGGTGCCCCCTAACGCAAGTTGAGAAAGATGGTCAAGGGTGTTTTTCAGTGCCTTTAAACCGAAGTTTAACTGAGCCGTATAACCAGAAAACTCTTGACCTAAAGTTAAAGGAGTGGCATCCATAAGGTGTGTTCTTCCTATCTTCACTACATCTTTAAACTCTTCGGATTTCGTCTGTAACACATCGCGTAGTTTTTCCACACCGGGAATAGTTATCTCTATAATAGCTTTATAGGCTGCGATATGCATGGCTGTCGGAAAGGTGTCGTTAGAAGACTGAGACTTGTTAACATCATCATTTGGATGAATAAAGGGGGTTCCTTCACCAAGCTTATTGCCTTCAATGACGTGAGCACGGTTAGATACAACCTCGTTAACATTCATATTTGATTGAGTCCCCGACCCTGTTTGCCAAATAACGAGAGGGAATTGATCATCAAGGGTTCCATCAAGGATTTCATCACAAACTTGCGCTATTAGATCGCGCTTTTTCGTCGGTAAAACGCCCGCATCAGCATTGGTAAATGCTGCGGCCTTCTTTAAATAAGCAAATGCCTCAATAATCTCTTTGGGCATCGACGCCGGAGCACCAATTTTAAAATTATTTCTAGATCGTTCGGTTTGTGCGCCCCAATATTTATCAGCAGGAACCTGTACTTCACCCATG
The DNA here is from genome assembly GCF_003449035.1 of Pedobacter indicus. Classification (NCBI taxonomy): domain Bacteria; kingdom Pseudomonadati; phylum Bacteroidota; class Sphingobacteriia; order Sphingobacteriales; family Sphingobacteriaceae; genus Albibacterium; species Albibacterium indicum. The sequence continues at coordinate 684,549 of NZ_QRGB01000001.1, forward strand.
GTATCATGCTCAATTCTGTATGACATATGACTAAGATTTAATTGTTTTAAACAAAGTTAACAATAGAAAACATTTAGGAGGAATTCGTATCAGTAAAATTGTATTTTAAATGATATATACTAGCGTTTTTAAAAATATTTACGCATTTTCGTCATTTAGAAAAAACATCAATTTTCCTCGTTTACATGTTAAGACAACTAAAGGTACTTATTTTTGTAATCCCATGTATTTACATCGCTTGCTCATCTGCTGAAAGTAAGCGAATCAAAGCAGAAAAAAAACAACAATTAACCGATAGCATACGCCTAGTTTATGATCCTGCTACGGCAGATAAGCGGATTGATGATTTTATGCAGAATTTACATCAAAAATCTGGCTTTAATGGCAATGTCTTGATAGCGAAAAAGGGCAAAATAATATATCAAAATTCATTCGGTTGGGCTGACTATTTACATCGTGACAGCCTTCAGATAGATTCCCAATTTGAGTTGGCATCTGTATCGAAGCCTTTTACAGCCACAGCGATTCTAAAATTAGTTGAGCAGGAGAAAATACAGCTGAGCCAAACTGTAAATGAATTTATTCCTGATTTTCCTTATCCGGGGGTGACGATACAGCAGTTGTTGACTCATCGATCTGGCCTTCCTAACTATATATATTTTATTGATGAAATTTGGAAAGATAAGACAAAAGGCGCTTCGAATAAAGACGTAATCGATCTACTTGTTGAAAAAAAACCGGCGAGGTACAATGTGCCAGATGCTCGTTTTTTGTATAATAACAGTAACTATATGGTGCTGGCGGCAATTATTGAAATAGTTTCGAAGCAATCGTTTACTGTATTTATGCAAGAGAATATATTCCGGCCATTGGGACTAAAGAATACAGCAGTTTACTCGAAAGCTGATTATGATAAAATTCCTACCGATGTAATTGGGCACGACAGAGTTTTTAGGCGTTCCGTTGTTCAAAACTTCCTGGATGGCCCAGTTGGCGATAAAGGAATTTACAGCACGGTAGGTGACCTGTTTCTATTTGATCGTGCGCTTTCTGAGGGTAGAGTTGTTGATAAAGCTCTTTTAGATTCTGCATATACGGGATATAGTGATCCTGTTCGTGGAGTATTCAACTATGGGTTTGGTTGGCGCTTATATAAAAATGAGGGACATACTATTGCTTATCATACAGGTTGGTGGCATGGATTTAAAAACCTTTATGTCCGCGATCTAGATAACGATATAACGCTAGTATTTCTTTCTAATATGGTCAACGGCAGCTTAAACCATTTAGATGAGGTCTATAAAATATTGGATATGCCGGTCATTAGACAGGGTGCGTACAATAGTCGGGGAGAGTATATCGAATAAATTTCGAACAATTAATGCATATGGATCGTTGTATTTATATTAAAAACTAAAGAGGTATGTTTGATAAATTAATGCAAGCACAGCAAAAAGCCGAGGAGATAAAAAAAAGATTAGAGACTATTAGTGTTTTCGGCGAAGTTGAATCGGGAAAGATAAAGGTGGTCGCCAATGCCAACAAACAGATTCAAGAAATCGTTATTGATCCGGAGTTCCTTAAGCTTGCTGATAAAGAAGAGTTAGAGGAATTATTGGTTACCGCAATTAATAAGGCTCTTACACAAGCCGATCAGATCAGCCAAAGCGAGATGCAAGCGGTAACTCAAGATATGTTGGGAGGCTTGGGAGGAATGTTTGGTAAATAAAAATTAATCGAAAATGAAAGCAACATATTATGGTCATTCAACGGTTGAACTGGATCTTAATGGTACGAGTGTTTTGTTTGACCCCTTTATCACACCTAATAAACTCGCAAGCAATATCGAGTTGAAAAATATTCATCCAGAGTATATTTTTTTAAGTCACTGTCATGGTGATCATGTTCACGATATGGCAGAAATTCAACGGCAAAGTAATGCGGAGGTGATTGGAATTGTTGAAACCGGGGATTGGGTTCAAAAGCAAGGTGTGCCAGAGAATAAAATAACCGCGATGAACTTCGGAGGAACTTTTAAGGGTAATTTTGGGACAGTTAAAATGGTTCACGCATTACATACAAACGCTGCTCCGGATGGAAGCTATGCAGGTGCTCCAGCTGGCTACTTGCTTAAATCAAACGGAAAAACGGTCTATTTTGCTGGAGATACTGCCTTAACTATCGAAATGCAACTATTAAAAGACGAACAAATAGATTGGGCCTTCCTCCCCATCGGTGGGTTCTTTACTATGGATATTGGTGACGCAATTAAAGCTGCAAAATTTATCAATTGCCAGAATATTATTGGAATACATTATAACACCTTCCCGCCTATAAAAATCAATGAAGGCGAGGCTGTAAAACAGTTTTCAGATGCTGGTTTAAATTTACAGCTTCTGGACATCGGGGCCTCTATAGATTTATAGCTCGTAGTGGATTATATAAAGCAATTATAAAAGGGCATATATGTATCATTATATGCCCTTTTATAATTGCTTTATAACAAAGGTAGCGAAGCCAAGTTTTTACTCAACCTTAAACGATAAGATCGCTTCCCCCCAGAGCAAGTTAACTTCCCCAGTATCGTCGGCCGTAATTGTGAATTGTTCTACCGTTGGGTTACCTAAACTCGTAGGTGCATCAACGCGCAAAACATCATTCTTCTGGTCGTATTGGGTTCCCCATTGTTCCCAGGTTTTGTTAAAGATAATAGTCGATTGATTTTCCCCAGGAATAGTGTACAAGCTGTATTTGCCGGCTGGTAATTTCTTCCCATTCACTTTTACATCCTTATTGATTTCAAATGTAGTAGCTTCGTTAGCTCCGGTTCGCCAAACTTTTCCCGGAGGGGTTAATGTTGCGAGGTCACGGCCCTTTAGGTAGGGGCGACTGTAATGGATGCTTATTGTAACTCCACTTCCTGTTGTTACGGACACCGAGTCGGGTGGGCTCGCTCTTTTTGACTTGTCTTGTTGCGCATTAGAATTTAATGTAAATCCGATGGTTAGCGCCAATAAAAGAATAATCTTTTTCATAATCTGTTATTTTTTGAGAAACTAAAATACTAAAAGTAAAGCAAAAAGTACGAATTCATGACAATGGTATCAGGAAGTATTTTTCAATGGACGGTAATTATTACCTTTGTACTTATGGCAAAACTTAAACCCTCAATTCCAAAAGGAACCCGTGATTTTTCACCGTTAGAGATGGAAAGGCGGAATTATATATTTGATACGATAAAAACAGTTTTTAGGAAGTACGGTTATAGCGAAATTCAAACTCCATCGTTTGAAAATTTAACAACATTAACGGGGAAGTATGGAGAGGAGGGGGACCAACTAATATTTAAAATCTTAAATTCAGGTGATTATCTATCCAAGGTTCCGAATGACAGATTGTTGAATATAGACTCAAAAAGCTTAACACATATCATATCGGATCGAGCGCTCCGATATGATTTAACCGTCCCTTTTGCCCGCTTTGTCGTAATGCATCAGAATGATATTGTTTTTCCGTTTAAGCGGTATCAAATACAGCCTGTATGGAGAGCGGACCGTCCCCAGCGGGGTCGATATCGCGAGTTCTATCAGTGTGACGCGGATGTCGTGGGGTCGGATAGTTTACTTAATGAGGCGGAGTTTATTGCAATTTATTTTGAGGTGCTCACGTCCCTGGGACTTTCGGATTTTGATATCAAGATCAACAATCGAAAGGTGCTGGCTGGCATTGCTGAAGAGCTTGAAGTATCGGATCGACTTGTCGAGATGACGGTAGCAATTGACAAGTTAGACAAGATTGGGGTTGAGGGTGTAGTGCGCGAGTTGGAAAGTAAGGAATTTAGTAAAAATGCAATCGAAAGACTATGTGTGCTTTTAAATTCATCAGGGGATACTCCTTCGCAGCTGCAGCTTTTGAAGGATTTTCTGAAAACTTCAACGACGGGCAGAAAAGGGATTGAAGAACTGGAGGAGCTTCTTGATTATGTTACGACTCTTGATGAGAATATTTTAAGATCATTGGAGTTGGATATTACCTTAGCTCGAGGGTTAAACTATTATACTGGAACCATACTAGAAGTTAAAACGAATGAAGTTCAGATGGGGAGTATAGGCGGTGGAGGACGATACGATGATCTTACTGGAATGTTCGGAACTCCGGGACTATCTGGGGTAGGAATTTCCTTTGGAGCTGATCGAATTTACGACGTGTTATTGGAGCTTGATATTTTTCCTAAAGAAACCAGCGTAGGCACACGTGTTTTGTTAAGTAATTTTGACAAAGAAGCAGAGCGATACGCACTGCCATTGCTAAATAGACTACGAGCTGAGGGAATTGCCGCCGAGCTGTATCCATCAGCAGCGAAGTTGAAGAAGCAAATGTCTTATGCGAATGCTAAAAATATTCCTTTCGTCATCCTCATTGGGGACGATGAGATCAAAAATGGTTTTTATACATTAAAAGATATGATCAACGGCACTCAGACACAAGTGTCTGAGGCCGATATTTTTAAATTGATTTAAAAATAGAAAATGCTTCTTTTTCTATTTGCTCCCTATGGTCGGGGTGGGTAATACTAATCAATTCTTTCGCACGAGCGCGGAGGTTTTTACCGTGTAAATAAGCAATACCGTATTCTGTTACTACATAATGTACATGCGCGCGAGTTGTTACTACTGAGGCACCGGGCTTCAATAAGGATACGATTCTCGATATTCCCTTATTGGTTATAGAAGGGATCGCTATGATGGGTTTGCCACCTTTTGATAAAGCTGCCCCTCGCATAAAATCGACTTGTCCGCCTACGCCACTGTATTGTCTGGTGCCGATAGAGTCCGCACATACCTGTCCGAAAATATCGACCTCTATCGCACTATTTATTGCTGTAACTTTAGGGTTTTTGGAAATTGTTCCGGGGTCATTTACATACTCAATATCCAACATTCTCACCAAAGGGTTTCGATCTAGAAAATCATAAAGTTTTTTAGAGCCGATAGAAAAACTGGAAACGATCGCACCAGGGTGGCTTTTCTTTTCACGGTTGTTTATAACTCCTTTCTCAAATAATGGGATTACCCCATCAGAGAACATTTCTGTATGAATGCCCAGGTTCTTATGACCCATCAAACATTGAAGCACCGCATTGGGTATACCCCCGATCCCCATTTGTAATGTAGACCCATCTTCAATCAAAGTCGCTACATTTTCACCGATAGTTAATTCGACATCCGTTGGCTCCTTTAATTGCTGAGCATAAATGGGGTAATCAACATCAATATAAGCATCGATCTCAGATATATGTATTATGCCATCTCCCATCACCACTGGCATATTGGGGTTTATTTCAGCAATAATGGTTTTGGCCTTTTCAACAGCTGCACGCGAAATGTCACAGGAGACACCCATTGTACAATAACCGTTCTTGTCGGGCGGAGAGACAGAAATTAGCGCCACATCAAGTGGTATGTGTCCACTTCTAAAAGCTTTCGGGATTTCACTTAAAAACATCGGGACATAGGCAGCCCGGCCTTCATTTATGGCCTTTCTGATGTTAGCTCCAACAAAAAAAGCATTAATGTCAAAAGAATCTGCATGCTCGGGATCGCCATACGGAGCATCCCATTCAGTATGCATACTGTAAATCTTAACATTCTTTATTTCCGAACTACGATGAGACATCGCTCTCACCAATTCACGAGGAGTAGCTGCCGCTGAGTGTATAAAAACACGATGGTCAGTTTGAATTAACCTAACGGCTTCTTCAGGACCCTGATACTTCATGATATATTATTTTACAAGATTATTTACTGCATTTCGAACTTTATCAAAGTTAAAAGATTTATAGACTTCATCGAAGTTTTTCCTGATCTCTGCATTGCAAAGATTACCGATACTCCCTTCGTGAGTGTGTTTTACACTTCGGCTTGGTTGGAACGTGCCTGCCTCAATTGCTCTGCCAATATTTTTATATGCTTCGCGGAAGGGGACACCCTGTAATACTTCATTATTTACCACCTCTACACTAAATAGGTAATCATATTTAGGATCAGAAAGAATATCATCTTTTATAGTAATATGCTCGAGCATATATTTGCATATCAGAAGGCACTCGTTAAGTGACTCAAAAGCTGGGAAGAGGTTTTCTTTTAATAGTTGCAAATCACGATGATATCCCGATGGAAGATTTGTCGTCATCATCGCAATTTCGTTGGGTAAAGCTTGAATTTTGTTGCAACGCGAACGTATTAATTCGAAAACATCCGGATTCTTTTTATGGGGCATAATGCTTGATCCTGTAGTCAATTCATCTGGGAATGATATAAAGCCGAAGTTTTGATTGATGTAAAGACAAACGTCCATCGAAAACTTCGCCAGTGTTGCAGCAATAGATGACATCCCCTGAGCAATAATTCGCTCCGTTTTGCCCCTCCCCATCTGTGCGTACACTACATTGTAGTTTAAGCTTTCAAAGCCTAGCAATTCGGTCGTAAGCGTTCGGTTCAACGGGAATGATGAACCATAACCCGCTGCGGAGCCTAAAGGGTTTTTGTTGCTAATTTTCCAAGCGGCCAGCATTAACTCCAGGTCATCAATTAAACTTTCAGCGTATGCCCCAAACCATAATCCGAATGACGAAGGCATAGCTATTTGTAAATGCGTATAGCCGGGAATAAGAACATGCTGATACTTTTCACTTAGTTCATTTAATTGATCGAATAAGAGTCTACAGTTGTTAACAATTTTCTCTATTTCTGATCGGAAGAAAATCTTTAGATCGACAAGAACCTGATCATTCCTGGAGCGTCCACTATGAATCTTCTTTCCAGCATCGCCTATTCGTTCAGTAAGAAGAATCTCTATTTGGGAGTGGATATCCTCCACGTTTTCTTCAATCTTGAAATCACCTTCATCTATTTCCCGGTATATAGTTTTTAGTTCCTTGTGAATATGATCCAGCTCCTCTGAAGTAAGCAAGCCGATACTCTCCAACATTTGCGTGTGTGCTAGTGATCCTATAACGTCCGCACGGGCGAGCTGATGATCAAGTTCACGATCCTTTCCTACCGTAAACTTTTCTACAATATTCTCAATTTGACTGTCCTTTTCCCAGAGTTTCATTTTCTAATTTTATTTAAACGATCATTTTATTAAATGAGGATTGACTTTAACATCTCAATGTATAAATTAATCCCATCCTCAATCTCATCGAGGTAAATATACTCATTTGCCATATGAGATCGGGCTGAATCTCCAGGTCCTAATTTCAGTGACGGAACATCTAATAATGCCTGATCACTCGTAGTTGGCGAACCATATGTCTTTCTGCCTAGGTCGAGGCCAGCCTGAACGATGGGGTGCTCCGGTGAGATAGACGACGGTTTGAGTCGCGTAGAGCGGGCTGAGGCATTAGATTTTATATTTGCCTTTATAATCTCCAATACCTCTTCATTTCGATAAGCGTCAGTTACCCGAACATCAACGGTGAATTTGCAGCTCGCGGGTACAACATTGTGCTGAGATCCAGCTTCAATGATAGTCACGTTCATGGAGATCGGACCGAATAAGCTCGATTCTTTTGGAAATTTATAGCTTTTGAACCAGTTGATGTCTGCTATGGCATTGTATATTGCGTTTTCCCCTTCGTTTCGAGCCGCATGTCCTGCCTTTCCCATAGCCTCACAGTCAATTACCATTAAGCCGCGCTCAGCAATAGCGAGTTGCATCAAGGTTGGTTCACCAACAATAGCAAAGTCGAGCTCGCCGATATCCCCCAAGATAGATTCAATGCCGTTTTTTCCTGATATTTCTTCTTCAGCAGTCGCTGCAAAGCAGAGATTGTACTTAAGGGTCCGGCAATCGTAGAAGTAAAGAAAGACAGTTAAAAGTGAAATAAGGGCTCCACCTGCGTCATTGCTTCCTAGACCATACAATTTTCCATTTTCGACGATGGGCTCAAAGGGATCATTGGTATACCCTGGATTGGGCTTTACAGTGTCGTGATGGGAATTGAGGAGGATCGTCGGCTTGTTTTTATCAAAATGTTCGTTATAACACCAAATATTATTGCCTTTACGGTGTATGAGAACACCTTTAGCTGTTATATATTCAGCTATTTTATCAGCTGTTTCTTCTTCTTCTTTACTGAAAGACGGAATGCTGATTAATTGTTTCAAGAGTTCAATGCTCTCATGTGTTAGTGTTTGCAGATCTTCCATCTCCATCAATTTTCATCTTGATAAAGCCCTCCAGCTTTTCTAGCCGATAACTTTATCCCTTTGATCATGGACGAACTAAAACCATTATGTTCCATCTCATTGAGCCCCGCAATCGTACATCCTTTGGGCGAGGTAACTTTGTCAATTTCGCTCTCCGGGTGACTCTCCATTTGTAAAAGCAGGTCGGCGGCACCCTTAGCGGTCTGTATCGCCATTTTTAGCGCTTCATCGGCATGAAACCCTACTTCCACACCCCCTTGTGATGCAGCTCTGATAGACCTTAAAAAGAAAGCGATTCCGCAAGCACACAAGGCAGTTGCTGCGGTCATAAGATCCTCGTTTATTCTAATGACTGAACCCACTGTTTCAAATAGACTGGTTACTTCTTTAATTGATTTTGGGTCGGCGTCATCTCCCGCAATACAGGTCATGGACTGCCCAATAGATATAGCAGTGTTAGGCATTGCGCGTACGACTTGCACTTTTTCACCCAAGCTATCTTTGATATTTTGACAGGTAACTCCAGACACAACCGATACAACCAGCTGCTTTTCTGCGTCTATTTTTTTCAAAATTTGATCAATAACTTCATTCAGTTGTTGGGGCAGAACTGCCAATACAATAATGTCGGCATCTGTAATGGCTTCGGCATTATCATCGCTTACCAAGTAACCTGCAGCGGCTTCTGAGGCCAGATTTTTAATGTTTCTTCGGGTAAGTGTGATTTCACCCGCTTTGCAATATGATTTATTTACCAGTCCATTGGCTAATGATCGTCCAATATTCCCCGTTCCGATAATAGTAATTTTTTTCATTTTTAGATTTTATTTCATAATTCGTGTTCCAAATTGATTTTCGTGCAGAAGAGCTAAATCAGCCGCATGACCTATGAATACGTCCTTTACACCTTTGTTGATCGCATCAAAGGCATTTTGCAGTTTAGGGATCATTCCGCCTGCTACAGTACCATTCTTTTGAAGCGGAATAAAATCGGCTTGCTGAATTTCCCGAACTACTGATTCTTCATCGTTTACATCTTTTAATACACCCTTTTTTTCGAAACAATAAATGAGAGATACTGAATATTCAGCGGACAAGGCAACAGCAATACTGGCAGCAATGGTATCTGCGTTGGTATTTAAGAGCTGACCTTCCCCGTTATGTGTTATTGCGGAAAAAATAGGGGTGAATCCATTTTCAAGGAAAAGAGATAAGGCTTTCTCGTTTACTGAATCTTCGCTAAGGTCGCCAACCCACCCATAGTCGATTGCTGCTACCGGTCGCTTGACCGCTTTGATAGAATTTCCATCCGCCCCTGATAAGCCAATGGCATTGCAGTCTAGCGCTTGTAACTGTGCAACAACCCTTTTATTAACCAAGCCTGCATACACCATGGTTACAATGTCTAGCATGGGGTCATCTGTTATTCTTCTACCATCAACTAATTTGGCTTCAATGCCCATCTGCGAGGCAAAATCTGTAGCAATTTTTCCACCGCCATGAATCAAGATTTTTTTACCCTCAACAGTATTAAAATCTGCTAAAAATTTTGTTAATAGGGAAGGAGAGTCAATAATATTCCCACCAATTTTGATGATTCGCAGTTTACTCTTGTTATTCATAGGTTAAGAGCTTAATATTTCCGTTAGTACCGTTTGGGCTGCCCACAGCCTGTTGCCAGCTTCTGCCTGGACAAGTGATTGCGGCCCATCAAGTATGCTCGAAGCAAGTTCAACATCTCTCCGAACAGGTAAACAGTGCATTACTTTTGTGCTTTTCGACAGTTGGTCGGGTTGGATCATCCATTTACTGTCAGTACTGATGACTTTTCCGTAATCTCTATAGCTCGACCAATTTTTAACATATACAAAATCAGCATCTTTGATCGCTTCTTCTTGATTATAGATGATCTCGCTGTCCTTGGTAAACTCTTCCGCCAGTTCATACCCTTCAGGGTGTGTAATACAGAAATCGATCATCTCTTCTTTTTCAGCTCGGTTCATCCATTCCGCAAATGAGTTAGGAACTGCCTGCGGAAGTGCTTTTACATGCGGAGCCCATGTGAGTACTACTTTTGGTTTTTTAACAGTTTTATGTTCCTCAATGGTTAGTAGATCCGCAAAACTCTGTAGTGGATGTCTTGTTGCACTTTCCAGACTTATCATTGGAACCTTACAAAATTCCATAAATTTGTTAAATAACTCCTCGCTATAATCTTCGTCACGGTTCTTTAATGATGGGAATGACCGAAAACCTACTACATCGCAATATTGACCGATAACTCCGGCCGCTTCTCTTATGTGCTCTACCGTATTTCCGTCCATTGCAATGCCATCTCGGGTTTCTAAAGCCCAACCCTCTTGTCCCATGTTCATCACCATAACCTGCATGCCCAAATTAAGCCCGGCTTTTTGTGTACTTAAACGGGTTCGAAGACTTGGATTCAAAAAGATTAAACCCAAGGTTTTATTCTCACCAAGTTGCTTGTCGCTGAAGGGTGAAGCTTTTATGTCCTTTGCTTTTAGAACAAGTTTTTTTAGATCGTGAACATCGTTAACAGAGAAGAATTTTTTCATTTTTATTGTTCTTAAAGGTTTCGAGGTGGTTTTGTATTTTAAAATTAAGCTTTCTGTAGACGTTTTTTTAGCGCATCTAAAAAGAAATCAGCATCATCTTTGGTTATATTTAAAGCTGGGAGTAATCTAATAACATTCGGGCTAGCCACCCCAGTAAATATATGATCGTCGAATAGAAGCTCCTTTCTGATCTGATTTAATTCTGCCGGAAGATCAATCCCTATCATTAATCCGCGACCTCTTACTTCTTGGATTTTATCTAAAGTTCGAAGCTCATTTAGCAAATAGGTTCCTATATTTTTCGCGTTTTCGATCAGGCCCTCCTTTTCCATGATTTCTAGAACAGCAATACCCGCAGCACAAGCTAGGTGGCTGCCACCGAAAGTTGTGCCGAGCATACCGTGCCACGGCTTAAATTTTGGAGATAAGGAAATTCCTGCAATGGGGAACCCGTTGCCCATTCCTTTTGCCATCGTATAGATGTCTGCTTCACAATGGGAATAGGCTTGCGCATAAAATTGACCTGAACGCCCGTATCCACATTGAACCTCATCGGCTATGAAGACGGCATCATACGCTGTAGTAAGCTCTCTGATTTTTGCTAAAAATAGTGGTGTCGCTTCTTGGATTCCCCCAACGCCTTGTATGCTTTCTACGATTACGGCCGAAACTGCGTCGCCATATTCGCTAAATGCCTTTTCAAGTGCATCTTCATCATTAAATGGTAGAAACACAACATCATGTTTATTTACCGCCGAGACAATTTTTGGATTATCTGTACAAGCCACCGCCAAGGATGTTCGTCCGTGAAACGCACCTTTGAAAGCGATCACTTTTTTTCGCTTATTGTAAAATGAAGCAACTTTAAGTGCATTTTCGTTTGCTTCAGCACCAGTTGAGCAAAGAAACAGCGAATAGTTTTGTTTGCCAGAAAGCTCGCCAAGTAAATCAGCTAATTTTTCTTGTAGTGGGTTGAGTACCGAATTGGAATAGAAAGCGACTTTGTTTAGTTGATTGGTAAGAGCATCAACATAATGGGGATGAGTATGGCCAATTGAAATAACCGCATGGCCACCATATAGGTCAAGGTATTTTTGACCGTGCTTGTCCCAAACATTGAGGCCTGAGGCTCTCTCGATTTCAATTTCGTTTAATGGATATACATCAAAAAGTTTCATTTTATTTTTAGTATACGATAGATTTTAGATTTAAGCCTGCTTTTTCGTCCAGACCAAACATCAGATTCATGTTTTGTATTGCCTGGCCACTGGCTCCTTTTAGTAGGTTGTCTGTCATGCTAATAATAAGTAGAATATCTTGGTGTTTGACTAAATGTACTAGGGCTCGGTTAGTATTTACAACTTGCTTCAGGTCAATATTCTTCCTGCTGACATGGGTAAAAGGGTGTTCTGCATAGTATGATTCATAAATGCTATAAGCCTCTTCCAAGCTTAAATCACTTTTTAAATAGTTCGTAGCAAAGATCCCTCTGGGGTAATCACCCCGTTGAGGTATAAAATTAATCTGCGGTTGGACTCCAGATGACTGAGATAAAACCTCGCCGATTTCAGCAAGATGTCGATGTTGAAATATATTGTAAGCCGACAAATTATTGTTTCTCCAGCTAAAGTGTGTCGTTGCCGTCGGATTTTGTCCTGCACCGGTGGCTCCGGTTGTCGCATTCACGTGAACCTCGGTTTTTATCAGATCTTTTTGAGCCAAAGGCAATAGGGCAAGCTCAATAGTTGTTGCGAAGCAACCAGGATTGGCAATGTTTCTTGCAGATTTTATAGCTGCTCGTTGTAATTCGGGCAAGCCATAGACGAACTCACGGTTTTCAAAGCTTGCATTGGCTTCTAGCCTGAAATCCTGACTTAGATCAATAATACGAACAGTTTCCGCTATTTTGTGATTTGTTAAGAACTTCCGCGCATTTCCATGTCCTACGCACAAAAACAGGACATCTATATCTTGCGTCAGGCTGTCGGAGAACCGAAGATCAGTCTCCCCCAATAAATCCAAATGTACATCGGATACCAGATTGCCACCATTGCTTTCGCTGTGAGCAAATACTATTTCCGCGGAAGGGTGGTTTAAAAGTAACCGGATTAGTTCTCCACCAGTATAGCCAGCGGAACCGATTATGCCTACTTTTACCGGTTGTTTCACTGCTGACCTCCTTTATTCACTTTATGCCAGATCATAACCTGATTTCCAAATATTTTGGAGAAGCCTTTTACATCCTCACCAGTCCACGCGTTATTCATTTCACCATAGCTTCCAAATTTATTAGACATTAAGTCGTTCTCAGATTGAACACCGACAATATGAAAACGGTACGGGTTTAACTCTACCGTCACTGTTCCGTTTACAAATTGTTGAGAACTGGTAAAAAAAGCTTCGATATCACGCATCACGGGATCATGGAACTGCCCTTCATGCAGCCAGTTCCCATAGAACGAGGCTAGCTGATCTTTCCAACTTAATTGCCATTTCGTGAGCGTATGTTTTTCTAAGGTATGATGGGCCTTTATAATAATAATAGGAGCTGCTGCTTCGAAACCAACCCTGCCTTTAATCCCGATAATTGTATCCCCCACATGAATATCGCGACCAATACCATAGGGCTGAGCAATTTCTTGCAGCTTTTGAATTAAAGCAACAGGTTTTAGTTGTTCCCCATCCAAAGCCATAGGTTCACCGTTCTTGAAATCAATCCGTACAGTTTTCTTTTCGGTAGCTGTTACTGGTGTTGGCCACGCTTCTTCAGGTAAAGTTTGATCAGAGGTGAGCGTCTCTTTCCCCCCGACAGATGTTCCCCAAATGCCTTTATTTATTGAATATTTAGCTTTTTCTGCATTAAGCTCTATCCCTTGTTGTTGTAAATAGGCTATTTCCTCTTCTCGGCTCAGTTTCATATCGCGGATGGGTGTTATAATCTGAACTTCAGGAATTAAGATATTAAAAATCATATCAAAGCGAACCTGATCATTTCCTGCCCCAGTACTCCCATGAGCTACATAATCAGCGTCTATCTCTTGAACATACTTTGCAATGGCTGTTGCCTGTGAGACCCTTTCGGCGCTCACAGAAAGAGGGTAAGTCGCATTTTTTAGAACATTGCCAAAAATTAAATACTTAATGCTGGACTCATAATAATTCTCAGATTCGTCAACCGTATGATGGGAAGTTACGCCCATGGCATAAGCACGCTCTTCAACCTGCTTTAATTCATCCTCGGTAAATCCGCCCGTATTGACCAATACGGAATGTACTTCTAGATTTAACTCACGTGTTAGATAAACAACACAATACGAGGTGTCTAAGCCTCCGCTATATGCTAATACTACTTTTTTCTTCATTGTTTATTTTTATATTTTAATACGGAATCATTGTAAAAAGCATTTTTGTTGAGCGTCTCAGTTTAATCCCAATCCTTTTTAAAAGAGAGGATTTCTTTGTAATTTGTTTTAGCCTCTCTCTCGCGCGTGCTTTTTCTTCGATTTTGAGACGAATCTCCCTCTCCTTCTCAGTCGGGTCCCAAAGCATTGCGGTACAGAGGCAGTTCTTGCGCCCTTTACTTTGTAAAACATCGTAATTTACGCAGCTTTGGCAGCCTTTCCAAAATTCTTCATCCTGGGTCAGTTCAGAGTAAGGTACAGGCTCATATCCTAGGTCTGAATTGATTTTCATTACGGCAAAGCCCGTAGTAAGTCCAAAAATCTTTGACTTAGGATATTTTTCTCTCGAAAGATTGAAGATCCTCTTCTTGATGGCCTTCGCCAAACCGACATTGCGGTAGTCGGGGTTGACAATTAGGCCTGAATTCGCTACGTATTCGCCATGGCTAAATGTTTCTATGTAGCAAAAGCCTGCCCATTCGGCAGTTTCTTTCGTCAATGCAATGACGGCTTTGCCCTCACGCATTTTTTGACTTACATATTCTGGTTTCCTACGAGCTATACCGGTTCCTCGGGCTTTTGCCGATTCCGCCATTTCCTCACAAATTTGTTCAGCGTATATGACATGCTGTTCTGTTGCAGGGATCACAACAAAATCTGAAAGATTCATTGACAAAGACTCATTAATTGTTTACTACAATTGTTAATTAATAATTTTAGTGGGTGCTTCCGCAAGATGGGGCTTATCTGAGGAAGAAGAAAGAAGATTGCCAAATACTAAGCCCTTGGCTTTAGCGGTCGTCGGACTCTAAAGATCAGATTATCAATAAAACGGAAATTACAAATATCAGCCTGCAGACGATGCTCTGACGTCTGATTGGAGTGATATGTATCGTTTAATAATAATTCCATTGTCTTTTTGAAGTGTCAAAGACACAAAGGTATAAATTATTATTTATATAAGCGGTATAAAAAATAGTATCTTTTTAAAAATACATGATAAGCATTATTGAAATGCCATTTTTTTAGCGTATAAGCTGGGTTTTTCATATCGAAGTCCAGGTATCAGCATCAATATTATAACAGTTTTTCTCTAGGTTAATTCCGTTTTATTGACGTTTGCTTGCTATCTTTGGCGTCACTATGAAATTGTTATGAGAATAAGAATATTTTGTTTGATTGTTTTGTCCCTGTTGTTAGCGAACTTTTCGCACGCTCAACAGTGCTCAAATTTTATCAAATTTATCAATACCCAGCATGAATGGGTAGATTCGGTTTATAATAAACTGAATAATAAGGAACGCATAGCACAATTGTTCATGGTAAGAGCGCATACGAACTTGGGGCAGCGTTATATCGACTCAGTTGCAAAGGTAATTGAAAATGAGGGCTTAGGGGGAGTAGTCCTGTTTCAAGGCGGACCCGTTAGGCATGCTAATTTGATTAACGAATATCAATCCGTTTCTAAAGTGCCCCTATTATTCGCTCTAGATGGTGAGTGGGGACTAGGAATGCGCTTGCCCGATTCAACCATCTCCTATCCTTATCAAATGGCTTTAGGCGCTATACAAAACAATGATTTGATTTATCAAATGGGTCGTGAGGTAGCGAAAGATTTCAAGCGACTCGGTCTTGGGGTAAACTTCGCACCCGTTGTCGATGTAAACAACAATCCGCGTAATCCGGTAATAAACTACCGTTCGTTTGGGGAAAATAAAGAGAACGTCGCCAGAAAAGGAAGTGCATATATGACAGGAATGATGGATGAAGGTATAATTGTATCGTTAAAACATTTCCCTGGTCATGGAGATACCGACGTAGATTCACATCATGACCTGCCCGTACTTTCTTTCAGTCGCGCTCGACTTGATTCTCTCGAAATGTACCCCTTCCGGCAGTTGATTAATGAAGGAGCCTCCGGAGTGATGGTTGCCCATATGAACATCCCCAGTTTAGATAAAACCCCAAACTTGCCCTCTTCATTATCGGAGAAAGTTATCACTGGGATATTGAAGGGTGAGATGGGTTTCAGAGGGCTGACCTTTACAGACGCGATGGACATGAATGGAGTTGTCAAATATTTTAAAGATGGAGAGGCCGATGTCCGTGCGATCATAGCAGGCAATGATATTCTTGAACTATCCCAAAACAGTAAGCGGGCTATCAAAGCGGTTCGTAAGGCTGTGCGGAAAAAGAGAATAGACAAGGAAGACCTTGAAAAACGAGTGAAGAAGGTGTTGGCGGCGAAGTATTGGTTGGGATTACATACTGCAAAACCCGTTAGCCTGCAAAATCTGTATCGCGATCTCAATAAGCAAACTTCCCTGCAGTTGAATCAGCTATTGGCAGATAACGCCATTACTGTACTGAAAGGAAGCCGGAGACTTGCAGACCTTTCTTTTACTAAAAAGACGGCTGTGATCAGTATAGGTACCCATGATATTAGTACTTTTCAGAAAATTATCGATGATCGTTTTGATAATAGTCTTTCTTTTCTTCTTAGCGAGAACGCAACAGCTGACGATGTTTCAAGAGTAAGCTCTGCTTTGCGGAATTATGACCAAGTTATTGTCGCTTTGCATGATTCCCGGACAAGACCGGGGAGCACACTTCGTTACAATAGCACCATTAAATTATTTATAAGTCAGTTGGCAAGCACCAATGCCCATTTCGTTTTATTCGGTAACCCTTACGCCTTGGCTTCCTTGCCGGGTGTTGAAGCCGCGAACTCGCTCATGGTATGCTATCAGAATGATGAACCTTTGCAACGCGCTGCTGCAAAGGCAGTTTTAAGAGAAATAAAAGCAACGGGCAAACTGCCTGTGACCGTCAATGCTTTTTTTAAATACGGTGACGGAGAATAGTAACTGGGTTTAAATAGTCATCGAAATATTACCGTTTATTGAAATATAATTTTGCTCGTTTTTGTATTTATAGATATTTTTTGTGCATGTTTGTACTTTATTAATATTATATTTAAAATCATGCAAGAAGGAGTAGTAAAATTCTTTAATGAAACAAAAGGTTTCGGTTTCATCATCCCTAACTCAGGAGAAAGTGAAATCTTTGTTCATTCAACAGGTCTAATTGACAGCATCCGTGAAAACGACAATGTGAGTTTTGACGTAGAGCAAGGTAAGAAAGGACTTAATGCGGTAAATGTTAAAGTTATCTAACTAAATCATAAATCGTTTAAAGAGGCCATCTATTTTAGGTGGCCTCTTTTTTTTATTTAAAAAAGCGTTTTGGTAACGATTTTGGATTTTCTGGCAAACAGTTTGTAATCATATTTGTAGTATTAAAAAAGATTATTTAACAAATTTCAAATAACAAACCGTATGAATGATAATGCAAAAGTAGTTGCAGCATTATTAGCTGGCTTGGCCGCTGGGGCTGCAGTGGGCTTGCTTTTCGCACCAGAAAAGGGAGCTGACACAAGAGAAAAATTAAATGAATCACTAAAAGATCTGGGTGAGGCCATCAAAGAGCGTTCGGCAGAGCAAAAGGAGCACATTAATGAACTAAAAGATAAGCTCGTATCCACTATCAAAGGAAAAGTAAATCGTGGAGTAGAGAACTTAGAAAGCGAGATAGACGAACACGCCTGAATATAAACAAAGAGGGTTATACTCTATTTCAGTATGCCCCTCTTAAAAAATAGACTATGGAAGATCAAAAATTCTCCTTGCATGGAACTGTGCAGAAATTTAAAGAATACTTAGAGAATACAAAGAATGTTACTATTTTAAAGATTGTAGAGAAGATATCCGGTATTATTGCAGCCGTTGTTACCGACGGGCTTATGTTGATATTTGCTTTCTTTATTCTTCTGTTCGCTAGTATCGGTCTCGGTTTCTATTTCGGGGATTTATTTGATAGCAATGCGCTTGGCTTCCTTGCGTTGGCGGGTGTCTATCTTCTTCTAATTATTATACTCCTTATTTCAAAAGGGGGTATCGAAAAAGGCTTAATGAACCTTTCTATTCGGAAACTACTAAAAAAATGGAACGAAACAGATGGCGACAAATAGAAATATAAATAATTTGGATGAACTTCGGGCCGAAATCGTACGCTTAGAATCCCTGAAAAAAGAGCAGGAAGTCTATTTGGGTGATCAGATGGGGTTATTACAGCATAAAATAGAAGCCCCGGTAAGATTCTTTAAAAGATTTACTTCATGGGCGCCGACATCAAGTAATATTAACCGAAACTTTAAAAGTAAAAGTGGTTCCGAAGACGCAGATTGGCTGACAAACTCTCTTCGTGTGGGACTGCCTGTTATTTTTAACCGAGTACTATTTAGAAAGGCAGGTTTCATTAAAAAGACCCTTTTATTGCTTGCATCGCAGAAAGCCGCCAGTGCGATCAATCAAGATCGTGTAACTGGTTTTATTAATAAACTAGCGTCCATTATTCGCCCTTCTGAGTCCAAAAAGAGGAAAAAGAAAAAGCACAAGGACTATGGAATCCCTCCCGATAGTGAAACCTATTGATCTTTTAAGAAATCCTGATAGGCATCTTTGATACCTTGTTCCAGATCAATAGAATGTTTCCATCCTAATTTATTGAGTTTAGAAACATCCATTAATTTGCGAGGGGTGCCATCGGGTTTGCTATGATCGAAACGTATCGATCCATTATAGCCAATAATATCTTTAATTAAGTGAGCTAGGTCCGCGATAGAAATGTCTGTGCCGGTTCCAATATTAATAAAATCTTTCCCATCATAATTGCTCATCAAAAATGTACACGCGTCCGCCATATCATCTGCGTTAAGAAATTCGCGTAATGGTGTTCCCGTACCCCATATTATTACCTCCGGAGACTCGGTTACCTTTGCTTCATGAAAGCGACGAATAAGGGCTGGTAATACATGCGAATTTTCAGGGTGATAATTGTCATTTTTGCCATATAAATTAGTAGGCATAGCTGATATAAAATTACAACCATATTGGTCGCGATAAGCTTCACAAAGCTTTATTCCCGCTATTTTAGCTATTGCATAAGGCTCATTGGTGGGCTCAAGTGTTCCAGTCAATAAGTACTCTTCTTTCAATGGTTGAGGAGCAAACTTCGGATATATACAACTTGATCCTAGGAATAACAGTTTTCTGACCCCTTGCATATATGCGTGATGGGTAACATTATTTTGTATGCATAAATTATCATATAAGAACTCTGCTCTATAGGTGTTATTTGCATGTATACCACCTACTTTTGCCGCCGCCAAAAAAACGTATGCTGGCTTTTCTTTTTCGAAAAGATCTGCAACCTGTTGTTGGTTTCGTAAATCCAGCTCACTGGAAGAACGCAACAGGAAATTGGTATATCCTTTTTTTTGTAGATTGCGGTGAATAGCAGAACCTACCATTCCTCGGTGTCCGGCTATATATATCTTAGCGTCTTTTTCCATATTTTGGATCGTATATTCAAAGATAAAATTAATTTTGTCGCAATAATCACTATTTAGGCACAATTGCAACTATGGGCAAAGATAAATTAAGGAAATTTGCGGAGATAGGAACTTTCCCGAATGTCTATCAACTTGACGCTGGTATGGAAAATAAAGGCCGTTGGGCCGAAAGACATTTTGGGAATACAAATCCCGTTGTGTTAGAGTTGGCTTGTGGAAAAGGTGAATACTCGGTGAATATGGCAAAGCTTTTTCCTGAGAAAAACTTTATTGGCATTGATTACAAAGGTAACCGGATTTGGAGGGGGGCAAAAACAGCTCTTGAAGAGCAAATTTCAAATGTAGCCTTTCTTCGAATACAAATAGAGGATATCCTTTCCTATTTCTCTGAAGGAGAGATAGCAGAGATATGGATAACATTTCCTGATCCGCAACCTCAGTTAAGCCGTGAAAAAAAGCGTTTAACAGCCGACCGTTTTTTAGATAACTACAAGCGGATATTGAAAGAGGAAGGGGTGGTAAATTTGAAAACGGATAACGATGGGTTGTACGAGTATACGGTGAATAAACTAAAGGAAAGAAATGAGCCGATTCTCGCTTCGACAACAGATCTCTACCACGATGAACTTCTTGACGATGTCCTCTCCATTAAAACCTATTACGAGAAGAAGTATTTATTGGTAAGCAAGAATATCAATTACCTAAAGTGGATATTCCGGTAAACAAAAGAAAGGCTCGCTGTACAAACTAGCCTCTCTTATTTGCTTTATATATTTTACCTACTTCTGTTGGGGAGTTTCCAACAGCTTAAAGAACTGATCTAATTCAGGAAGAATAACGATTCTTGTTCTTCTATTAGCAGCTTTGCCGCTTTCAGAATCGTTGCCAGCTACCGGGATATATTCACCCCTACCAGCAGCAGTCATTCTCGCCGGATCGAGATTATAAGTATCTTGAAGAACCCGAACGATTGTTGTTGCGCGTTTCACACTCAAATCCCAGTTGTCTAACAGTACACCCTTTCTGTAAGGTACATTATCTGTGTGCCCTTCGACCATGAATTCAATATGAGGCTGATTCGCTAGCACCTTAGCAACCTTTCCTAAAACCTCAGGAGCTCGCCCACTCAGTTCATAACTTCCGCTCTTAAATAGCAACTTATCGGAAATATCGATATAGACAACACCTTTGTCAACTTTGATATCTATATCCTGATCATCTAGATTCCCAATCGCACCTTTTAGATTCATTACCAAAGCCATGTTTAACGAATCTTTTCTGGATATGGCAGATTGCAAATCTTGAATATAGGCGTCTTTGCTGCTGATATTCTCCAATGATTTGTTAATACTTTCAGCCTGTGAGCTAGAAATAACTGAAAGGTTCTTCAACTGTTCAACCATTTGGTTATTACTCGATTTTTGGTCTTGTAGCAGGTTCGAAAGGCGCTCATTCTCATTTCTGTATAGACTAACCGAGTCTTTGTATTGTGCTAATTCCTGTTGAGTCATTCGGAAATTACTATCCAAGCTGGAATAGCGGTTCTCTGCTTCCTGCAATTTCTTTTTGGCACCGCATGAACTTAAGACGATCATGAGGGCCGCTGTGAATAAGAACAAATATTTAGTTTTCATATCACTTTTTTTTGTTTTACAGACGAAGAACTGCAAAGACCGTGCAAAACTCATCAGATACTTAAATAGCACCCCTGAAGTGAGGTGCTATTTAACAGTATTTAACAATGATGAATGACAGCTGGTTTAGAACATATCTTTCATCTTGTCAATAAAACCACCGTCATTTTCTCCTTTTTGGTCGCCTGACGATGTTGTATCTCCACCTTTATTATTAAAGAGATTCGTCAGATCTGATAATTGAAATTTACCGTCTGGCCCTGCAACCTGCGCTACAATATCTTGAAAGTCGAACGAGTTATCACTAGGGTCATTCGTTTTTTGATTAAATTTTGCCAATATGCCCGGTATAATAGAAGCCGCTACAGCTTTTGCAGACTCTAGGTTGATTCCCATGTCCTGTAATTTGGAGGTGAAATTATTTTCAACCTCATTACTCGTTGCACCTTGAGCCGAAGGGTCTTTAAAAGAGCTAATCAAGCCATTTATATCACCGGCGGCAATTTTCTGGCGTAAAACATCGATAATGGACGTAGATGCGGCTTCAATAGCTGCTTCATTCTTGTCATTTGGGATTTCGCTATTGTCAACAATAGCTGATTGTGCGTTTTCCCTAACTAGATTTTCTAAATTCTTTAACATGATACTTTATTTGATGTATTAAAAAGACAAATTAATTATTATAAAAGTTTTAAAATATTGCATAATATATTGATTTATAGCGTGATGTACTGTATCTATCAGTCTAGAAGATACCGCAATCGCTGTCATTTATTAATTCCGTAATTTTATGCTACTTTTGATGGTAAATAATGTCAATTTAATAATAAGCTCGTAATGGAAGTCAGAGATTGTAACGGTAATCCATTGAACGATGGGGATTCAGTTGTAGTAATAAAAAGCCTTAAAGTAAAAGGATCGCCATTGACCATAAAGAAAGGTACTGTAATTAAAAATATTCGTTTAACAGATGACGAAGAAGAGGTAGACTGCAAGGTCGACAAAATGAAAGTGGTACTGCGAACGGAATTTCTAAGAAAAGCATAACCTAATTTTAACCAAAACATAATTCAATGAATAAGTTTTTTTCACTAACAGGAAGTATCCTTTGCTTTTTGTTCATTTTAACATCTTGCGAGGAAACATCTACGAACAATTCCTCGGCGACAACTGCGGGTGACCGGGAGTTTGCAGATCTTCAGGTTTTGAGCTATGAAGTGCCCGGCTGGGATAATTTGGATGATAAACAAAAAGAATTAGCGTATTATCTATACGAAGCATCATTGTCAGGGAGAGATATTATCTATGACCAACGTGGAAAATACAACCTGTTAATCCGAAAAACGATTGAAGGGATCTGGGAAAGCCCTGAGATAGATCACAACGATGAGGAGTGGGGTCTTTTCCGCGTCTATGCAGGTCAAGTATGGTTTGCTAACGGTATTTATCATCATTACTCAAATGATAAGTTTTCACCAGGCTTCAGTAAAGAGTATTTTGTTAAACTCGTGAAAACAGCTGACTCAACCCGTCTGCCACTTCAAAACGGAGAGACGGTTGATGACCTCGTTGCGAAATTAGAAACTATTATCTTTGATGCTACATTCATGCCCAAGATGGTAAACCTAACTGCGGGGATCGACAATGTTCGGGAGTCCGCAAATAATTTCTACGAGGGTGTTACTGCCGATGAGGTCGAAGCATTTTATGCCGGGTTTCCTCAAAGTGACCACGAACCCGAGTGGGGATTGAATAGCAAAGTGGTTAAAGAGAATGGAGAAGTTGTCGAGAAGGTATGGAAATCCGGAGGTATGTACGGTGAAGCGATTGATAAGATGATTTTCTGGCTTGAAAAAGCAGTGAATGTTGCAGAGAATGACCAACAAAAGAATTCGTTGCAATTATTAATAGAATATTATAAGACAGGCGACCTAAAGAAATGGGATGAATACAATATTTCTTGGGTAAAGGATACAACAAGTGTGATCGACTTTGCCAATGGTTTTATTGAAGTATATAACGATGCGCTGGGTATCAAAGGGAGTTTCGAGAGTGTTTTATCCCTAAGAGACTTTGAGACTACCAAGCGTATCAAAGCAATAGCTGACGAAGCGCAATGGTTTGAAGATAATTCGCCCTTGATCCCGGAACACAAAAAGAAAGAAGTTAAAGGGATCAGCGCCAAAGCCATTACCGTTATTGTGGAGTCTGGCGATGCTGCACCAAGCACACCAATCGGGATAAACTTGCCTAACTCAGACTGGATTCGAAAAGAATATGGATCAAAATCGGTATCTCTGAGCAATATCATTCATGCTTATAATGAAAGCAGCGCCAGTAGTGGGTTTTTGGAAGAGTTCGTGAGTGACCAAGCGGTAATCGACCGAATGAAAAAACACGGCAACCTAGCGAGTGACCTCCATACCGATATGCATGAATGTATCGGGCACGCTTCGGGACAGATCAATCCAGGCGTAGGGACACCTGATAAAACACTTAAAACTTACGCATCCACGCTAGAAGAAGCGCGCGCAGATTTGGTGGCGTTGTACTACCTATTGGATGAGAAACTAATAGAAATCGGTGTGATGGAGTCTCTTGATGTCGGCAAAGCAGAATACGATAGCTATATGATGAATGGCTTAATGACCCAATTATCGCGTTTAAAACTTGGTGACAACATTGAGGAATCACATATGCGGAATCGTGCCCTCAATGCCTACTGGGTATATGAAAAAGGGAAGGAAGATAATGTTGTCGAGTTCATAACCAAAGACAATAAAACCTATGTTCAGATCAATGACTACGAAAAATTGCGCGAGCTATTTGGTGAGTTGCTGCGAGAAATACAGCGTATTAAATCCGAAGGCGATTATGAAGCGGGCAAGGCTCTGGTTGAAACTTACGGGGTAAAAGTTGATCACGAATTGCATAAAGAAGTTTTAGATCGCTACGAAAGCCTGAACCTAAAACCTTATAAAGGCTTTATACAACCTCGATTAGTAGCAGAAACCCAAGACGGTAAGGTTGTCAATGTAAAATTGGAATACCCAAGCTCATTCTTCGATCAAATGATAGAGTACGGCAAAAACTATTCATTTTTGCCAGTAGCGAACTAATGCTTTAACAATATATCGTACGAAAAGACCATCCCGATAAATATAGGAGATGGTCTTTTTTTATATTCTTATCTTTGAGTTAAGATTGCCCTTACATGGAAGAGCCTTTACAACGAAAAATCTTTAGCTTGTCACAAGTAGCAACGAGTATCCAGAAGACGCTGGCGGCCAGATACCAGAGTGCTTATTGGGTAAAGGCAGAAATAAACAAACTGAACCATTATTCACATTCTGGTCATTGTTATCCTGATTTGGTTGAAAAAAAAGAAGGCAAGGTGATCGCTGAAATGCGGTCGATATTATGGAAAAGTGATTTTTATATTATTAATCAACGCTTTCTTGACACCTTGCAAGAGCCTTTGAAAGACGGGATAATGGTCTTAATGTTGGTCAATATTGCTTTTGACCCGGTTTACGGCATTAGCCTGCGGATTTTGGATATCGACCCCTCTTTTTCCTTGGGCGAGCTTGCCAAAGAAAAGCAAGCATCCATCGCCAGGCTACAAAAAGAAAATATCTTCAATGCAAATAAAGCATTAGTGTTTCCCGTACTGCCTAAGCGATTGGCCATTATTTCTGTTGAAACCAGTAAGGGTTATGCCGATTTTGTCAAAATCATCGACAATAACCCATATGCTTACAAGTTTGAATATCGATTGTTTCCCGCATTGCTGCAAGGGGATAAAGCAGTTCAATCGATCGTCGACCAGCTCAAGAGTATTGAGAAGGTATTGGATCAGTTCGATGCCGTGGCGATCATACGTGGAGGTGGCGGAGAAATTGGTCTGGCCTGTTATAATCATTATGAGCTAGCGAAAGCTATTGCAACTTTCCCGCTTCCTGTTCTTACTGGCATCGGACATTCTACAAACGAAACCGTGAGTGAAATGGTTGCATTTAAAAACGCAATTACGCCCAGCGAATTAGCTGATATGTTGATCCAGCGTTTCCACGAATTTGCTGTGCCGGTCGTGGAGGCTGAAGAATATCTGAAAACAGGCATTATAAACCTTCTGAAAGAAAAGAATACAGAGCTAGATCTGCTAGTTCGTCAGTTTCAGTTGACCAGTCAGCATTTAATAAGGCTCGAGAACACCGCACTTTCTACTTTTAGTGCTTCCTTGCGGTTATTGGCAAAACAGCACATCTCCACAGCAGGCAAAACATTGGATTCTACAGAGGTTCAGGTTAAGCTCCTCAGTCCCGAAAATGTGCTAAAAAGAGGCTTTTCCCTGACTTATCAAAACGGGATAATTATTAAAAACCTAAGCGAATTAGATAGAACGGTGACATTAACCACGAAACTTCATGATGGCGAAGTTGAGAGTACAATTATTTCTTAGAAAGAATATATATGGCAGATAAAATTACATATACTGAAGCTTTTGATGAATTACAGTCGATTATATCTCACCTGGAAAGAGGGGATATCCCTGTTGACGAATTGGCTGCTAAAGTAAAAAGAGCGTCCCTGTTAATCGAAGTATGCCGTACAAAACTTACGGCAACAGAAGAAGAGGTAAAGCGTGTTATAGACCAGTTGCCGGAATGAATCAACCGGATTAAGTTGATCTGAAAAACTAGTACCATTGGTTTAAACATGTTTCACCTGATGGAGGAAAACAAGCTAAACCGTTTCGTACTTTTATCGCATTTTTCATCGAAAAATGCGGATGTAATGCGGGAGCGTTCCACTAACATTCCGCAATGGACTATACCAAGTTATCACCAATTTATCCGGAAATTAATGGGCAAATTTTAAGCATACCGGTTTGTGGATGCTGATTTTTTCTGAGGTCTCGCTCAATAGTCCCGTCTCTTGGTCACGGAGAAAAACAGTTATGTCATTTGTGTTTTGATTAGCCACCAACAAAAACTTGCCGGAGGGATCGATCGCGAAATTTCTTGGTGTTTCGCCTCCCGAAGATTGGCGACCGACATAACTAAGTTGCCCATCTGTTGGGTTAACTTTAAAGATAATAATTTCATTTAACTCCAGCCGGTTTGATCCATAGAGAAACTTTCCATCGGGGGATACATGAATATCTGCAGCCGCGAACTTGCCGGCGAAATCGTCGGGAACGATTGATTCTTTTTGTTTTTCAGTCAGTACCCCGTCTTCATAATCAAACACTGTAATGTCGCCATTTAATTCGTTGATGAAATAGGCATGCTGCCCATTCGGGTGAAAAGTGAAATGACGGGGACCGCTATTTTCAGGTAACGTGGAAACCTTCAGGTTGTTGGTGTCCAATGGAAAAGATTCCTGGTTGACATTTAATGGATAACCTGTTATTTCGCTGGTTCCCAAATTTGTAACGAACAGGGTGTTGTTGTCCGGGGATACAGCAGCAGCGTGCATTCGTGTTGGGCCTTCCTTGCCGTTGACTATATTTCCTTTATGGTAAATGGCTTGTATATCGTTGCTTAATGAGCCATCTTCCAAGATTGGAACTGCGGCTAAACTCCCGCTTCCGTAGTTTGCTGTAAAGACATAAGTCCCGGTTGAGTCGATTGATATATAGCAGGGGCCGTCACCGCCGGAAGATACCTTGTTCAAGAACTCCATTTTTCCAGATTTCTGATCGAAATTGTATGCGTAAACCGTGCCTATGGAATCTTTACCCCATTCTGATACTGCATACACTTGTTTCAAATCAGGTGAAAGTGTGAGGAAAGATGGGTTGTCGATGCCGGTTAATTCGTTTTTGTAAGTAAGCGTCCCGCTATCAGTATCAAAAGTATAAACGTAAATGTCTGCATGGTCACCCGAGCCGGTATATGTCCCGATAAGCAAGGTGAGTTTCCCTTGTGATGGGTCGGTGGAAGTAGTCGCCATATTACAAGACGAAAGTAAAATACAAACAACAATAAGAGTTCTCATAATCTTTTTATTATGCTTCACAGTCAAACTTAGCTTTTTGACGTTAATTTCTGCAATTTTTCTTCGTTAAAATGAATGGTTTTCTTGTTTTATAACTACTACTTAATATTAATATATTTTAATATAATACAAATATTACATTTTAATGGACTGATAATCAGATGTATGATTGCGATATAATAACTTATGTTTGTCAGCGTTATATGATATTAGATGCTAATAACTATATTAGTTATTAATATTTTTAACCCTATAAAAAACTAAATTATGGAAAAAAAGCTGCCGATTCAGGTTCACGTCATCCTGTTTTTTCTTTTAGCGTATTGCAATTCGCTGTTTGCACAAAACACCAATGTTGCAGGAAAAGTTACCGATGCTAGTGGTCAGGGTTTACAGGCCATTAGTGTCCAAGTTATAGGATCAACGACTGGAACAAGCACCGATGCCGATGGGAATTTTGCCATCAGTGCAGGTGCAACAGATTCTCTTTTGTTCTCTTCGGTAGGCTACGTTTCGCAAACGATCGGCATCAACAACCGAACGACTATCACCATACAGATGTCGGAAGACACAAAAGTTCTAAGTGATGTCGTCGTAACGGCGCTCGGTATTGAGCGTTCGGCAAAGAGTTTGTCTTATTCGACAACTAATATTTCGGCAGATGAGTTGACCGAGGTGAAAGGCCCTACCTTACTAAATTCTCTAGCCGGAAAGGCGGCGGGGGTCGTAGTTTCTCAGGGTGCGGGTGGACCTGGTTCAAACCCGAGGATCGTTCTGCGCGGGAACAAATCGATTGTCGGGGATAATCAGCCCCTTTATGTAGTTGACGGGGTTCCGATCGGTGGGTTTGCCGATTATAATCCAGAAGATATAGCCAGTTTGCAAGTGCTGCAGGGTGCATCTGCGGCGGCTCTGTATGGTAGCCAGGCGGCAAACGGGGTGATTTTGATTACCACCAAGAAAGGGCAGTTTGGGACGACTTCAGTCGATTTTTCATCGTCGACTATGTTCGATAACCCATTGGTGCTGCCAGAACTGCAAACATCGTATGGGCAGGGTCTCGGAGGTGAGGCAGTAGAAGGCATTAACGATAGCTGGGGGCCGAAGATCAATAATGGTAGCGATCGGCATATTAAAGAGTTTTTCGAGACAGGTCAGAACTTTATCAATAGCATCTCGATAAGTAGTGGCAATCAAGTAAGCAGAGCGTTCTTGTCCTATTCGAATACGAATTCAAAATCTGTAATACCAAACTATGGCTTTAAAAGGGATAATTTTACCGTTAGAGGGACGAGTGAGATTTTGGACGGTAAGGTTGAACTTGAGGCAGGCTTGAACTATATTAAGAGTAAAACGGAAAACCAAAATGCCTCTTCCTGGTACAATAGTCCGATGTTCGGGTTGTATTTATTCCCGATGGGAGATGATATGTCAAAATACTCTCCAAATGGGGGTGGTGTGTGGGATGAGCGCCGCCATATGTATGTGCAGAACTGGCCATACATTAAAAACGAACATAGTTCTAATCAGAATCCTTATTGGATTACCAATCGTTTACAAAATGATCAATTGCGGGATCGGACGGTTTTTACGGCTTCCGCAAAATGGAATATCACGGATTGGGTAAATGTACAAGCCAGAACAACCTTGAACCGGTATTCAGGGGACGTAGAATATCGTTATGCTGCTACTTCGGACCCAACCTCGATTGGAGCAAACGGTGCTTATACCAAAGAAGTTTCTAACGGCGAAGACCTGTATTCTGATCTTCTTATTTCTGCCAACCGATCGCTCAATGATGATTTAACATTGAATGCGGTGTTGGGGGCAAGCAATACAGTGGAGAGTTATCGAAGTTTTTATAACGGAACAGACGGTGCTCTGACGACTTTATCGTATCCGAACTACTTTTCAGTTTACGCATTAACAGGGAATTTTGTGAAGACGGAGTCTCAAAGAAAAGAAGTTTCAAGAGCCGTTTTTGCGACTGCTACTTTCGGTATCAAAGAAACTCTCTATATTGATGCGACAGCTAGAAACGAATGGTCGTCGACTGTAGATGAGGCTTTCTTTTATCCATCGGTTGGTTTCTCATATATTCTTTCGGAAAATTTAGCGCCAAGTGAAACGGTTAGTTTTATTAAGCTGCGAGCAACCTATGCTGAAGTTGGGAATAGTTTGCCTTTTGGCGCGGCGGAGCGTTCGCCAAATTATAGTTTGAGCCCAGATGGGAACGTGATCGGCCGTCCAAACCTACCGTTCTTTAGTGGTACCGACACCACAAGCCTGAAACCTGAAAGAACAAAGTCGCTCGAATTTGGTGCTGAGATGCGCTTTTTTAATGATAAAGTGAATTTCAATATCACGTATTATGATGCAACGACACGAGATCAGGTGTTTACGATTACGGCACCTTCGGGGGCTGGCGCCACAAGCTTCTGGATTAACGGCGGAACCATCCAAAACCGAGGTATCGAAGCTTATGCCAGCTATAATGGTAAATTTGGTGAGTTGCAATGGACACCAAGCCTAAACTTTACCAGAAACACCAACCGTATTAAGGAGCTTAGTGACTTATTAACTACCGACCGCTTTGTATTAGCGAGTGCCAACAGGTTAACTAATTTGTACTTAGTACGTCCGGGAAGCGATTTGCTGGGCGACCGAGAATATGCTGCCTATCACGATATTTATGGGAAAAAGTACCTCTATAACGAGGATGGATCCCATCAGGTCAACGCCGCCGGCTTGCCTTTGCTTTCTGCACAGGATAACCAGTATATTGGTAATGCCAATCCGGACTTTCTGTTAAACTTTAATAACCAATTTAGGTACAAGAACTTCAATCTCTCGTTTTTGATTGATAGCCGGTTTGGAGGGTTGGTAGCTTCTTCAACTGAACAGTGGCTAGACTATAAAGGGCTTTCAAAGCGGAGTGGGGAGGCCCGAGATAACGGCGGTGTGATGGTAAATGGGAATCTGATTGATGCTGAAACATACTATGGATACATTTCTGCCAAAGCAGACTATGGTGCAGCGGCCAGTGAGTATACGTACAGCTCGACGAACATTCGCCTTCGTGAGTTTTCAATTGGTTATACCTTCGATGATCTAGGCGACACGTTCAAAAATATCAACGTTTCGTTGGTCGGTCGTAATCTATTCTTTCTTCATAAGAAAGCGCCCTTCGATCCCGAGTTGGCGTTGGGAACAGCTAATGGAAGTCAAGGGTTCGAATCGTTTCAGATCCCTTCGCTCCGGTCCTTTGGTCTAACATTAAGGGTAGGATTATAAAATTGTCGGATTTTAAATAAAATATAGCGATGAACTATTTAATAAATAAAATAAATCTTAAAATGCTGGCGATTATAGCTTTTGTTCTTGTCGCCCAGTCGTGTACTGAAGATTTTGAAGGTTTGAATCAGGATCAAAAACTGATCTCTGATAAAGATTTGCAACAAGATGCCAATGATGGTGGATTTTTATTGCCAACGATGATGAATAATATCATCAGCACCACAACATCTGAACAGACACAGCAAAACCTGCAAGCCGAATCATATGCAAATTACTTAGAGGCACCCAGTAATTTTATTGGGAATGTTAACCCGACCACTTATGTAACCCGAGGTATTTGGCCAGGGTCATGGACGGTAAGTACCAATGGGGTGATGAATAATTGGGTGCAGATGAAAAAGAAAGGGATCGATGAGAAATACCCAGATTTATATGCCATAGCATTGATTATTAAAGTCGCTGCTGGGCATCGGTTGGTTGACACCTTTGGGCCATATCCATACACCGAATATGGGTTAACAGCTGAACCGGAATGGGACTCGCCTGAGGCTTCTTATACGGCATTTTTTGAGGATCTTGATATTGCGGTAGCTAGTCTTCAAGCTGCCGAAGCTGAAGATCCCGCCAGAGATGACATCCGGTTTAAAAAATGGGATCGATCAAGTTTTCAAGGCAATTACCCTCGATGGATCAAGCTGGCAAATACCTTACGTCTGAGATTAGCGATTCGACTTTCTGAAATTGATCCTCAAAAAGCACGCGCAGAGGCGGAGAAGGCAGTTGATCCTGCGAACGGCGGCGTAATAGGAGAAGATGAAGGATCTTTTTCGGTAAAAGGAGCAGCAAAGAATCCACATTTCGTAATGAGCAATGAATGGTCTGATACACGCGTGTCAGCCGCTGTAATCACCTATCTGCAAGGCTTTGGTGATCCGCGCTTGGAAGCGTATGCGCTGCCAGCAACTGATCCTGCGCTGAATGGAGCTTACCGAGGTATCCGTCCGGGAGTCGATAGGCCGACAAAGACGGTTTACGAAAACTATTCAAAGTACAATGTCCTGGAGTCAGACCCTATGAAAATTGTAGACGTTGCTGAAAGTTACTTTTTAAGAGCAGAAGGAGCATTGCGAGGTTGGAATATGGGAGGACAAACAGCTGATTTTTTCTATAAGGAAGGTATCCGCGTATCGTTTGCTGCAAATGAAGTGGCAGGGATTGACGAATATTTGGAAAGCGTCAGTACGCAAATAGCCTATGTCGACCCAAAACGCAGTGACTATAACAGTCCGCCATTGACGGATGTGACGGTGAAATGGAACGAGGGCCTTTCTTTTGAGAAGAAGTTAGAGAAAATTATCACTCAGAAATGGATTGCCATGTTTCCAGAAGGTACGGAAGCTTGGTCCGAATTTCGTAGAACAGGCTATCCAAAACTATATCCAATCATGGCATCAAAGAATCCGTTGTTGCCTCAGGGCACATTTATTAAACGCTTAACATATCCCGTAGCGGTGGTTTCAAGCAGTCAGGCCGCTTACGATGCTGCCGTGGCTGCACATTTAGGTGGACGTGACGATGAAGACGTCACCTTTTATTGGATGAAAGACGAGTAACAGAAAAAAAGAGGTCAATGGCCGTGGCTGTCTGTCAGGACCATTGACCTCTTTTCCTTCTTGATTTTATCTTTTTTACTTTGAGCGTTATAGTTTGCAAATCTGAAAATAATAGGTAACTTTAATCTCTCGATTATTTGGAATGTGATAATCGGGTACGTACCAAATATTGATAATAAATTATCTTACTAATCATATTCATAAATTTAATTTTAATTTAAAATGTCAAAAAAAGCAGTAACGCTGGGGGAAATTATGTTGCGATTATCGACTCCAGGATTTAAACGATTCGTTCAAAGTGATAGTTTCGATGTAACTTACGGAGGTGGTGAAGCGAATGTGGCAGCTTCTTTATGTAATTATGGGTTAAACGGAGTTTTTGTGACAAGAGTTCCTGATAACCCCATCGGTCAGTCTGCAATAAATCACCTGCGTCGTTATGGAGTAGATACCCAGTTTATTGCCAAAGGCGGAAAGCGACTTGGGATCTATTTCTTAGAGACTGGTGCGTCGATGAGAGCTTCACAGGTTGTATACGATCGTGCTGATAGTGCGATTTCTGAGGCGGAGATCAGCGAATTTGATTTTGATAAAATATTTGAAGGTGCAGACTGGTTCCATACGACTGGCATTACTCCTGCGCTGAGCGACAAGGCGGCTGCGTTGACGGAAGCTGCTTTAAAAGCTGCAAAAGCGAAAGGGATTACAACAAGTATTGATTTAAATTATCGCAAAAAATTGTGGAGCAAAGAAAAAGCGAGGGAAGTAATGACCCGTCTTTGTCAATATGTTGATGTTTGTATCGGAAATGAAGAGGATGCTCATGACTCATTGGGTTTTGTAAGCGAAGGCACAGATGTAACGAAAGGCGAACTGAACCTCGATGGCTTTAAAGATGTGTGCCGGCAGATGGTTGAGAAATTTAATTTTAAATATGTTGCTTCCTCCCTACGTGAGAGTCACAGTGCCTCGGATAATGGCTGGTCGGCTTTGGTATATGATGGTAAGGAGTTTTATCACACGAAAAAGTATGAAATACGAATTGTTGATCGCGTAGGCGGAGGGGATTCTTTTGCCAGCGGGTTAATTTATGGTTTGATGACAGATAAATCTTTGCAAGATGCAGCGGAGTTTGCTGTGGCCGCCTCAGCTTTGAAACATACGATCCCTGGTGATATGAATCATGCCACACTATCAGATGTGGAAACTTTATTAAAAGGAGACGGGTCGGGGCGTGTTCAGCGCTAGCGAACACAGTCGCCAGATTAGAAATGAGATATATTTTAGTATCAATTCTTTTATGCAGGGTCTTTGTGGGTTTTTCACAAGACCCTGTTTTGCTTCATAAAGATTCGGCTGCCTTTCAATTGAACTATCGAGTTGAAGCTGCCGGGGATTGGGATCTGCTTTTTAAGCGGAATCACGGCTGGTTTGGTGGTGACGGAATTTACAGCATTCCGATGAATGGAATTGAGACGCAGGGACGTGAAGAAGAAATTAAAACCCTCTTCATATTTAGCGATACCATGTTTGGAGATATCAGAGAGGGAGAATTGCAGCCTGGATCGAAAATGGTGAATAACTCAGTGGCAATCTTGACGGGAAGACAGCCCCGGAATACCAATATGCTGTTTTACGGAGATGATCAGCCAGTCGATTCGACAAGCACGCTGTTTGCGCCGAAAACAGTTCAATCTAAGGAAGGAGAATACTATTGGCTGGGCGATGGTTTCGTAAATCAGGCGCTCGACTTTACTACGTATATTTTTGGCTACCGTATACGAAATACCGGTGCAAAGGTATTTGGTTTTGAAGAAGTAGGCAATACCTTGATTGCTATTCCAAAGGGTAGTGCGCCCCCATTTAGTGACTATCGGCAATTTGATACCCCTTTATATGTCAGTAAGGATGATAATCAGCAAAAGGGATCCTTTGGGGCCGGCATCTTAGTCAATACCGAATTAGCTGGTGTCCCTAATCCTGATGGATTTATTTATGTCTATGGCGTTATGGGATCTGAAAAGAAAGTCTTGGTTGCACGTGTGCGTCCAGAAGATTTTGAAGCCTTCGAGCAATGGAGGTATTGGGACGGAACAAAATGGGATGCTGATATAAACGGTGCTACTGAGATTGTCGACAGCGCTTCGAACGAGCTTAGTGTCAGTCCGCTTGATGATGGCCGTTACGTCATGGTTTTTCAGAAGGATGGCATTGGCTCTTCCGTTGGGCTGCGTGTAGGGCTTAGTCCGGTGGGGCCATTCGGTCCCATTCATGAGATCTGGCAATGCCCTGAGCCCGCAGCAAATAAAAATTATTTTGTATATAACGCAAAGGCTCATCCGCATTTATCGGAAAAAGGAGAGCTTCTTATCAGCTATAATGTAAATTCATTTGACTTTTTAAAGGACCTGAATTTAGATCCACAGCTATATCGACCTCGTTTTATTCGTATTAAATTTGATCAGTGATTTAATTTTTTTTCAAAAGCATTCACCTTTTTAGTAAAGGTCTTAAGTTCCGATTTTTGATCCTTTATAAAAGAATTGTCTTCGAACCTGCCTAATACCTCATCAAGTTCTTCCTGCGTATCGTACATCATTTTCCGGAAAGGATTGGTATAATCTTTTTTACGAGAGTTTTCGACTGAGTCGACCATCCATTGTTTGGTCTTCTTGATTTCCTTACACCAGATGAGGATCTGTTCTTTGGTAATTTGTTTTACCTGAAGCTCCTCCAATTCAAGTAAGGAGGTTATGGCGTGTAGTTTCTTTTGAGAAGCATACTTTTCTCCTTCGGCGCGATAGAAGTCATGAACATCATCCCAAGAATTTATGATACTCTTATGAACTCGATCTCGAAATGTAGCAATGGTCTTTTCACTTAATAGCTGTCCGCCCACATTTAGCCAATTTTCCCTCTTGAGTTTCGACTTCGTAAGTGATCCAACCAGCTCTTTAATGGAAGGCTTTTCTAATTCTTCAACATAGTTTATCAGATTGTTAATGCCGTAAAAGCGTATGATGGTTTTAAAGATATCATAGGCTTGCTGGACTTTGATGATTCGTACAGCTCGTTTCGCATTCTCGAATCCTCTTGCTAAAATATTCAATTCGGTAACTATTGGATCTCTTTCCTCTAATAGCTTTTTACCGATAGCTCGTGGCTTTTTGAGGTCATCTTTAGGATTAAACCCAACCTGCTCAGCGTGTTTTAGATAGGCTTCACCCACGAGTTCTTCGAAAAGTGCCAAGGAGGTAAATATTTCATTGATTGTATCTGGCGCCAGATAGTCATATTCGATCCGCTGAATCTTTTCGTAGCGCTTATCCCGGTCTTGATATTTGAAGGTATTTCGTTGTAAAGCGTACATGTTATACATGAACCAGTACCCTGGCATAATAACAAGCGTGTTCGTATCTTCTTGGATGCTAACCAGTGAGAAAGGAATAGGGATGTTTAACTCATAATCATAATCCCCTTTGGCGAGGATCGTAAAGTTAGCAAACTTGGAGTTGTGCTTCAACGAAACGCATAAGCCCGGCCAAAAACCCCGCCCCGCAATGATTTCTCCATCGGCCCCGCGTGAGTTGTGATTCGAGCCAATAGTTGCCCCTGCTGGAATGTTGCTTTGTCCCGAAACCACGGCAGCACATAAGAAGGAATTGTTGTGGTGTTGTTCGTGCGCAGGAAATATAAGTGAGTTTAAGACTTCACAACATGATATTGTCGCATTGCTACCGAGATAGGAATTGATCAGCCGTGCGCCATATTTGAGTTGTGAATTGGATGCTATTACAAAACGTACTGCTTTAACGCCGTAAAAAATTCGGCAGCCAAAGTCTATAATTCCGTTTACAAGCTCACAGCCTTCTCCAATTTGCGATTTGCCTTTGGCGTTGGACTTTATCGTGAGGTTTTTAAGTTTATTCGCCCCTTTGATATAAGCATCCGATCCGATCCATACGTCGTTGATGATGTTTGTGTTTTTAATAACCGTGCGGTCCCCAACTTTTCCATAATATCCCGGTTCGGTTTTGTATTCTGTTTCAGTGAATTTGATAAATTGTTCCAGTAGTAGCGAGTCGTCGCGATATTTACTCCACAGCCAGGCATCGCCCGGTTGCATACCATTGAAAGGGATCACTTTCCTTCCTCCGTTCTCATTGCAGATTTCTAGCCAGATCCGCGATGCCTCGTCTTCTCCATCTTTGAGAATGCCATTGCCAAATTTGGCGTTGACACTTGTCTTCATCTCATCTACTTGGACGATTACGACTTCTTTCCCTAGGATATAGTGTGAGATATAATTAACGTGATTGATTGCTACATTATCGCCTAAATCACAGCTGATAATGGTAGAATTGTACAGGCCTACTTCGGCCTTTAGACCGTGGAATTCAAGGTAATAGGGTTCCAATTTCCCAATGCGTATCAGTCCGTAAAATTTGCAATTCTTGACTAATTCAGGATTGAAAGCATCCGATACGAGAATATTATTCCAGTTGTCTGTCGTGTTACCATTTTTAACCAATACTTCGATTTCAAAGGCCGAAAGGTTTCGATAATCAATTCCACTTCTGTTTTGTATATTTCTTAGGTAATATTCGTCTTTTCCTTCGGGAATAAACTCTTTACTGATGAAATCGTATCCTAACCTAGAAAGTGGGATTTTCTTTATATTGTTCATGAGCCTTTTATTACTATTTTACATGCATATCTGTGTCAGGAGTTGAAATTACAAAAACACTATTATTTACCATGATTAATTCGAAAATTTTGTCGGGCATAATTTTTGTTGAGTCGAACTGGAAACCAATTAACATTGATTATGAAAAGCGTGAGAAACCTTCTACCGTTTATATTCGCTTTATTATTTGTCGTTTCATTCGTTTCTTGTGACAAGGATGAAGATAAAATTGAAAAAGACAGAAATACCCTGATTCAGGGAACTTGGTTGTTATACGCAGCCGGTAAGGACGGAAATGGCGACGGACGTATAAGCGATGCCGAAAAAGAATACGCTAGGGACGGGCGTATATTTG
The DNA here is from genome assembly GCF_003449035.1 of Pedobacter indicus. Classification (NCBI taxonomy): domain Bacteria; kingdom Pseudomonadati; phylum Bacteroidota; class Sphingobacteriia; order Sphingobacteriales; family Sphingobacteriaceae; genus Albibacterium; species Albibacterium indicum. The sequence continues at coordinate 721,741 of NZ_QRGB01000001.1, forward strand.
AGCTTACACTAAGTGCCGACGGGAAAGGGGCGGTCTATGAAGACTATACCGACGAGGGGGCCGTTACGACGACCTTTAATTGGGAGTGGTCTGGAGACGATGTTATTGTCCTTACCGATACAGAAGGCGAGGAAGAATCGATTCGTATTAATATCTATATGTTAACAGAGACCGAACTGGGTGTCTACGGTGGCCTTGATGAGTTCGATTCTGATACGGTTTTGTTTTTTAATAAAAAGTCGTAATCATTGAGTTCGTGCTATAATGTATAAAACAGATTTTGATAGTGTTGTAGTAGGGTCTGGTCCTAACGGTCTGGCGGCTGCCATCACCTTACAACAACAAGGTAAATCTGTTTTGTTAATTGAAGCAAAGAAGCAGATTGGAGGGGGCTTAAGGAGTGAAGAACTAACCTTGCCTGGTTTTCTACATGATGTTTGCTCTGCTGTACACCCGATGGCGTCTGTTTCTCCCTTTTTAAACAGTCTTCCACTTGCTGATTTCGGTGTTGATTTTATATTTCCGGAAGTATCGGTAGCGCATCCTTTAGACGACGGAAGGGCTGCCGTTCTAACTAAATCACTCGAATATACAGCTTCCGGACTAGGAGCCGACAGTCATGCTTATTTGGATTTGATGAGGCCTATCTTGGAAGCTTGGTCAAAATTGTCTAAAGACATTTTAAGTCCCCTGCTCAAAATACCTTCTCATCCAAGTGCCATGGTTAAGTTTGGCTGGCTCGGACTTTCTTCAGCGCTCAGTTTATCACGTCGTTTTAAGACAACGGAAGCTAAAGCGCTATGGGCTGGGATGGCAGCACATTCAATGCAACCACTTTCTAAGTCTACTACCTCTGCGGTTGGGCTAGTTCTACAAGCTACTGGCCATATTAAAGGATGGCCCATAGTTATTGGTGGCTCTCAGCGAATTGCGGATGCCCTTTCCTCTTATTTTCTTTCTATTGGCGGTAAGATTGAAACGGGCATCTACATAAAATCTTTATCGCAGCTTCCGTCCAGTAAGGTTGTGATGTTTGATGTTACGCCAAAGCAATTACTTGAAATTGCCGGCCATCGGTTTTCTAGCATCTATCAATGGCAATTAAAAAAATTCCGTTACGGAATGGGGATATTCAAAGTAGACTGGGCTTTGGATGCCCCCATACCTTTTATGTCTGCAGATGCCCGGAGAGCGGGAACACTTCATTTGGGGAATACCATTGACGAAATACGAATGAGTGAGCAATCCGCTTATAAAGGACGGCATAGTGAAGCCCCTTTTGTTCTTTTGTCCCAACCTAGTTTGTTCGATTATCGCCGGGCACCGGTGGGTAAACACACTGCTTGGGCATATTGCCATGTGCCGAAAGGCAGTACCGTAGATATGAGGAATGTGATTGAGAAGCAGGTGGAGCGATTCGCACCGGGCTTTAAAGACCGGATTTTAGCAACTCATACCTTTAATACCGAACAGTTGGAAAAATACAATCCGAACTATATAGGAGGTGATATTGGTGGTGGGGTCATGGATATTAGGCAACTATTTAATCGTCCAGCTCTTTTTTCTCCATACCGAACAGGGGTGAAGGGAATTTACATGTGCTCTTCATCAACTCCGCCGGGAGGCGGCGTGCATGGAATGTGTGGTTATCATGCAGCTAGAAGGGCATTAAAAGATGTTTTTGGCATTAATTTAAAATAAAAGGCTGCTGTGGGCTATACAGCGAAAATGATCTCGAAATTTGCGAGCCAATTCCTTTTTATATATTATTGTTGATAAAGTAGGATATGCTTTGAAAATCACACACAGTAAATGAATTTATGAAGAGATTCAATATTAGTCTTGTTTTTATATTTTTTTCTATTTATACAGCCGTAGCTCAATCTATTCCTAAAAAGACGCCTGTTGATTATGTAAATCCGACGATGGGGAATATTAGTCATTTGCTGGTGCCGACATATCCTACTATCCATTTGCCGAATGGAATGTTGCGTGTTTATCCGGAACGGTCCGATTATACTTCTGATCAGATTAAAGGCTTGCCATTGATTATTTCCAGTCATCGTGGACGTTCGGCTTTTAATTTAAGTCCGGTACAAGGCCTGGACGAGAGCGAACTGCAAGCAGTATATCATTTTACTTATGATAATGAAGAGATTCGACCCTATCATTATCAAGTGACGTTAGATGAAAAAAACACCAAAATCGAATTCGCACCTTCAGCACAATCTGCATTTTATGAGATCCGATTTGCCGACGATAAGCCGGCTTATCTTATTTTTAACACGATTGATGGGGATATTAGAATTGAAGGGAATAAGGTTTATGCTTCTCAGAAATTAGCGAACAACACAGTTGTGTATTTATTTGCTGAGACAGATGTTAAGCCAGAGAAAGCGGGGTTTCTAGAGCTAGGAGATGGAATTAATCCGAAACTCGTTGAGAAGAAAGGCGAAAATGTTGCGATGGCTTTTCGATTTGCAGAAGGAATTAAGGATGTGAAATTTCGTTATGGGGTTTCGTTTATTAGTGCCGATCAGGCTGAAAAGAATTTACGGAGAGAAATTCCAGACTTCAACCTTGATGCATTGGTTGCTAAGGGACGGTCAGCATGGAATGAAGCGTTGGGTAAGATTGCTGTAGAAGGCATCAGTGAAGATGATAAAACTGTTTTCTATACGTCGCTTTATCGTTGCTTTGAACGTCCAGTCTCGATTACCGAAGACGGAAGATATTTTAGTGCGTTCGATGGGGAAGTTCATCAAGACGATACCCCGTTCTATACCGATGATTGGATATGGGACACATATCGCGCTACCCACCCGCTAAGGATATTGATAGATCATGAAACAGAGTCGGATATTATCAATTCTTTTTTGAGGATGGCTGAGCAAATGGAAAGCTTTTGGCTGCCGACATTTCCTGAAATAACGGGAGATTCCCGGAGGATGAACTCTAATCATGGTATCGTAACGATTGCGGATGCATGGGCCAAAGGATTACGAAGCTTTGATTTGGAGAAAGCTTATGAAGCATCAAAGAATGCGGTTTTAGAGAAAACGCTTGCGCCATGGTCTGCTGATTCAGCTGGCTGGTTGGATGAATTTTATCACACGAAAGGTTATATTCCGGCATTACACCCGGGCGAGGAAGAAACCGTTCCGGAAGTGCATTCTTTTGAAAAAAGACAGCCGGTTGCTGTAACCTTGGGAACTGCTTACGACGAATGGAGTCTAGCGCAGATTGCGACTATGTTAAATAAGAAGGAGGACGCAGAGTATTTTTCTGAAAAAGCACTTAATTACCGAAATATCTTTAATGCGGAGACCGCGTTCTTTCATCCAAAAGACAAAGATGGAAACTTCATCGAACCTTTTGATTACCGCTATTCAGGCGGACAGGGAGCCCGTGAATTTTATGGGGAAAATAATGCCTGGGTTTATCGATGGGATGTTCCTCACAACGTTGCGGACCTGATTTCCTTAATGGGAGGCAGAGATCAGTTTAATAAGAACCTCGATCAGACATTTCGAGAACCTTTAGGGAAGAGTAAATTTGACTTTTATAGCCAGCTTCCGGATCATACTGGAAATGTTGGTCAATTTTCAATGGCGAACGAACCTAGTTTGCACATACCGTACTTATATACCTATTCAGGGCAACCCTGGATGACTCAAAAGCGAATTCATACGCTCATGGACCAATGGTTTAGAAATGATCTAATGGGAGTTCCAGGTGATGAAGATGGGGGTGGCATGTCTGCCTTTGTTGTTTTTTCGATGATGGGCTTTTATCCGGTAACTCCAGGAATGCCGGTATATACCATTGGGTCTCCATTTTTTGAGAAAGCGACAATTCACCTCAGCAATGGAAATGAATTTGTGGTAGTGGCGAAGAATTATTCTCCAAAAAACAAGTACATTCAATCGGCTTCGCTGAATGGCAGGAAGTTGGACAAGCCATGGTTTGCACATGAAGATCTAGAAAAAGGGGGTGTTTTGGAATTTGTGATGGGGGATACTGCTAATAAACAATGGGGTGCTTCTGAAGAGTCGGCTCCACCGTCATTTCGATATTAAAACAATGTAATTATGAAAATTAATAGAAAAGTCTTTTTAAGGTTATTTGTTCTTTCCCTGGCACTGAGCGCGGGTCTGCAGGTTAATATTGCTGCCACGTATTTTGATGTTAAAGGAGGAGATACAAATGGCGACGGAATTGTTAAGGTGCTGGCCATTGGCAATAGCTTTTCGGACGATGCCGTTGAGCATCATTTATATGGGTTAGCGCGAGCTGGGGGTAAAACGGTGATTATAGGTAATCTTTATATCGGCGGAGCTCCTTTGGAGAAACATTATAATAATGCCCTCTCAGATGCCAAGGCATATAGTTATAGAAAAATTGACACAAATGGAGTAAAGGTTGTCACGAAAAATACGTCTATTTCCCAAGCTTTGGATGATGAAGATTGGGATTATATCAGCTTTCAACAAGTTAGTTCGCTGTCAGGGAAGTTTGAAACGTTTAAAGAACATCTTCCTTTTGTTTTCAGCTATGTAAAGGAACGTGTGAAAAATCCCGATGTAGAGTATTTACTTCATCAGACTTGGGCTTATGAGCAGACCTCAACTCACAAAGGTTTTGCTAATTATGATAATGACCAAATGAAAATGTATGAGGCTATTGTCAGTACCTATGCAAAAGTGAAGGATATGATTGGTGCAGATGCGGTTGTCCCGGCGGGAACAGCAATACAAAATGCACGTACAAGTTCTATTGGTGATCATTTTACACGCGACGGATATCATCTCGATCTCAATATAGGACGGTATACTGCATCTAGCGCATGGTATGAAATCATTTTCGGCGAAAGTGTTATTGGTAATTCTTACCGACCAGAGGCGATGTCTGAAAAGGAAGTGAAAATTGCCCAGAAAGCCGCTCATGCAGCAGTGAAGAAACCAAAGAAAGTGACCAAACTGAAGAGATTGTAAGCTCGTTATCCTTTTTGTAAGTATTTTAACCCGTTGTGCATTTTAAATAGTACTTAATTTCAATTTTCCGCAAAGAAAATTGAGTCGATCAATTTGTTTAAAACCAATTTGCCTTTATCAAAGATTTCTTCACCATAAGTTCGCCCGTCGAAGCGCTGAACGACAGAAAGGAAGATGAGTATATACAAGATCAATGCAAAAAGGGTAAAAAACAAAAAAACCTTAGAGTATCTTGGTAAAAACTTGTAAAGGGTATTTAGCAATTAATTATCTATTAATTCCCTATTCCTCTCGTTCAAATCGACGAAAATAGGGATATATAAGCAAATAATTCGGTAAAAATTCGCCTGTGGATCCGAACAAGGTTGTAAGCGAATTCGGATAAAATACCATGCAAACGAGCATCGGTTTGGAGCATCCTTTATCCTAGTCTCGTTCTATGTCCCTCCCCTGTACCTCCCTATGATCCCCGTGTGCGCCTCCTGATTTTCGGTATTTATGGGGAGGACAGGGAAGGAACCGGGGTTACTTTGCCAATTTCATCTTCTTCATGACTAGGAACAGGATCGAAAGACTTGGCACAATTTCGCTTGATCATAAGCTGGTCGCACACCTGTTAGAATAGGTCTCAAATACGCATTATCGGAGAAATGAACAACTTTTTACGCCCTATTATTAATCTGAATCATAAATCTTAAAATAGTACCATTACTATAAACTGAAGAGATTATAGGCTCGTTATTTCCGTCGTTTTGCATTTAGGTACTTCCGAACTGGTTTGTCGTAGAACTTCATTACTATATAGGCAAAAATGAGCATCAGGAGTGTGCCGCCGATGACGATCCATGTAAGTTCCGTTGAATCCGGTTGGTAGTTCATAAAGTAATTTCCGAATATCCAAATGCCGGCATAATGAGTCATATACAAGGGGTAGGACATGTCACCGGAAAAGGTACAGAATCTCTTGGAAAAGCTATTTGTTACTGTTCCAGCACCGAGGGAAACGAGCAAAGGGAAAAAGAAGAGTACAATTAAGTATTCCAACAACCAGCTCCAATTAGGAGAGGGTGCTAGAAAAGCGGCAGCCAAGAGGATGCTTAATCCGAAAAAGCCCAAATTATTGCGGATAATCCAGTTAAAACGATAAATTAACAATCCTGCTGAGAATGAATAAAAAATACGGGCGCCACCATGCCAGAAGGTATCTCCGTTCCATCCGCCCAGCAGATTGCCCGCATGAAAACTCACATAGAAGAGAATCCCAGCAGCTATCGCCGTAAGGACGATCAAAGCTTTCTTATTTAATCGGCAAAGGAAAAAAGCATAGATGATATTGGCAACGTATTCCCAGAACAGTGACCATGATGGGGCGTTTAAACCAAAATTATTATAGGCCCTTTCTTCCATAGAAGGGAAAGGGATCAGGAAAGCAGAGCAGATAAAAAGTAAGATAATGCGCCCGGTGTTGTACAGTTCGGACTCTCCGCTAAAGGGGTCAAATAAAAAGGCTAGCAGTCCTAATACCGATCCAAAGATCACCAAAGGGTGCAGTCTGATTAGCCGGGATTTGAAAAACTCCTTTATTCCCATAGTCTTGATCCGGTCATCATAGGCATAGCCAATTACGAATCCAGATAAGCAAAAGAAGAAGTCGACTGCCAAAAATCCGTGTCCAATAAAATTCTGGCTTGGATCAGGATATATCCATTCCATAAAATGAAATATGACAATAGCTAGAGCTGCAATACCCCTTAATCCGTCTAATACTTCAAAATGCTTCTTGCTTTTTAGGTATTCAGGCTTAGCATGCGACATAAATATTTTACTTTTTAGTTTGGACTATTCGTATTCGTTGAAAGAAGTAAATTATTTGCAGTATAACAAATTAAATTATTGACTAACGAGTCGCCTTTCTGGGAACTGATATTATTCAGGGTAAGTTCATATACATAACCCGCGTCAAGCTCTTCTAACTCTAACGAGATCTCGTCGTTTTCTATAATCGTTGCTTTTGTCACGGTCACTTCTTTTAAGTCCGTTTGCGGAGATCCGTACTTTTTATGATATTGATAGCGATACCTGCGGACTTTATAATTAGCCACATTTTCCGCTGCTTCTTTATTGACATTTTGTGTAAACTTCAGGTTGAATCCTGTGTGACTCAAGTTCATCGAGTAGATATCCATTGGTGCCTTTCCTGTATAAACGATGCGTTGAATCCCTCTTGATCCCGCCCATCCATATTCAGCCTGACCCACCCATAAACTGCCGTCAGGTGCAAAGGCGAGTCGATTATTGCCTTTCCTGAGGCTGTCACCATTTAGAAAAAATACACAAGCTCCTTGAATTGCCCCTTGAACTTCCTCTAGCATGACACGCACGATACGTCCGCTATTCATTTCGCCGACGAGAAGCTGTCCAGAGAAAGGACCAAACTTTCCATTCGTATTGTCAAGTAGCGGTTGAGTCGGAGAATTTGCGATGATTCCATGAGGAAAAAGAACAGCAGCTTTGGTCCTCATTTTATCTAATTCTTCTACAGGTCGGAGTAGGGGATTGTCTCCTTTCCATGAAGTTTTCCATACCAGACTAGAAGGATGTCCATAGAAATTCCCTTCTTCTATGTGATATAGAGCACTCGTTCCTACCCAGTCTCCCTGATTTTCTGTTACAAATAGATTTTGATCTGTATCAAACCCCATCCCATTTGGAGAACGCAATCCGCTAGCATAGGGTCGTAGTTCACCAGAATTATCCAATTTCATAACCCAACCTCGGTAGGGTACTGCTGAATACATTTGACCCTTTTGGCCCATGGATACGGTGTCTAGGTCGCCACGAACATGGGCAATGTTGGATCCCCCTGATGAAGCCGAATTGAGGCCAATAAATATATTTCCGTCTGCGTCGATAACAGGACCATAATTAAATTCATGATAGTTTCCCGTGATGCCGAAATCGTCCGTAACGGTTTCATACAGATCAGCATATCCATCACCATCGGTATCTTTTACCCTAGTAAGTTCGGGGCGTTGCATGACCAGTATTTCTGAGTCATTCACGATATGAATTCCCAACGGTTCATGTAAACCCTCGGCAAACATTTTCCACTCTTTGGTCTGAGGATTGTAAATCATTATTTCCCCTCTTAGAAACCCAGCTATAAGTCTGCCGTCAGAGAAAAAGTCGAGGGCACCGACCTGTGCGTCTACATTTTCTGGTGAAGGGATGTTCTCAACAAGATAAGGGACATCCGCATTTGATACACTTTTATCCGAACAGCTGGAAAAGTATATTAATGCAATGGATAGTATAACAAATAGTTTTTTCATCGAAATGTTACTTTTTCTTAGTCATGATAATTTTGAAACTCCTAGCTTCCTCAGGGTTTAATTCAAGAAAACCTTTGGACCAATTTCCCTTATTAGAGTAATGGATTGTTTGATCGGCTGAAGCGTAGAACCAAACTTTTTGCGAGGTATTCGGAATTCTGAAACTCCTTGTTAATTCACTTCCGTCCTTTGATTCTTTAATTAACTCGTAAACATCTACTCCATTTATCGTATAATGGAATTCAGGGTAACGATCAACAAGTTTATATCCTTTAAATTTTACGTCGGGTATATTTCCTTGGGTGCCGACCCGCAAAGGGTAGTCACTTTCGTCCCATTTTTTCTTACCCAGGACGATTGCCGTAGCCTGCTTGTGACCTGCCCATAATTTATCCATATTCAGAAACTCTCCCGTCCACGCATACCGAAATCGGCATTCAGCTGCATCCCAAGCATAAGATAGGTTGTTCGTGAGTCTGACAGCTATTACGGCAGGCCCAATATCATCGATAAATGTACGGTACAAATAGGGTGTAGACTTTTCAATATGATCAGCATGGTCTTGAGTCTCTTTATGCATCTGAGGGATATTCGGATCATCCGCTAATGGCGGCATCTCGTCACTGGTTACATACATGACGCCGAACATTACGAGCCCATGGCCGGGATAGGTACAAACGTATGGGTACGCACCCGTTTTAGATGGTGCAACAAAGTTAATAGACTGTTTTTCTCCAGGCGAAATAACCGGTATGGACCATAACACAGATTCTGATTGGGGGATGAAATCCATCTGGGGACCTTTGTCTTGTAAAGCATCGGCGGCTTTCACCACTTCCTCTCGCTTACCGGGCGCAGTAATCAGAAGATTATGATCCATGTCATCATTATTGATTAAAGTCAGGCTGACAGATGTTCCTGGTTTTACGCTAAACCTCAATTGATCAAACTTTAAACCTGGTACGGCACGCAATGTAATGTTGGTTTTTTCCGTTTCTTGTGCCATTCCTATTTGACAAAAAAATATTGTCAATAATAGGAGTAAGGATTTTTTTATATACACGATAGTTAATATTGTATTATGTAATCGGGTTGTTTAAAAGGTCTTGATAGTGGGTGGATGGGGTAAAAATACCGCCGCTTTTTTCAAAAAAATCATCATTTAGCTCAAAAGTGCCATTTTTCACCTCTGTCCACGATGCATCTGCGTGTGGATGGTAATTTTTCATTCTGTTCCAATCTTCGTAATTAACATTCCCATTAGTTTCCAATAGTCCCATTCCTAAACCGGGAAATGGTGCGAGCCGGCTTGCGATATTTTTATTCCATTCCAATAAAACAGGATTAACCGTTAAATCAGCACACGCACATGGGAGATTTCTATCATATGCCAATTTGGCTATCTTTAAAGTCTGGCTCAATGTTTTTGCTATTCCTTTGAGAACAAAACCACCATAACCTAATTCTATTTTTCGGAGCGCATCTTTCTCGTTATGAACACTTTCATCAGCTGCTACAAGGACACCTAGATCACCGACATGTTCTGTGTTGGTTTCTGCTAAAGGCTCTTCACAGAGAATAATTTGGTCGAAGGCACCGATTGATTTAGCATGTTCCAAATATTTTACTAAGGTAGCCTTCTTTTCGTATCGACCATTCGCGTCCAACGTATAGATCAGCTTACCGTCTCTTGTCTGATCGGTACGGTAATTTTTTAAAGTTTGATGAATTTCGGTCAACTTTTTCATATCCGCTTCCACCATTTCCTCTTGTGTGCCCGGTGCACCTGTTTTTATTTTAATGACGAAATATCCGTCTTCCACTTCTTTCTTTAATACCTCCATTGGAGTATTATAAGAAACCGCACACATGATTGCTATTTTCTTGTTCCGATGTGATAGTGTTTTTCTGTATGCTTCAGGAAGCATACTATCGAATGAGGAGAACTTATTTTCTTTAGCATATAGCAGCCAGACGGCGTTGTCCACGCTTACCAAAGCGTTATAAACGAAATTGATGTTTAAGTCAGTTTTTTGAGTAATTCGCTTAGCTTCAGAGTGTACTTCAGGAAGTATACGGTCCATTAATTCAATTGGATCCTTGAATGGATTTTCCTTTAAGATATGCAATGCTTTATTAACCGTTAGAAACATCAGCGCATTGCCTTCGGCTTCAGTGCAATCGACAAAAAGATCTGAGTCTGCATATAGAACGCTTTGCGTTGCAATACCTGTACCCGTATTTCCTGTTGTCGATTTGATCTGTGATACAATCTGCCAAAGCTCGGACAGGAAATTCCCTTTAAATCCATAGGGTGATGCGAGCTTCTCACGTTGAAAGTTAGCATTTATATAATCTATTGAGATCTGTTTATTTGAATTTGTCATAAAAAGCTTTTCGCTCAATAGATCGAGACTTGAAGTGGAAGCTAAAACGGCTGCTGATTTAAGGAAATCTCGTCTATCGATCATTCAGTTATTGATTAGTTGGTTGTAATAATATTTGATTCTAAAAGTACACTTTTTGCATTATTGTCAATCGCAGCCTTCGTTCCGGTTCGTATTGTATTTCCACGTACGACTGTTTCTGCACATTCTCCTTGAAGAGCAATTCCTGATATCATCCTTGGTTGTTTCAAATCCTCTGTAATGATACAGTCTGTAACCATAATGCCTTTGCTATCGATGACCTGTATCCCATGATACCGGGCATCTTTGATTTGGTTATTATTGAGACTAATATACTTACTTTCTCTTACTAATACCGAACCTCCCACTTGTTCATCTCCTGCTTCAGAGCCCTCTACTATATTATTGTTAAAGATAATATTCTGTCCATGCTCGATCATTACGCCACCAGACTTGGATGGTTTAAGATAATAGTCTTCATTGCGGTCAATAATATTGTCACTCATAATGATATTTTTGCTGTTTTTGACTACGATATTCCGATCATAGCCTCGCATAAAAGTATTTCCAATAATACTGATACCTCTGCTCTGAACCAAATCAATATTAAAATCTTGATTCCCGATATGGTTCCCGGTAATGCTCCATAGACCTATTTTATTAGCGTTGCTAGCACTTCCTATAAATCGGATGTTGGCTCCTCCGGGACTGTAGATGGCCTGGATGGTATTGCCAGATATCGTCCCCTCCCTTACACTGCTCCCCTCTTGACTGCAATCAATCAAAATATCTGCGGATACAACACCTTCTGGATCACAGTTATATTCAATGTCATTTCCGGTAATCTGAAAATTTCGGATTGAACTACCAGAGACTTTAATTCCTCCCTTTTTACAATAACTTATGTGGCTGTCGCTGATAATAAATTGGTGGATATCGACATCATCTAAAAAGACTCCGATACCGCTTGCGTTATAGATATGGCAATTATCGATGATAATGTTTCGATTTCGCGAAGTTAAGTGGATACCATTTCGCACGTTCCTGATCAGGACACCACGTATCGTTGGTTGCATGGTATTTCTGAATTCCAGTCCGTCAGCTTTTTCGTTTAATCCCAAAATCTCAAGATCCGAGACCATCGGCATTCTTTCCTTTTCCCAAGTAATTGGCTTTACTGTTGAGGGCAGAGCCGAGCCTTTATCGTGCGAACCAATAAATCGAAATGCTGGTCCTTCGCCTGCCATTAAAATTTTACCGGTGCCACCGTTTCCCGATACACTAAGTGTGCCATGTTCGGAAAGCCTAATTTCTATCGTGCGGGTAATTTTATATTCACCTTTTGGAAACTCTATCTGCCCATTAACACTGTTCTGTATCGCTTTAAGAATCGCTTCCGTATCATCGGTTTTCCCATCCCCCTTTGCTCCGAATTCTTTGACATCTGCTGCCCAACTTGACAATGTTAAAAATAGAGTAAAAATTATCAGAGCAAGCCTGCAGGGAGAATAGTTTTTGTTTGTGTGTTTTAATATATTATTCATATGATTTTTTCTTTTCGCGAGACCTTTGGAAGTAATCATCTACAAGCTCAATCTTAAACTCTTCGACCATCTGCTTTGCACTTACGTTATCATTTTCACTGGTAACAAGTACAACGCCAACTTCTCCGGGATCGGTAATTTCCACGGTGTTGTTGTACTTTTTCTTTAGTTGTCTCAGTTTTAGCCTATTGTAATCCAAGTGAGCTAATTCATAATCAAGATTTACGTCAGCGACAGTAAAATTAAAATAATTAGTTGAACTAGCTACGATTTCACCAATCGGGTTGCGTATTTGCGACGGGGCGCCGCGACCGCTAATTGATCCGACAAAATAAGCACGACAGGTATAGGCCCAATCACTTTGTACAAAGCCTCCATGATAGGCAGATGGGAACACAATCAGGTCAGGATCTAGTGCAATATACTTTTCACGTAGTTCATCGAAATTAAGGTCGTAACAGATAGCAATCGCTACTCTGCCAAAATCACATTCGAATACAGGTACCTCAGTGCTTGGCTTTATCCCTGCTTCCATCTCACCGATGGTCGGATAGTTCTTATCGTATATGCCTACAATTTCCCCTGCCCTGTCCAACAATACTCCAGAATTTCTTAGGTTCCCGTCACCATCAACTCTTCGCATCCCGAAAGCAAAGTAACTTTTGGTCGATTTAGCAACCGAAGCGAAATAGTCGATAATCTGGTTGCCGCGTACTCGGATATATTCATTTCTCTCCTCATTGGTCAATCCCCACGGGAAATCACAGTTCTCTGGTAAAACAATCAAATCTGGTTTATCGTGGATTACCTGCTCTAATTCTTTCTTCCAGAAGGCTATCATTTGTTCGACCATCTTCTGATGCCCTTGGCTTTTATCTAAGGTTGGCGTTCTTGTGCCTATAGTCGCTATCCTGATACGTTCCGCAGCATTTACTTTGGTTAGTAGTGATGAACCCAACACGCTGATCAGTATGAAGACCACTAAAAAACGAGTAGTTTTTAATTTTTTAATCATAATTTTGGGATTTATTATGTTAGTTAATATGGCTCGTATAGTGGCTTGTTTTTAATTTTCCTTGGAACCAGTTATTCATGATTTTTCGTTGTTGTGGAAAGTAAGCATGTCCAGCTTCTTTGATGATAAATACGTCTTTAGGTGCAGTGATTGAATTATACGCTGCCGAGATCGAAGTTGGCGGACACGTTTCGTCATTAAACCCCCAAGTGTACATACCCGGTATTGTTAATAACTTGGCGAAGTTAACTACATCGTAATAGCGTGTCGTCTGAATCAGCTCTGGTGTTGGTGTTTCTTTTTCGAGTGTATGCGGCCAACCTCCCGTTCGATCATGTAGCGGACCGGTCAGGTCGCAAAGCCCAGGGAAGTAAGAGGCTAGATATTTTACTCTCTTGTCTAAGGCAGCCGTAATAATCGTAAGTGCGCCTCCTTGGCTGCCGCCAGTTACCCCCAGAGTTTCTCCATCATATTCTGGAAGGCTCGTCAAGTAATCTAAAGCTCGGATACATCCGATAATAACACGCTTGAAATAATACTTATCTCTGTCATTTGAGTTAAACGTCGGATATCCATATAAATCGCCTTTGGCTAATTCCGTGTAGTTCTCTTGTGCCATGGTTACTGGTATTCCGTGTATCCCCATTTTTACTACGATAAAGCCTTTAGCTGCGGTTGAAACATCTGGATTATAGGGTCTGACCCCAGCGCCCGGAACCATCAATATTCCCGGATATTTTCCCTTCTTCTTAGGAACAGCAACTGCAGCATAGATCAAAGTTCCATCAATATTTTGAATACTAACTTCATAAGCGTTAACCTCTTCCGTTGATTTGTCCTCTAATAATCGAACGTTAGGGTTAAGCGGAATTTTTTTTGCTTCCATTTTCAAACTGTCCCAAAATACTTCAAAATCTTCAGGCATCGTGGTCGTTGGCTCGATCGCTTCAGGCTCAAACGCTGCTGTTGCAAGTCCCCGGTAAACCTTTCCATCGCGTTCTACGGTTGCTATGCAACGCAAGAAACCGGGTTCGTTCAACGTTCCACCATCTATCTGGTGCACTCCAGCAGATAATTGAACGGAATCTTCTACAGAAGGCGTCATTCTTTCCAGACCAATTTGGTATTTAACAAGTACATCCTCAACAGGTTCCCCATCTTCTTTTACCTGAATTGTGAAGTTCGCATTTTCTCCTCTTTGGTAGACCCAATCAGGATGGTCGGCTGTGACCTCAACTGTTAGCTCTGTGGTTTTGTCCTGAGCAAAAACGCAAAAAGAAGAGAATACAGCAAGAATTAGTAGATTGACTATTTTCATAAAATAAGGTTGTTTTTTAGGATTAGTCTTTAAAACTAACACAAAATATTTATAATTCGTAAAAATTATCGCTCAATAAATTGTTTTATTTTATATTTATGGTAACGTAACCAACGGAAAAAAATAATGCCTTCATGTAGGAGTGGAGGGAGCCTAAATATTATGTATAAAGAAAGAAATTTTTTACGCCTGATCTTAACCATCTGTGTCGTTTTCTCTTTAACTACCAATGTGAGTGCTGAAAATAATGTGCACTATGAAGCCGATGTTATCATCTACGGTGGAACTTCTGCCGCAATCACCTCTGCGGTACAGGTCGTCCGTATGGGTAAATCGGTGCTTGTTGTAGCACCGGATAAGCACATTGGAGGTCTATCTTCGGGTGGTTTGGGTTTTACCGATACTGGTGATAAGTCCGTCATTGGAGGTCTGGCAAGAGAATTCTATCATCGTGTATATATGCATTACCAAAAAGATGAAGCCTGGAAATGGCAAAAGCAGTCGGAATACGGTAATAAAGGGCAGGGTACGCCTGCAATTGATGGAGACGAGCGAACTATGTGGATCTTTGAACCTCATGTTGCCGAAAGCGTATTTGAAGATTTGGTGAAAGAACACAACATCCAGATACATCGGGATGAATGGCTCGATCGAGAAAAGGGAGTTAAGGTTAAAAATGGGGAGATTTTATCAATAATGACTTTAAGTGGAAAGGTTTATACGGGGGAAATGTTTATCGATGCTACCTATGAAGGTGATTTAATGGCGGCTGCAGGTGTTAGTTATCATGTCGGACGTGAATCCAATGACACTTATGATGAAGAGTGGAATGGTGTTCAAGTGGGCACCTTACATCACCAACATTGGTTCCAGTCAGATATCAGTCCCTACAAAATCCCGGGCGACCCAAGCAGCGGACTTCTTCCGCGAATTTCTAAAGAATCGCCAGGAAAGAAAGGGGAGGGGGATCACCGTATTCAAGCTTACTGTTTTCGGATGTGTCTTACTAACCATCCGGACAACCGGGTCGAGTTTCCTAAACCAGACGGGTACGATCCGAATCAATATGAATTATTGCTAAGAATCTATGAAAGTGGATGGAATCAAACCTTCAATAAGTATGATCCGATTCCGAATAGAAAGACAGACACCAATAATCACGGTCCGTTCAGCACCGATAATATTGGTATGAACTATGATTACCCGGAAGCGTCATATGAAAGACGACGAGAAATCATTAAGGAACATGAAACCTACCAAAAAGGTCTGCTGTATTTCATGGCAAATGATGAGCGTATGCCTCCGGAAGTACAAAAACAGGTAAAAGAATGGGGCTTAGCCAAAGACGAGTTCGTTGACAACAGTAACTGGCCTCATCAATTGTATATCCGGGAGGCGCGACGAATGATTGGAGAGGAAGTAATGACTGAGCATGAAGTCCTTAACAAACGCAACGTGGATAACTCCATAGGAATGGGATCTTATACATTGGATTCTCATAATGTACAACGGTATGTAAAAGAAGACGGATTTGTGCAAAACGAAGGGGATATCGGAGTTTCAACGAAAAATCCATATAAAATATCGTTTGGATCTATTGTTCCAAAAAAAGAAGAATGTAAAAATCTTCTGGTTCCGGTTTGTGTATCCAGTTCGCATATCGCGTTTGGATCGATACGGATGGAGCCTGTATTTATGATATTGGGACAAAGTGCAGCTACCGTGGCGGTGCTGGCAATTGAAAGCCAGCAGGCGGTTCAGGATATTAATTATAAGGAACTAAAAGATCAATTAATTGCTGATAGTCAGGTTATCAGCCAATAAAAAATAAACTATGATTTCTTTTGTAGTATGCGTTGTCGTGCTTATCGTAGGTTACTTTGTTTTATCCCGAATATCGGAACGGATTTTTGGAGCTGACTATAAACGACCTACACCCGCAGTGGAAATGGCGGATGGGGTTGATTATGTTGCATTACCCGGATGGAAAATATTCCTTATTCAATTTTTAAATATCGCTGGTTTGGGGCCTATTTTCGGAGCCGTTGCTGGAGCCATGTGGGGGCCGGTCGCCTTCGTTTGGATTGTTATAGGTACCCTTGTAGCGGGCGGAGTACATGATTATTTTTCAGGAATGCTTTCTTTGCGATTTAAAGGTCAAAGTATCGCAGAAATATCGGGTCATTATCTCGGCGCTACTGTTAAGCATATTATGCGTGTTTTCACGGTAATCCTACTCATCATGGTCGGTGCCGTTTTTGTGATGGGGCCAGCTAAAATACTGGCAGGTATAACCGGCGACTATGTCAGTTCTTCCATTTGGGTCATTGGTATTTTCGCATATTATATTTTGTCGACTATTCTACCTATTGATAAAGTTATCGGCAAAATCTATCCAGTTTTCGGCGTGGCTCTCCTATTTATGGCTGTAGGGATCTTATTTATGATGTATTACAATCGGCTGCCGATACCTGAAATCACCATAAGCAACCTTACAAATATGCATCATGCAGCCAATGATTTTCCTATTTTCCCCTTTGTGTTTGTCACAATTGCCTGTGGAGCAATCTCGGGATTTCATGCGACGCAATCGCCTTTAATGGCACGGTGTATGACTAATGAAAAGCAAGGGAAGCCCATATTTTTTGGCACGATGGTAACCGAAGGAATCGTAGCATTAATCTGGGCTGCTATAAGTATGTGTTTTTTTGGTTCGGTGGGGTCTTTAAATGACATTATGGCGAACAACGGTGGTAATGCTGCGTTAATCGTTAATGAAGTATCTAACAATTTACTCGGCACCGCAGGCGGTGTATTGGCTATTTTGGGTGTTGTAGCTGCGCCAATAACATCAGGAGATACGGCTTTCCGTGGAGCTCGGCTAATCATTGCTGATGCACTCAAGTTTAAACAAGGGCCTATAACAAATCGTATTTTGATCTCGGCTCCTTTATTCGTTATCGCAATGTTATTACTGACAATTGACTTTGCTATTATTTGGAGATACTTTGCGTGGACGAATCAGACTTTGGCTACGATCGTTTTATGGACAATTACCGTATTTCTCATAAAATCGAAAAAGTTTTATTGGATTTCTCTTATACCGGCAGTTTTTATGACCGCGGTTGTGGTGACGTATATACTTATCGCTCCGGAAGGTCTGAGCCTATCTAAAAATATATCTTTTGGGATTGGTATTGCCGCCTCGATTTTGAGTCTTGTTGTTTCGCTATTTTATGTGAAGCGACAGCAATCTGGAGAAAGAATGAATAAAAATGCCGAAGTATTTGCGGATGAAATCACAACCCTTTAACCTTTATATCATGAAAATAAGCTTAAAATCATCTTTCCTTTTTTTAATTCTTTTTTGTTGCTTCTTTACTACAGTTAAAGGGCAGCAAAAAAAGATTACCGATTATCAAAACTATCCTGAAGAAAAGCTCGGTTGGCATCTTGGTACCCAAGCCTACAGTTTTCGTTTATTTACCTTTCACGATGCGCTATTGAAGACGGACAGTGCTAATCTTAAATTTATCGAATCTTACCCTGGCCAACCCATTGGTGGCGGAATAGAGGGTAAGATGGATTATACGATGAGCCCTGAAAAGCGTGAAGAAGTTTTGAAATTACTGAAGGAACAAGGTATCACCCTTTATGCATACGGAGTGGTGAAAGCTGATTCAGAAGAATCCTGGCGGCAGCTTTTTGAATTCGCCAAAGCGATGGGGATTAAAAATATAAATTCAGAGCCTAATCGCGAAGATTTACCTCTTGTCGGACAATTAGCTAATGAATTTAAAATTAAGGTATCCATTCATAACCATCCAGAGCCGTCGATCTATTGGAGTCCCGATTCTGTGTTACAAGCCATTCAAATTGCGAATAGTAAATATGTGGGCGCTTGTGCTGATATCGGTCACTGGATACGTTCAGGTTTGGATCCTGTTGAGAGCTTGAAGAAATTGGATGGTCACGTTTATCATTTGCATTTTAAAGATTTAGGAGCAAAGGATCGGAAAGCAAAGGACGTTCACTGGGGAACCGGTGTAGCTAATGTGCCGGAATTGCTTAACGAACTAAAGCGGCAGAAGTTTAAAGGGATGTTTTCTGCAGAATACGAAACCAACTGGGAACACAATACACCGGATATTACGGCGAGTGTCCAAAATTTTCGGGACATACTTCAAAGTTCGAAGCGTTAGAAGATACTGTCCGACGGTTCGACCGAATTCGTTGAAGTAAAAAAGTGGCGTGAGTGCCTGCAATTGACTAAGAGGTCTAGAAGTGCATAATGGAAGGAAACTTATTGATCTCTTAACATAGAGATTAAACATTCAGTCTACATTTGCTGCTGTTCGTTTGAATATAGAATCATGATAGTTAATGACGACTATGAGCTATTAGAGGATCTTCGCGAAGGGTCGGCAGAAGCCTTTCTGGAGATTTATCAGCTTCATCACCAACGTTTATTTAGTTTCGCAAACAAGTACCTGCAGGATGAAGATTTAGCAGAAGATGCAGTACATGACACGTTTTTAAAGTTATGGGAGATTCGGTCACGTGTTAACCCTATGTTGCCTATTATAAATTACCTTTATCGGATCGTTAGGAACTTTGCGCTGAAGGCACTTAAAAAGAAGCAAGAACAGCAATGGATAAAGAAATCACTTTCCGAGGATGTTCCAACGCAGTGCTGCGTTCATACGACTTATCTTGAGAAAGAAAACAGATCGCTTTTTAATCAGGCTGTCAACATGCTTTCTAGTCAAAGGCAGCGAGTTTTTAGACTATGCAGGCAAGAGGGGTTAACCTATCAGGAGGCAGCCACACAATTGAAAATATCCCCATACACCATCAAAGAGCATATGTCGTTGGCGATGCGGTTTGTGCAAACCTATATTAAACAGAATAGCTAAAAACCTATAATCAAACAAGAAGGGCTTCAATAACAGAAACCCTTCTTGTTTGATAAAATTATCAATTTATTCCCAACCCGGATTTTGAGTTAAGTTTTCATTTAACTGAAGTTCCTGAATTGGTATCGGATAGAAATAATCCTTTTTCTCATCAAACTTTTTGCTGATGTGTGGGTTGATAACAACATTTCCTCCGGCGGCACCATTTTCCAGTAGGATTTCTCCTCCTAATTTTAATAGTTGAACACCGTTGGCTGTTGGTTTTTGACCTTCATAAATCCAAACGTCAGTTTTGTCATCTCCATCTAAGTCATATTGCCCAGTTCCGGGGAAATACATTCCTTTGAACTGACGAGTTAATAATTGGCCTTCTTTCCAGCGCATAATATCGTCCCAACGGAAAGACTCCATGACAAGCTCAATCCTTCGCTCTCTTCTTATTTCCAGAATAGCACCTTTCTGCGCGCCTGATACATTCTTATATTGATCAGCTAAATAAGGATCTGGATTTGCATTAGCTGCGGCTAGGTTCAAATTAGGCATGTTGACGCGGTCACGAAGTTTTTTGATCGATAAATCAATATCAGCCTGTACAATGTTCCCAAGCTCCGCTTTCGCTTCTGCATAATTTAGCAAAACCTCTCCCAGACGAAAAATAGGCATATCATTTTCAGAACGGTTATAGGAATCGTATTTCACATCACCTACGAACTTGATAAGCTGATAACCCGTAACCGAGAACCCAAACTGAGGGACTTGAGGAGATGTACCTCCTATCCGGATATATCCCGGCGTACGGATCGTTTGAGAAAGTCGTGGGTCGCGATCTTGCACTTCTTCAAAGTATTCGATTGATTGATAGTTGGGCTTATCAGTGAACCGGCTCCCATCAGCCATCAGATAGGAGTTGACAAGGTCTTTATTTAATCCTGGTCGTCCGTATGAAGCGGTTATCGTGTAATAATTGACATTATGCCAAACCTGCAAGGCGTCACTGAACTTCCTGCTCAGAATGACTTCTTCTTCAACAGCATTTACAGATGAGAACAACTCAAGATAACCTTTGTCTGCACCGCTACCCATGTAAACAGTATATGGGCCGGCCTCTATTAACTCTTTGGCTGCGGAAGCAGCTTCTTCAAGAAAATATTCGTAGTTTGGAAGAGCGAGCTCGGTATGATATTTTCTGAACGTACCTTCGAAGAGGCCAATCCTCGACTTTAAAGCCAAAGCTGTCCACTTGGTGACCCGTTCTACATCTTTTGATGTTCCTAGATTCTCTATTGCATAATCAATATCAGCCATGATCGAATCCATCACCATGACCCTAGGGTCTCTTGGTCTAAATAATTCCTCATCGTCCGGATCGAGTGTTCTTGAGTACCAAGGGACATCGCCAAATCTTTTTACCTTATCGAAATAAAAATAGGCTCTAAAAAACCGTGCAACAGCTGCCCATTTTTTTGCTTGTTCTTCGGGTACGGTTCGGTTGTAATTTTCTAAGAAATAGTTGATGTTTCTTAAATCGCCCCATGACCAACCGCTACCTGTTTGTGGTACAATTCGGTTCCCGATTACATTTTCAGGCAGCGATTGTTTGACGATATTGTCAATATCTTCGTTGTAAACCCCTTCAGCAGAAGGTAATACCCGATAAAAAGAATTTACATATAGCTCCAGGTCTCTTTCTGTTCTAAAAAAAGCATCGGGAGAAATGTCTGCTTCAGGCTGCTTATCTAGATACTCTTTGCTACAAGAGGCCAGAAGACCGGCAGCTATAAGCGTTAATATTATTTTGATTTTCATGATCTTTTATTTTTTAGAATGTAATGTCAATACCCAATGAGAATGTTCTTGAGAACGGATATGCTCTTCCATTTGCCTCGTTTGCAGCTTGCTCAGGATCGATGTAATCCGAACGAAGTTTAGTAGCGGTAAACAAGTTTTCACCACTAACATATATACGTGCTCTTGATAACTTAGCTTTGGAGAGGAGGTCGGTCGGTAGCGTATAACCTACCGTCAGATTTTTGAGCCGGATATAAGCAAGATCTTGCAAATAACGATCATTTTTTACATTCAGCTCCCCTCTACTGTTCAAGGCTACATATCCTCTTAACAAAGGATAATAGGCATCGGGATTTTCGGGTGTCCAGATGTCATCTGTAAAGTTTTCTGGAATAAACGAGTAATACGGTCTTGAATAAGGACCCCAGAATTTATCGGCGTTATTTCCAGGATACCAGTGCTGGCGTCCGATTCCCTGGAAAAATGCAGAAACATCAAAACCATTCCAGTCTGCCCCTAAGTTGAACCCAAATGTATAGCGTGGCAGTGTATTACCGATCACAACCTGATCGCCAGGTTCAGACACCGTGTTTTTTCCATTATCTACGAGACCATCGCCGTTGACATCAACAAATTTAAGGTCTCCTGCCTGCAGTCTTGACCAGTCGCCGGGAGCCCGCAGACGTTGTTGGTTGACATAGTCTTGGTTGATCTGCCAATTGGCGGCTTCTTCGTCTGATTGGAAGAACCCGTCGACCTTATATCCCCAAATTTCCCCTAATTGCTGACCTACGTAATAGTTGTTGAGTAATTTATCTTTATTATCGAAGCGCGTAATTTCAGCTTTTGAGTCTGATAGACCGAAAGAAAAGCTATATCCAAAAGGTTTTCCTCCGACCGTTTCCTGATCGCGCCACGAAATAGCCAGCTCCCATCCAGTATTTCTAAGATCGCCGGCATTTTGACGCGGAGAAGCTGCACCAAACACAGCAGGAAGTGTTTTTCCGGGGATGAGCATATCCAGTGTTTCCCGCACATACCAGTCGAAAGTCGTGTTAAGTCGGTTGTTAAACAAGCCCAAATCAACACCAAAGTTTGCAGTGGTTGTTCTCTCCCAAGTGAGGCTTGGAGAAATAGGGACAGGTACGGATAGGAATTCCGTTCTCCGTCCGTCCATTAGGTAAGGCGTATTTCCCCTAGCAAGCAACGGGATATATCCGTATATTCCTGCTTCTTGAGAGTTTCCTAGGGAGCCATACGATGCTCTGAATTTCAATTCACTAACAGTAGACTTTAACGGTTGGAAGAAGTTTTCTTCACTCAACCGCCATCCGGCAGAAACTGAAGGGAAGAAGCCAAAACGCTGATCATCCGGGAATTTCGATGTACCATCATAGCGGCCGTTGACCTCTAAAAGATATTTCCCCTGATAATCGTAGTTGATTCTTCCAAAGAAACCTTGAAGAGCCCACGTATTTGCGCCGCCGGTTACTTCCATATCACCTGACCCGAGATTTAAATCGTTCAAATCTTCCGACAACAAGTCGTTTCGTATACCCGTAATTCGTTTGTACGATCGCGACTCCTGGTTGTACCCTGCGGTTATTTTAAAATTATGATCATTAAAGCTCTTGGTATAGTCACCATAAAGATTCACTGTATGGCCAATGTTGGTGGTGTGTATTTCGGTTAATCGGTCATTGCCTAAATAACTGATTTCTCCCGGATATACAGACCATGGTGCTTGTGTTCGACGGACAAATAAAAGGAGAGGATTGTGCGAGAATGTGTAATCTCCGGTGATGTGCAGACCCTCTGCTAACGTAAATTGAGCCTGGAATGTATTGATGAATTCATACTCTCCATCTTCGCCTTTTGATTTTCCATGAAGCAAATCGGCAAAAATACCGTCGCCGATCGTATAATTGTTCAGCTCAGTCCGGTAAGTGGCTGTCCCATCGGGGTTGATTGGCAAATAGGACGGTAACGCATGCACAGTTGAAGAAATAAAGTTATTGTTCGCATTCGCGTTACCATTCCATCCTGGGAATGAATAGTTGTTGTAATTAAACTGAGTATTGTTATTGATTCGGAGCCACGGAGCAACTTCTCCTGATACCTTAGCCCTTAGGTTATATCCTTTATATTTATCTTGATTAACCTTCATGATACCATTTTTTTGATAGGCTCTTCCCGAAACGTAGAAATCAATTTTATCTGTTCCTCCAGTGAAACTCAATGAGTGCTCCATTGACGTTTGTGTGTCGCGGTAAAGAACATCCCACCAGTCTGTACTTCCATAGTACACATATTGATCTTTCCCATTTCGGTTCTGGATAACAACATCGGGCAGCGATTTATCGGTCTTTCTTTTCAGTAGTTCCTCATAATCGGCATCTGAATATCCGGTATAGCTATTACCTGTTGCACGTATAAATGCTTCGTCGTTCAATATCGCCGCGTCGTATCCGTCAGTAATAAAATCGGTGCTTACGGTTGATCCAGCCCACCCGAAATTATTGCTGTAATTAATATTGATTTTTCCGCCCTTAGCGCTTTTTGTGGTCACTAGCATGACACCAAAAGCACCGCGAGACCCGTAAATTGCAGCTGCTGCCGCATCTTTTAAAACCGATATGCTCTCCACGTCACGTGGATTGATGTTATTAATGTTGCCGGGTACTCCGTCAATCAAAATAAGGGGTGCTGCCCTCGAGCTGTTGATCGATGCATACCCACGTACGTTAACGCTTCCCTCTGTTCCCGGGCGACCATTACCAAAATTGATATTGACGTTTGGCATGGTACCTTGTATACCCTGAGTGATATTGGATATTGGACGGTCATTAAGTACTTCCGAGTCGATTTGGGTAACCGCTCCGGTCAGATTTACCTTTTTCTGCGTACCGTAACCTACCACAATTACATTCTCGAGTAGTTGTTGATCAGATTCTAATGTGACATCTATCCTGGTTCTCGATCCTACGGTGATTTCTTGTTTAACAAAGCCAATCATCGAATACACAAGAACAGAATTAGAGTTTGGAACAGTTAATATATATTCTCCATTTTCATTAGAAGACACGCCTGTTGACGGTTGATCCTTCAAGGAAACCGTAACGCCAGGCAAAGGCTCTCCCTCCTGGCTTTTAATGACACCGGTTACTTCGATGGACTGAACAGAGTTTTCTATGTTGTAACCGTATTTATCCAAAGAAATCACATCCCGAGATGCGAGGAGGCTGTTGCTCGTCATCATGATCACACTCGTGGCAATCAATCCGCCTTTCAGTAATTCTATAAACTTTTTGTCAATTTTTTTCATTTTGTAAAATACATTTCATGTGAGTTTTTATTAGATAAGATTATTTAATTTGGTGATGTAAATCTGCCTATCAGCTACCTCCTTTTTTGTGTTTGTTTACGATTTGGAATATACGCTCTTGCAAGCGTCTGCTTATTTGTGGGTCGAGACGATTTTCATTATCAGTTGGATAATCGTTAAAGTCTTTCCAAGAGTGAGCTACGAAAAGACGCAAGGTAGCGTAGTTGCAATCCTCTGGGCTCTCCATACCGTTTACCAGGTTAATAAAATCCGACTTTTTCGACATATCAATCTATATATCCTGAATTGCGCAGATCGGGGGGGTGTG
Source organism: Pedobacter indicus (assembly GCF_003449035.1). NCBI lineage: Bacteria > Pseudomonadati > Bacteroidota > Sphingobacteriia > Sphingobacteriales > Sphingobacteriaceae > Albibacterium > Albibacterium indicum. The sequence continues at coordinate 746,709 of NZ_QRGB01000001.1, forward strand.
GATTAAACTATTTTTGCCGAAATAATTTATCGTATTTTTGTATCATGGCAGAACGTAGTAAACAAGAGGTTCTTGACTATCTTTCCAGAGCGGAGGTAGCTGCCGTCGGGACTTCAAATATGGGTACTCCGAGACAGCGTATGATGCACTTCGGAGCCGACGAGGATTTTAATATCTATGTGAGCAGTATGAAGGGGGATCCGAAAGTTATTCAGTGGAGTAACATTCCCGAAACGGCTTTACTGATTCATCAGGGAGATAAGTTTTTGGAGATGGAGGAGTGTGAAATTATCGGGCGTGCTGAGGTAATACGTGAACGGAAAGAACGAAACAGGATTATCGATATTATGTCGACCCGATCACCTTTTGTGGAGCATATGATAAAAATTGATGCTACGGATCGTCTTGAGTTCATCCGCATCAAACCTTTTACAGTAAAGTATCGTTTTGTTCCTGAGATATTGCAAGGCGAAAAGCCGACTATATTCGAATTTCCTCAAAACCGGGAATCCTTCAGTTCGTGGGATGACGTCAAAGCAAAAGCGCGAGCCTGGAAGCAAGCCATGCGGCCGTTATCACTTACTGCTTCGTTGGTGCCCATCATGGTGGGAGGGGCTGTAGCCTATTCCGCCACAGAAACCTTTAATATTGTGCTATTTCTCTTGACACTGATAGGAGGCTTGTTGATTCAAGTGGGCACCAATATGATTAACGATTGGAAGGATGCTGAACGAGATAATGAAAACGCAGAGGGGATTAGGCCGTTTACAAGTGGCTCCAGAATGATTCAGCTCGGACTGATCTCACGGGGGGATATGGGCTTTGCTGGCTTGGTTTTAAGCTTTGTAGCATTGTTAATCGGCATCTTCCTAATCATCGTTAGCGGTTGGGGGCTTGTGCCCTTGGTGCTTTACGGAATGATAGCAGGGTTGTTCTATACCAATGAAAGTGGTAAATTTTCATTCATTAACTTAGCTCCGGGTATCGCTGAGATTCTTATTGCTACTACCTTTGGGGTGATGATGACAATGGGCGCATTTTATGTACAAACCAGCTATTTCTCGATTGAATCATTTCTGATTTCATTACCTGTAGCACTTTTTATTTCAAATGTGCTCTTAATTAATCAATTTCAGGATGCGAATTCTGATATTAAAGCAAACAAAAACACATTGGTAGTTCGCCTTGGTAAGAGGAAAGCGAAGAATGTGCTGATTGGCAATTTTATCTTAGCTTACGCAATTATTGTATTACTTCCCGTATTGGGATTTGCACCAGCTACTTTTTACGTAGCGTTTTTGTCGATGCCTTTCGCAATTCAGGCCATTCGATATGCGCAGAATCATTATGACGGGACACCCGGTGACTTAGTCCCGAGCAATGCACACACGGCGATAACACATCTATTCACAGGATTGCTTTTCGTATTCGCATTTCTATTAGAAGGTTTGGGCTTTCTGTATCCACTGCTTTATTTTGTAGCATCCCTTGCGTTTATATTCTGGGTGTGGAATTACATTGAACGCCAACGGAAAACGATGACCGATTTTAGGGTATCGTTTAAAGAAAAGGGTTGATAACGTTACGAGTAAACTTGCTCTGTCAATCTTTAATGCTCTATTATTTTCGCAAACGATAGTTTTCAAGAGCTTTCATCTTCTTTTAAGAATTAAGACTTTTTTGTATCTTAAACGTAATGTTGCATTTCGAGAAATACAAAAATAGTGATTACTCTGACTATTATTCACTAGTCAAGGATGATGAGGTAATGAAATATATCACCGGTAAGGGAATGTCAGCTGAAGAAGCCGAAGAAAAATTTGAATCGATTATAAAGATTAACAACGAGGTCGAGTTGCTCGGGTACTTTAAAGTTTTGAATATTGATTCGAATATTATTGGTGAGTGTAAATTGGTGAGATACAAGCAAGATCGATCGCTATTCGAGGTTGGTTATCTTTTAAAAAAGGACTACTGGGGGCTAGGGCTGGGCAAGGAGATCTGTGCGAACATGATTGACCTAGCATTTTCTGTTGCTCCTAACAACCCGATTCTTGGTATTATTGATCCCAAGAATCAGGCTTCAAGAAAGATCTTAGAAAGCTTTGGGTTTAAAACCTATTTTAAAGGAATTGAAGATAATATTCCAACAGAAAAACTTATTTTAAAACGTTAAAAAATTTGTCATAGTTAACATATTTTTAATTTAGGCATTAACATAAGATCGATGCTCTCTAACCAAAAACCTATTATATTCGATCGTTCAAGAACACCTTTTTTAGGAGCGATGTCGTGCGGAATATGGGATTTTCACGGATGTCGCTTTCTTTTTCTGCTACCATTTTGAATACGCCATTGACCGTTTCTCGCGTGACGTAGGTATTTAGATCCATTCAGGATATCAGACCGGCAGCATTGGGTTAATTTTTAGAACAAAAATTAACCCAATGGTAAAATTCTCTACTCTTATTCTACTCTTCTTTATAATAAACAGTAGAAAAACTCTCCTAAAACAGTTGTCAAACAGTCCTTTTACCACAGGTTGACCACAGCTTGAGGACTGTAAAAGGACTGTTTGACCACTGTTCTTCTCGAACAAGTTAATAATATTTCTTCAGGGATTGTGCTTGAAGAAAAAAGGCTGTCCTCGCTATATTACAACACAGTTATTATTTTAAATAAAAGAAGATTTATCTAAGTTTGGTGCATGAGATCTATGCAAATTTTATGTTCACTTATTGCCTGTATATGCTTTATCAGCTTGACTAACCCTGGTTATTCACAAATAAACTCGAAGAACCTTCAGAAGCATATCAAGTTTTTGTCGGCAGACAAAATGCAGGGTCGCGAAACGGGTCGAAAAGGATCTCTTAAAGCGGCAGATTATGTAGAAAAGTATTTTAAGAAATTAGGGTTGGAGCCAAAAGGCGAGGATGGCTTCCGTCAGTCATTTGAAGCTAAGATTACTAGAGCAAAGGTGGCTGATTCGATAAGAATGTCTGACAATATTATTGGGTTCCTAAACAATGGTGCGCGCTATACAATTGTTATCGGAGCTCATTATGATCATTTAGGAACTGGGGTCATTGGCGGCTCCAGAGATACGCTCGCTATTGGTGAGATCCATAATGGAGCAGACGATAATGCTTCAGGTGTGGCCGGGTTGTTGGAATTGGCGCGTCATTACAGTACAAATAATATTAAAGAACCCTTTAATATTTTGTTTATAGGTTTTGGAGCTGAAGAGTTGGGGTTGATAGGGTCCAAATATTTTACAGAGAACCCAACTCTTCCTTTATCTGAAATTCATTGGATGCTCAACATGGATATGATTGGTCGTTATCAAGAGCAGAATGGACTAGCTATTATTGGTCATGGAACCAGCTCGGCCTTTCCAAAAATCTTTGAAGGCGTTGAAAGCCCCATTAATTTTTTTACAAGTAAAGACGGTAATGGTGGATCCGATCAAACTTCTTTTTACAAAAAAGATATCCCGGTATTGTTTTTTCATACCGGCGGACACGACGATTATCATAAACCGGGCGACGATGAACCCAAGATTAATTACCAAGCCATGGAGGCTATTTTAAATTTGGGTATCATAGTTATTGATAATTCGATGGAGCAGCCAAAAATGGATTTTCAATGGACGAATTAAGTTTATCGTTGACCATCATGTTTTGCTACTAAAAGCAAATTGAATAAGAAAGAAAACTAGAAAAATAAATTAAAAAATATTGCGTAGCTAAATGACTACTCTTATATTCGCAAACAAATGACTTCATAATGAATTTAAGACGCGATGTTTTTCAAGCGATAGCTGATCCTACCAGAAGAGCTATATTATTATTGCTTGCTACACAGTCTATGACTGCCGGAGCGATTGCTTCGAATTTTAACAGTGCAAGACCCACCGTTTCTAGACATATACAAATCCTAACCGAATGTGAGCTATTGGAATCCGAGCAGAACGGTAGGGAGATCTACTATAACTTAAACCCAAGAAAGATGAAAGAAGTTGCAGATTTTATTGAGCCTTTTCGTAAAATGTGGGACGGGCGCTTCAATAAGCTAGAATCTATAATGAAAAACTATAGAAATAAAAAATAAAATGGAATTTAAAACAAAAATTCACGCTGAGGAAAATAAACAAGAACTATTCATCACAAGAGAGTTTGATCTGCCCGTAGAGTTTCTTTTCCGAGCTTATGAAGACGCCGAATTAGTAGGAGAATGGATGGGAACAAAAGTTCTGAAACTTGAAAATAGAAAATATGGGAGTTGGCGTTTTGAAACCTCCTATGAAGGTCAAGTGGTTTTCGCTGCTGAAGGAGTTATACTCGAATTTATACCAAATGAGAGAATCACCAGAACCTTTGAAATGGAAAACAGTCCATTCCCTGTTCAATTAGAATTTTTATCATTCGAAAGAATAGATGAGGAAACGAGTAAAATCACCATTCAACAGATTTTTAAATCGGTTGAGTTTCGCAATCAACTTTTAGAAATGCCTTTTGCGAAAGGGTTAAGTATGGCGCATGACCGGCTACAACAAATTTTTAACCAATTAAATTAAATACCATGAATAAACGAAACAGAACCATTTATTGGATTCTTACAATTTTTCTTTCTGTCGGAATGCTGGCAGGAGGTATACAACAAATGCTTCAAATTGGTGGGTATAATGAGATTGTAACCCAATTAGGTTATCCGCTCTACATGTTGAGTATTCTCGGGGTTTGGAAAATATTAGGAGTTGTAGCAATATTGATTCCCAGATTTACTCTGCTGAAAGAATGGGCTTATGCAGGCTTTTTCTTTGCTATGTCTGGTGCAGCAATATCTCATTTTAGTGTCGGACAGCCATTCATAGAAGCGCTTCCTTCTCTAATATTACTATTGGTAACGATCTTGTCTTGGTATACAAGGCCGGCAGATCGGCAGATCAAATCCACACGAAATTAATTCAATCAAAAATGAATACAAAAGCTGAGCTTTTTTTTGAAAAAGCAAACCGATGGAGCGAAGAATACTCCTTGCTTCGAGACATCATCCTTGAGAATAAGTCTTTAAAAGAAGATTTTAAGTGGAAGCATCCTTGTTATACTTACGAAGGGAAAAATATAATAATTGTTCACGGATTTAAAGATTACTGTGCATTGCTTTTTCATAAAGGAGTCTTGATCCAAGATAAGGCGGGGATATTGATTCAACAGACTGAAAATGTTCAATCCGCAAGGCAAATTCGCTTTACCAATGTTCAGCAGATTCTCGAGTTGCGCACTGTTATTAAGAAATACATTCAAGAGGCAATAGATATAGAAAGATTGGGTAAAAAGTTAGAGTTCAAAAAAGTAGAAGAATACCCGATGCCAGAAGAGTTCAAAAAAGTCCTTGATGACGATGAGGCTTTAACGAAAGCCTTCCATTCCTTAACTCCCGGAAGACAAAAAGGATATTTATTTTATTTCAACCAAGCCAAACGATCTAAAACGCGAGAAAGTAGAATTGAGAAATACTATCAACATATCTTAGACGGAAAAGGGATCAATGATTACATATAATTGTTCTTCTTAAACCAATCGTATGCACTTTTAATAGCGTCTTCAATAGCTGTATACTTTATACCCAATTCTCGTTCTGATTTTTGACCTGAATAATAGTTGCCAAGACATAGCATATAGGCCGAAACATAGTTTAATTTAGGAGATGAACCTGTAATCTTTCCAAATTTGCTACTTGTATTTCCAGCTATTTTCAGTAACGATGGCGGGATGCGGATCATCTTTGGATTTTGACCGGAGATTTTATTTAACATCTTGAAGAAATCATAATATGAAATGTTCTGTCCGGCCAGCAGATACATTTCCCCAATTTCACCCTGCTCGATAGCATTATTTATTCCGATACAAACATCATTTACATGTACGAAGTTTTTACCGCCTGGCGGATAAAACAGTATCTTTTTATTCATCCCGTACAGTATAATTTGACCTGAACTTGGCTTTGCGTCATAAGCGCCAATCATAAATGTTGGATTCAAGATGACGGCTGGAAGATTATTACGCTCTATTTGTTCCTGAACATATTGCTGTGCGATGTATTTGGTATTGATGTAGCCCGAGTTTATGTGAAACAGTGAAAACGAGCTGAGTTCATTACCCGGTTTGTTGATTGATCCATGGCCGATGGTATTGGCTGTACTGATATAGATCAGCTTTTCGACTTTATGTATAAGACAAGCTTCTACGATATGTTTTGTGCTCGTTATATTAACCCGTTTATAGTCACTATAGGCCACTCCCCATTGTGCGGTCAGCGATGCCGCATGGACAACAAAATTGCAATCATTAACAGCATCATGGACATCTTCAGCAACACAAATATCACCGTAGTAGAATTCACAGTTGAGGTTCTTAATGGTTTTCAAATTAGACCCTGGTCTAACTAGCAACCGAACATGGTATTTGTTACACAACAATCTAACTAAATTAGATCCCAAAAGCCCATTTGCACCAGTGATTAACACTTTTTTCTTTCTATTTGTCATTGTTGTACTTGAAATTTCAGTTCGGCTGCTATAGTAGAAGAAACAATTCGAAGTCTTGTTTTTATGGGAATGAGTTTCATTAGCGAATAGTTAAACCTGTTCCAAAGTCCGGGTATGATGATCGCTTTCTTAGCCAATGTCTGTTTAACCGCTATTCTTGCAATTTCGGCAGTCGGCAGAAGACCTATTTTCCCTTTTCTCCCCAATGCTATTATTCGTTCTGATACATTAGAATTGGTCATGATCGCACCGGGGTACACTACGCTGATTGATACCCCGGTATGCTTTAGTTCCTCTCTTAGCCCTAATGAAAAAGAGGATATAAAAGCTTTTGATGCTGGATATACTGTTTTGTATGCGATCGGGCTAAATGCTGCCATACTAGATATATTCATTATATAACTCTCTTCATTTTCTATTAAGTGCGGAACCATTAGACTAGTAACCGTTGTCATAGCCCGAACATTTAATTGTACAATATTGTCAATATAGTTGAGTGAGCTGCTTAGTAGTTCCGCAGTTCCTCCTGTTCCTGCATTGTTTATGAGAAAGTTAACCTTGTAGTTTTTTTTAATATATTCCAGCTGCTCAACGAGCAATGGCTGATCGGTTAAATTAAGCTCAATAATAACAATATCTACTCCGAATTCCAATCCAATCTGTCTTGCTAAAGATCTTAAACTTCCGCTAGGAAGAGCTATTATTATTACATTTAAGCCAATAGAAGCACATTGTATAACCAATTCTTTTCCCAGACCCGCACTGCCGCCCGTTATGAGTACGTATTTTTTGCTCGTCATGATTTCCTGGTTTTGGCATTTTTCGCTAAAAGCTGTGCTTGTCCTTTATTCTGTATTTTCATAGCTATTTTTTAGTGGTGAAGTGGTAAGAATGTAGTCAGTTAAAACCTTTTCATATTCAAAATATTTGATAAATGATTTCATCTTATTAAAAATGAATTTTTTGCCGATAAGGGCTTCTATAAGATGTAATTCTTTTGTGTTTGAGCCTTGTACAGAGTTCCTCAATATATGTTCTAACAGCAGAAGGTTGACATGGTCCAACTCGTCAGCTATTAAATATTCCTTTAATGAAATTAACAAATTAAAGATGATCAATAGTTCGCCCAAGGTGCATTGCAATGAGGTACTTTGCTTTTCGGCTTTGTCAATTTTTTCGTAAAAACCCTCGAAGAGTTTTAATATTTCACAATTATTGGGATGATAATGCTCAATTAGACACATCAGCTTGAATATCGTTTTTTGCAGAGCCTGGAAGTCAGAAACATCCCCCGATATCTTTATAGAAAAATCACTTTTTGTGTATGACCCTGTTAGCATACTGTCAGTTTATTGTTTTCTTACTTTTAATAGAGACAACTTATACGCGTGATACCCCTATGACGAAAACGATTTTTCATAGATAATTTCTCTGTGCTGTAAGCGAATGGTAGCTACCATGCATTATATTCTCTATCTGTACCCCTTAGGTGCCTATGCTAGGGTCTCGCTCGAATAGCCCTACAAGCGAGTGCACACCGGGGCCACCGACCGGCCACCACGAAGGTATGTAAAGCAAGTCCTAATCCAGGGCTAAGAAGGGCGCTTGTTATCTTGAAGACTTTTTTGGCAAGTTATATTAAAATAACCATCTTTGCTGCTCCTCGTTTAAAAGAATCTACAATAACACGTGCACAGGTGACTATTAAAGCAGCTTTTCATGACTAAGGTGGATCGGTCGCAACTTTCGGTGATCGGAATAATAATCGTTATCCTGATAGCAGGCAATCTCCGTTCGCCTATTACGTCACTTAGTCCGGTCCTAAGTGAAATCATGACAAAGTTGGGGTTGAGTAACTTTCAAGGGAGCTTGCTGACTTCTATTCCTTTGCTGGTGTTTGCTGGCGGCTCGGTTTTAGTAAGTCGGATCGGCGCGAAAATTAGAATTCAATATACTCTGGGTTTATCGTTAATTTTACTAATCCTCGGGTTGTATTTGCGAGTATACGGAAGTGTCTCCATGCTTTATATAGGTTCTTTTTTGATAGGAATAGGTATCTGTATCGGAAATGTAATGACCCCCGCTTATATCAAACAAGTATTTCCTGACAAGATAGGTTTGATGACTGGGGTGTTCTCTGTGACGATGAACTTGTTTGCTGCTCTTGCTGCCGGCTATAGTATAGCAATAGGCGAATGGACACAATTGGGCTGGCGTGGGTCATTGGGTATCTGGATAATTTGGTCCATACCGGCACTGCTGGTACTGTCAATTGAGCTTTTTCTAAGTAAAAAGAGGTCTGACGAGAGCAAATCAAACAAAATTCTAGAAGGCAAATTTAATGCATTCCGTTCAAAACAGGCTTGGTACATCAGTATATTCATGGGTATCCAGTCCTTGGTATATTTTTGTGTAATTGCTATGTTGCCTACCGTCTTGATTGATTATGGGATGGATAAAGGAGAGACTGGTTTTGTGTTGTTGGCTTTTCAATTGGTGATGGCTCCTGTGATGTTTATCTGTCCGGTTATTGCTTCAAAAATGAAAGAGCAGCAATCTCTAATATATTTAGCGGGTGCTTTGATGGTTGGGGGTATCGGACTGTTGACAATATTCAAAACTCAATATATTTACTTTACCGCTGTAATGATCGGGACATCCACAGGTTTGGCATTTAGTCTTTCTATTCTTTTTTTCTCTTTAAAAAGTAGAACTACCGATGGAACGATTAAAGTTTCTGGCCAGGCACAATCGATAGGCTACCTGATAGCTGCTTTAGGGCCTCCTGTTTTTGGAGTGTTGCACGACTGGGATTCCTCATGGAATACATCCTTTTATTTTTTGATAGTTATGGCTGTTATCCTGACTTTTAGCGGGCTTGGAGCAGCAAAAGCACGTTTCGTTGAGGATTATTGAAAATGAAGGGTATTAAACCAAAAAATCCCCGGAAGGTTCTTCCGAGGATTTTGCGGTCTGGACGGGACTCGAACCCGCGACCCCATGCGTGACAGGCATGTATTCTAACCAGCTGAACTACCAGACCCTGGTTCCCTTTTGGGAATGCAAATATACTGCGATTTCTGTATATCGCAACATTTTTTGTTAAAATTTTTTAAATTTCACTCTCCTTCATTTTTTCTGCATTCTCCGCAAATTGAAGGGCATCGATAATTTCCTGAATTTCACCATCCATGACGGCCGGTAGGTTATAGAGTGTAAGGCCAATACGATGTTCGGTTACGCGCCCCTGTGGGTAGTTATAGGTTCTGATTTTAGCGGAGCGGTCGCCCGTAGATACCATTGTTTTTCTTCTAGCGGCGATGTCACCGTTCTTTTTTAACAGCTCTTGCTCGTACAATTTGGAGCGCAACATTTCCATAGCTAGTTCCCGGTTGGCGAGTTGCGAGCGCTCTACTTGACAGACTACAACAATGCCGGTAGGTTTGTGGGTTAGCTGAACTTTGGTTTCAACTTTATTGACGTTCTGTCCACCAGCTCCTCCTGAACGAGATGTATGAAATTCGATATCACCAGCATTAATTTCGATATCTACATCTTCCGCTTCTGGTAAAACAGCAACCGAAGCAGCCGAAGTATGAACACGCCCTTGCGTTTCAGTATCAGGTACCCGCTGTACGCGGTGAACACCTGATTCATATTTCAGGGTCCCGTATACATCTTCGCCGGTGACTTTCAGGATGACTTCTTTGTACCCTCCGGCTGTACCTTCTGTAACGTCCATCACTTCCGTCCGCCAGCCTTTATCCTCAAAATAGCGTGTATACATGCGGTACAGATCCCCAGCAAATAATGCAGCTTCATCTCCACCAGTACCACCTCTGATCTCGATCATGGCATTTTTGGAATCTTCAGGGTCTTTCGGGATTAGCATAAGACGTATGCTTTCTTCCATCTCTTCTTTCTGCTCTGCTAAAAGGTCAAGCTCTTCTTTTGCCATCTCTCGAAGCTCCTGATCTTTTTCATTAGCAAGGATGTCGCGGTTGCTATCGATGTTACTCACCACGTTTTTGTAGATATGGTATTGATCGACAATCTTGCCAAGATCTTTATATTCTTTGTTGAGCTTGGCAAAACGTTTCATATCGCTAACCGTAGCGGGGTTGCTCAGTTCGCGTTCAATCTCTTCCCAGTGCTCCTTTATCGCTCGTAATTTTTCTAACATTATGCGGAATTTGATGCAAAATTAATGTTTTTTCTCCATTTTTCTTTTATGCGTTTATTGTTTTATATTTGCAGCATCTAAGGGGTGTCCTGAAATACAATCTAAATTCAGGGCTGAGATTATACCCATCGGCAAATTACGCTTTTCTGAGTGGTGTTTGTCGGGAACCTGATCCGGATCATGCCGGCGTAGGGAAGGTAAAATAAAATAGGTGCAGTAACAAACCCCTTGTTTCTGCTATGTTTTATTAAAAAATCAAATTAAAAATGAAAAAGACAATTGCGCTGATGGCGATTGTATGGCTGCCGTTATGGTTGCTGGCACAGAATGACATTCGCATCTCGGTGAAGGATGTGAACACAAAAGAATCACTTATTGGTGCTTCTGTGCAGTTAAAAAACAGTTCGTTAAATGGCCAGACGAACACAAAGGGTGAATTTCGGTTAACTAATCTGGAAAGCGGAACCCATACGGTGATGGTAAGCTATCTGGGTTACCGAAATGTGACGAAAGAATTTTCGGTTCCTGGTGATGCCAGCATAGATGTGTTGATGGATCCGGCTACTTTTTTAGCGGACGAAGTGGTCGTGCAGGCTACCAGAGCGTCGGCGAATGCAGCGACAACCTACAAAAATCTGTCGAAGGAAGAGATAGCAAAGAACAATATGGGGCAAGATATTCCGTATTTGTTGAATCAGACGCCTTCGGTTGTGGCGTCTTCAGATGCTGGAGCAGGTGTGGGTTATACAGGAATACGTATTCGCGGAAGTGATGCACAACGGATTAACGTAACGGTGAACGGTATTCCCTATAATGATTCAGAGAGCCAAGGTTCTTTTTGGGTAAACATGCCAGACTTCGCTTCTTCTGTAGATAATATCCAGATTCAAAGAGGGGTAGGTACTTCTACGAATGGGGCTGGCGCTTTTGGTGCGAGTATTAACATTCAGACCGGCCAGCGAATTGATACGGCCTATGCTGAACTGGACAACTCGTTTGGGTCTTATAATACATGGAAGAATACCGTAAAAATCGGCTCAGGCTTGATCAATGATCAGTTTACCTTTGATGCGCGACTCTCGCGAATTGAATCTGACGGCTATATGGATAATGCATTTTCCGACTTGAAGTCATTCTACGTTTCAGGTGCATGGTATGGGAAGAGTTCGTTTGTTAGAGCCAATGTATTCTCCGGAAAAGAAAAAACCTACCAGGCTTGGAATGGGGTTCCTGAAGAATTATTAGAAACGGATCGCACCTATAGCGAGTTTACTTATGAAGATCAGACTGATAACTATACACAGACGCACTACCAGTTGTTGTATTCCAATCAAATAGATGAGAGGTTTTTAATAAACGGTGCCTTGCATTATACCCGTGGTAAAGGTTATTATGAGGAGTTTAAGGAGGATGATATGCTGGAAAATTACCAATTGCCCCCGGTAGTGATTGGTGATGAAACGATTGAGTCGACCGACCTGGTGAGACAAAGATGGTTGGATAACTATTTTTATGGTCTGACGTATTCGGTGAATTATCGTCCTTCGAAGATCGCAAACATCACCGTTGGGGGAGCGTATAACCAATACAGGGGTGATCACTATGGAGAAGTAATTTGGGCGAGATACTCTTCGGATTTAAATTTGGGCGATAAATATTACCTCAATGATGCAGAGAAAAATGACTTTAACGTGTATGCAAAAGGTGATTTTCGTATTGGTCAGCTTAACTTGTTCGGGGATGTTCAGTATCGTAAAATTGATTACACTTTGGAGGGGATTGATAAGGATTTAAAGTTACTGGACCAAGATGTCAATTATGATTTTATAAATCCGAAAGTAGGTTTGACTTATAGTTTCGACAACAATAGTCAGGTTTATGCATCCATGGCGATCGCTAATAAAGAACCGGTTCGTGATGATTTTACTGAATCTTCGGTTTCAAGCAGGCCTTCTCCGGAGCGGTTGACAGATTTCGAAGCTGGTTATCGTATTTCAGCCCGTGACTTCAACATCGGATTGAATGGATATGCCATGCTCTATAAGGATCAACTGGTATTTACGGGTCAGATTAATGATGTGGGAGCTGCTGTGCGGGAAAATGTGGACAAGAGCTATCGCATCGGCGTGGAAATGGACGCTAGTTGGAGACCGATAGAAGATTTTATGTGGAGGGCTACCGCGGCATTTAGTCAAAATAAAATTAAAGACTATTCGTATTATATTGATATTTACGATAGCGAATGGGGACTTGATGGGCAACAATCGGAGACCTTGGGCTTGACGGATATAGCACTTTCACCTAATGCCGTATTGTCCAATGAGTTTGCATATGTACCATTTGATCGGGCGGAAATAGCCTTGTTAAGCAAATATGTTTCGCGTCAGTATTTGGATAATACAGGAGATCAGAGTAAAAGTATTGATCCGTTTTTTGTTTCAGATCTTCGCTTAAGTTACAATACAAAGATAAAAGGGGTGAAAAATGTAGGAATCACCCTGAAAATCAATAATATTTTCAATGAACTGTACGAGGCTTCCGGTTATACGTTTGGTTATTATAATCCCGATGGAAATCTGGAAACTTACAATTACTATTTTCCGCAGGCCACGAGGAACTTTATGCTAGGCGTGAATTTGAAATTTTAGGAGCTACTGGTTTAGTTTAATATTCGAACCCCGGAATCTATTTTCGGGGTTTTTTGCAATTCCAGCCTAATGACGTATTTTTACACAAAATTTCAAAACTATGTACAAATCACTCCAACCAGTATTGCAAAAAGAAATCGAGGAAATTAAGAAAGCCGGACTTTACAAAAAAGAGCGGGTTATCGTTACTCCTCAAGGGGCTGAGATCAAGGTAGAAGGCGGGAAGGAAGTTATCAATTTTTGTGCGAACAATTATTTGGGATTGTCTTCTCATCCAAAGGTCATTGAGGCTGCGAAAGCTACGATCGATTCACATGGCTATGGAATGTCCTCCGTTCGTTTTATTTGTGGTACACAAGATATACATAAGCAGTTGGAGGAAAAAATATCAGCTTTTTTAGGAACAGAGGATACCATATTATATGCTGCAGCCTTTGATGCAAACGGTGGTGTTTTTGAACCGCTTTTTAACGCGGAGGATGCTATTATATCTGATGAACTAAATCATGCTTCCATTATTGATGGAGTACGATTATGTAAGGCGCAGCGTTTTCGCTATAAGCACAATGATATGGCTGACCTGGAGGCTCAATTGCAGGCAGCGAAAGGTGCACGCCACCGGATTATTGTAACGGATGGTGCTTTTTCGATGGATGGCACGATCGCGCAATTAGACAAAATATGTGATCTGGCCGATCAGTACGAAGCTTTGGTGATGATCGATGAATCGCATTGTACTGGCTTTCTTGGAAAGACAGGTCGTGGTACGCACGAATACTGCGGCGTAATGGATCGTATTGATATTATTACAAGTACATTGGGTAAGGCTTTGGGGGGTGCATCGGGAGGCTTCACTTCCGGGAAAAAGGAAATTATCGATATGCTACGTCAGCGTTCGCGTCCTTATCTGTTTTCTAATACGCTTGCACCATCCATTGTGGGTGCATCTATCGCTGTATTGGATATGCTGAGCGAGGCAACGGATTTACGGGATAAACTAGAAGAAAATACAAAGTACTTCCGTTCGAAAATGACGGAGGCCGGCTTTGATATTCCACAAGGGGAGCATCCGATTGTTCCTGTGATGCTTTACGATGCAAATATCGCTCAGGATTTTGCTGCGAAAATGCTGGATGAGGGAATTTACGTGATCGGCTTCTATTTCCCTGTAGTGCCACGCGAAAAGGCACGTATTCGTGTACAGTTATCAGCTGCTCATGAAAAAGAACATATTGATAAGGCTGTGGCTGCATTTACAAAAGTCGGTAAAGAATTAGGGGTGATTAAGTAATGAGTATACACGATCAAATACAGAAGTATACAGCAGAGATCAATGCATTTTCTGCTTCAACCGTTGAGGAAGTGGAAGCATTTCGTCTACGGTTTTTGGTAAATAAAGGAATTGTTCGCTCTTTATTTGATGAGTTTAAAACAGTTTCTCCGGAAGAGAAGCGTACACTCGGAAAAGTGCTGAACGAGTTTAAGCAATTGGCTGAATCGAAACACCGATTGCTTCTTGACGATCTGGAAAGTCCGGCTGATCAGTCTGTTGGAACTTCAGAAGATTTAACATTACCGGGAAGAGGTTTTACGTTAGGCTCTCGTCATCCACTACTTTTGGTACGCAAGGAAATAGTCGATATTTTCAAGAAGATGGGTTTTATCGTTGCTGAAGGCCCAGAGATTGAAGATGATTGGCATAACTTCAGTGCCTTGAACTTTCCTGAAGAGCACCCGGCCAGGGATATGCAGGATACTTTCTTTGTTGAAAAGAAAGAAGGGAATGATATCGCGCTTCGTACACATACTTCTTCGGTTCAGGTAAGGATGATGGAGATGGGTAAACCGCCTTTTCGAGCCATTATGCCAGGGCGTGTTTACAGGAATGAAGCTATTTCTGCACGGGCGCATTGTTTTTTTCATCAGGTAGAAGGACTTTATGTGGATGAGAATGTCTCGTTTGCTGATTTGAAGCAGACCTTATTCCAGTTTGTTCAGGAACTCTATGGTAAAGGGACAAAGGTTCGTTTCCGTCCGTCGTATTTTCCGTTCACCGAACCATCTGCCGAGATGGATATCTCCTGTTCGATCTGTAAGGGTGCCGGTTGTACGATGTGCAAAGGAAGCGGATGGGTGGAAATCTTAGGCTGTGGCATGGTTGACCCGAATGTTTTGGAAAATTGCGGTATCGATAGTAAGAAATACAGCGGTTTTGCTTTTGGAATGGGGATCGAGCGTATTACAAACCTGAAATATGAGATTAAGGATCTGCGATTGTTTTCTGAAAATGATATCCGGTTTTTAAAGCAGTTTGAGACTGAAATAATATAGCCAGATGGAAGCAGATAAGATTAAAGAATGTATTAAAGATTCTGCTCGGGAACTGTTCAGACGTTATGGCTACAACAAAACGAATGTCAATGAAATAGCCAAAAAAGCGAAGATTGCGAAGGCAACTATCTACAAGTATTTTGATAGCAAAGAGCTGATTTTGCACGGAATTCTGATGGATTATATCCGGAAAGGTGTAAATGACCTGATCTATAAATCGCCGCGCGACCTTGAGCTGGAGTTGTATCTGAGTAATTTGATCTTAAAAGTCAGTCGCCTGACTTATACCATCTGCAATGAATTTATTGGCTGGGACTTTATTCGGGAGTCAGCCAATGCACAAGAATATCTAAAAACTCTTTCAGACGATTTGGAAAACCTGTTGGTTCAGTCCTTTCAACAAAGCGAACGGGTTTCTATTCCACTTGAGAATCTGATATTCTTGGTGAAGTCTAGTAAGAGTATTGTTTTTTCATTTGCGTTTACGTCAGTTAGTGTAGCTGATGTACGGAAGAATTTTGTCTCTTTTCAGAACGATCTCCTGCCTTTTCTCGTAAAAGGGGCTTTGGTCTAAGAACCTGGTGAACTCAAGTGTTTTACCGTAATAAGTTGTAATTTTGCACCAGCAATGAGAAGAAATAAAAGGGAAAGAATTAAAATAGACCATGTAGAGGTTGTTGACATAGCTGAAGAAGGAAAAGGGGTCGGGAAGGCAAATGATTTGGTTTTGTTTATACCTCATGCAATTCCTGGTGATGTTGTGGATGTCGAGGTAACCAGAAAGAAGAGGAATTTTGCAGAAGCAAATGTTACCGCGCTGAGATCTTCATCACAACATCGGGTAGATCCGTTTTGTGAGCATTTTGGAATTTGTGGTGGCTGCAAATGGCAGCACATGTCTTATGATGCTCAATTACTATATAAAAACAAAAGCGTTGAAAACGCTCTATCCAGAATAGGAAAGGTTGATACAGCGGTTATGGAAGACATATTGGCTTCCGAACAGACAAGGTATTATCGCAATAAGCTGGAATATACATTTTCTAACCAAAGGTGGCTTACAGAAGAAGAGATTAAGCGTGACGAAGAGCTACAGCGAAATGCGTTGGGTTTTCATGTTCCTCAGCGCTTCGACAAAATTTTGGCAATTAACCATTGCTATCTACAGGCAGATCCTTCGAATGCAATTCGTAATTCAATAAGTGCTTTTGCGATAGAGAACAATATCAGCTTCTACGACCTTAGAAAACATGAAGGGGCACTTCGGAACCTGATTATTAGGAATACTTCAACTGGTGAGCTGATGATTATCGTTGTCTTCGCTTATCCGGACGAAGAGCAAGTTGAACAATTGATGTCCTTTATTCTTGAAAAGTTCCCCGAGGTCAATTCCTTGCTTTATGTCATCAATCAAAAGAAAAACGATACCATTTTCGATCAGGAAGTGCATATATATCACGGTCGTGACCATATTTTTGAATCGATGGCCGGGTTGACGTTTAAAATTGGCGCGAAGTCGTTCTATCAAACCAATTCACTCCAAGCCTATGAATTATATAAAATTACCAAGGAGTTTGCGGGTTTGATGGGAAATGAGATGGTGTACGACCTGTACACCGGTGCTGGTACGATTGCAAACTTCATAGCTTCAGATGCTCGGAAGGTCGTTGGTATCGAGTATGTGCCGACAGCGATCGCGGACGCCAAAGTTAATGCGGAGCTTAATGGTATCGGTAACACGGAGTTCTTTGCCGGTGATATGAAAGATGTTCTAAATGATGAGTTTATTGCTTTCCATGGGAAACCTGATGTGATCATTACGGATCCGCCGCGAGCGGGTATGCACGCCGATGTGGTGAAGAAATTGTTAGAAATTGAAGCTGATAAAATTGTTTATGTAAGCTGTAATGCTGCGACGCAAGCGAGGGATTTGTCGATGCTGGGAGAGAAGTATGATGTAAGACGAAGCAAGGCTGTTGATATGTTCCCGCAGACACAGCATGTTGAAAACGTGGTGTTATTGACGTTAAAGAACTAGAATATGGATTTAGAGGATTTGTTAAAGGCGGGATCTGAAAACGAAAACGAAAATAAGACGAAAGTCAGTCCCTTGAAAAGCCTTAAGGTTGATTTGGATTTCTATAAAGATTCGATGAATGAAGTAGCTAACGAGCTTCTTTCAGAAAAATACACCCAGTTTCCGATTTTTGTTGCTCATCAGCATGAAGTAAGTGTCGGAGAGATTATATTGGATAGAATGGAGCTGGGGACAGAGTGGACGATTCAGGTGTCGAGTTTAGAGGAGTTTTTGGAGGTTGGGATTATAAAAGAAGATAAGAAAGACAAATTCATTCAGAAATTTAAAGATCCAGCAGAACACATGTGCCTATTCGTTGTTGTCCCTGAAGGAGCGAACTTTGTATTTTATCCATATAAATAGAGTTAAACTATTGTAATGACCTATATCAGTTTCGATGAGGGGAGTGGTTTAGTGACAGATGAATATTTTATGAACGAGGCGCTTAAGGAGGCACAAAAAGCGTTTGAACTAGACGAGGTTCCGATTGGGGCTGTAATTGTGTATAAGAACCGGATTATTGCGAGAGGGCACAACTTAAGCGAGACCTTGAACGATACTACCGCTCATGCGGAGATGCAAGCCTTTACTTCAGCAACCAATCATGTCGGTGGAAAGTATCTGCAGCAATGTACCTTATACGTTACCTTAGAGCCTTGTGTGATGTGTGCAGGTGCTGCGTTCTGGACTCAGATAGGGAGGATTGTTTACGGAGCAAAAGACGAGAAGCGTGGATATTCTAAGTTTGATAATGATAAATCGATTATTCATCCTAAAACGACAGTTTTGGCGGGTATTTTAGAAGAGCGTTGCGCAAGTTTCATCAAAAGGTTTTTTCAAAAAAAGAGAAATTGATTAATGATATTTAGCTGACGATTATTTCAAACATTTGTCATACTTTCTGGTTATATTTGTATTATTCATTAATTTAAAAACCAAACTATTATGGCATTCGAATTACCGGCGTTACCATACGCCTCAGACGCTTTAGAACCACATATTGATAGAGAGACCATGGAAATCCACCATGGGAAACACCACCAAGCTTATGTTGATAACCTGAACAAAGCTCTGGAAGGTAAAGATGCGGGCTCTTCTATTGAAGATATCATAAAAAGTATTTCTAAATATGACGCTGCTGTTAGGAATAACGGTGGTGGTCATTTTAACCATTCCTTGTTCTGGACGGTATTATCCCCCGATGGCGGAGGTGAACCAACGGGCGAGCTAGCAACTGCAATTAATGAGGCTTTCGGGTCATTTGATGAGCTGAAAAAGAAGTTGCAAGATGCAGGTGCAAAACGTTTTGGTTCAGGTTGGGCCTGGCTTATTGTAGATGGTTCCGGGAAATTGCAGGTAACTTCTACTCCAAATCAAGACAATCCATTAATGGATGTTGCTGAGGTTCAGGGTACCCCGATTTTCGGCATCGATGTATGGGAGCATGCGTATTACCTTAAATATCAAAATAAACGCCCAGCATATTTAGAAGCTATTTTCAATGCTGTTAACTGGGAAGCTGTAGCAGACCGTTACGCGAAAGCAAAATAAAATATAAATTGGAAGCTTTGTAATAGCGATGCGGGTATGGACCGGCATCGCTATTTTATTTTAAATAGAAATGAAAGAATGGGAAAGTTAAAGAATATACGGTTTGTTGCTATGCTAGCAGCATTTGTGATGATTTTTACTTCTTGCAGCTCGTCGAACGGCAGCGAACGGACAATGGAAAGCAATCAGAGTTCAGGTGTTCAGGGTGAAGAGCAAGAGGTAATCGAACCAAATCCTTTAGCGGAGTTACTTGAGAAAGGAGATGGTGGTATTGACACAGCCACATTTGCAGCCGGATGTTTTTGGTGTATAGAGGCACAGTTCCTTGAACTAGCCGGTGTGAATGAGGTGAACCCAGGTTATACAGGTGGGCGCACAAAGAACCCTACCTATAAGGAAGTAGTAACTGGAAAAACGGGGCATGCTGAAGCGATCAATTTGATTTATGACTCAGATAAGATTTCTTTCGATGAGTTATTAGAAGCATTTTTTGTTGCACATGATCCCACTCAATTGAATCGACAAGGAAATGACGTAGGAACACAATATCGTTCCGCTATTTTTTATCATAATCTGGAGCAAAAAAAGTTAAGTGAATATTACATAGCAGAGTTAACGGAGGAGGAGGTGTATGCGAAACCGATTGTTACTGAAGTGAGTCCACTCAACGTATTTTACGAGGCAGAAGATTATCATAAAAATTATTATGCTTTAAATCCATCGAATCCTTATTGTCAACGTGTTATCCAGCCGAAGCTGGAAAAATTCAAGGAAGTTTTCTCGCATAAATTAAAAACGAAGACTAAATAATCTAGTCAATACTCATTAATTCTTTTCGCTTACTACTTTTAAACTTTTCGGGAACGGCCTCCAAGATCTCCTTTGTTAGAAATGAGATCGCTTTCTTTTTTAGAAAATTCTGCGTAGTGACCAGAGATATCTCGCGTACAGGTTCGGGAGATATGAAATATCGCACATGTTCGAGTTCATCTTCATTAAAATCCAAGATACTCAATTCTGGTAGAATGGTTACTCCGGAGTTCATGTCGACCATCCGTTTAAGGGTTTCTACGCTTCCGGTATTATATTCAAGCGTTTGTTCGGGATTCAGCGCACGTTTTTTCTGGCAGATATTCAGAACTTGATTTCGCATACAATGACCTTCGTTTAGAAGCCATAATTTTTCATTGAGCAGTTCGGTCGCGCTGACGGTCTTGGACTTGTTCAGGGAGCTGTTTTCCGAAATATATGCAACGAAGCTTTCGTAAAACAGCGGTGTTTCAATTAGTTCGCCATCATTTAAAGGGGTTGATAAAATACCACAATCTAGCAATCCGAGTTTAAGCTCACTGATCACTTTGGTTGTCGTGGATTCCCAAATTTGCAATTTCATCTTTGGATATTTCTCCATGAAAGACCCTAGGATCTTGGGTAATAAATAGGGTGCGAGTGTCGGAATGACTCCAATCTTTATTTCTCCTCCTAGTTCATCTTGCGTTTCAGAAATGAGTTCTTTGATTTTATCTCGTTCTTTGAGGACGCTACGTGCTTGATTGATGATTACTGCGCCGATATCTGTTGCTACGATAGGTTGTTTACTACGATCAAATATCCGAACACCCAAGGATTTCTCGAGTTTTTGTATCTGCATACTGAGAGTAGGTTGCGTAACAAAACTCTTCTCTGCGGCGAGCACGAAACTTTTGTAAGTATCTACGGCAATTATATATTCTAATTGAATCAGTGTCATTTTATGTTTTCTTAACCAATAAATATAAGAAAATGACTTGGATTCAGTTCGCGTTTTTTTGCTACTTTTGTTTTAATCAGTTTTCGATACGAATGAGAGGATATAGACTGTTTTTTTTATTTATTGCCCTATCGCTTGGATTTTTTGTTTCTTGTGAACGTAATGATGACGAGCCAATATTGCCGCAAACTCCTATTTCTCGTTTATATGTTTCTTTTTCTGATGTTCCGTCAAGCGATTTAGAGGAGCCTATTCGTAATATTGAGGTTTTTGATCCTGCACATGAATCTCCGATACCGACGTCGTTTAAGTACAATTCTGAAGTTCAGGAAGGTGCTGGGATCTTTTTTGACCCGTTTTCTGGACGAATCTTTCAAGGTAGTCTACGTAATCAGACAATCAAAACATTCTCCGTGAATGCACAGGGTTCAATTGGTACGGGCGTGAGTTTTCGTGACTCAACGTTACTTTCTCAACGCGATTTAGCCTATGACTATAGCTCAAAATATTTATATGTATCTGATAATCTGTCTGGTAGTATTTATGGGTATGCGCAGGCATTAACCAATAATGGAGATGTGCCTCCTAATAAAATATTTGAGTTGGGAAGTGCACCTTGGGGAGTTTATTTTCAAGGTGACACGTTGACAGGGGATAGCTTATTTGTCGCAATGGCGGGACAGCTAAAGGAAGTATGGTTATTGGACAAACCACATAGACTTGATTCAGGCGCCGTTACAGCATCGAAAAAAATAGCTATAGCAGATGCGGGAGATTTGAGGGGAATTGCATTCTCAAGCAAGTTAAACCTGTTGGTTTTAACCGATTTCTCGAATGACCGGATATATGTAATTGAAAATGCGCGAGAAGCGTTTAATTCTCAAGGATTGATATCTGCTACTCGCGTGATTGAGGGAGCAGCGACTCTTCTTGATGGGCCTATTGACGTAGCCATTGACGATCGAGAAGAGAGGAATTTGCTCTATGTAATCAGTCGAAATAGTAAGCGATTATTGCGTTATCCGTTATCTGCTGAAGGGAATGCCTCGCCTGAAGCCGAGCATACTTTTAATTTAACTCCTGTTTCTATTTATTTAGATGCCCGCTAACGATGTCCCGCATTTTCTGAACTTCGATTGCCTTTGGGCTGGAATTTTCAGTATAATATGCGAGTAGGTTAGTCAGTACCCTTTCGATTATTTGAAGATTACTACAAGGCTGGTAATATTCCGGTTTTCTTGGTAATTTAAGCTGTTGTAAAAAAGAGAGGACATCATGTTTCCCCAAAACCTGCCCGCGGTTGAAAGCATTGATGTAAAACAAGATCTCGTTTTCATCGTAGTTGGTTTGGTAATTATCCGTATAAGCTAAAATAAAGTGTTTTGGGAGATTGACACCGTAGATCGGCATGTCCAGCTTTTGGGCAACAATACTATAGATGCAGGATAACAAAACAGGATTACCTTTTCTGGTATCAAGTACCTGACCAATATACGAGTTTTGGGGGTCGTTGTAATTTCTGATGTTTCCTGAGAAGCCTTCAGTGTTGTAGAAGACATTGTTGAAAAGGCGGACTTTTTCGACTGGCGTCATGCTATAGTGCATCTGGAGCCACACCTCTCTTTTAATCGCTTCAACTTGATTGATGATTTTCTGTTCGTCACAATCTGGGTATTGATATTTATGGATAATAATAAGTCCTTCGAGCAGATCGAAAGAACCGCTTAAAGCCCATAGGTCGAGCGATTGGAGGTTTTGGCGAAACTGTATTATATGTACAATATCCTCGATTCTTTGTTGCTGGAGGGCGTCGAAAGATTGCTCCCAAGCTTCTTCTAGAGGTTCGATCGCTAATTCTCCCAACGAAAGAAGTTTCGTTTGGACATGATCAAAGATTATGTGATCAGGATCGTCTAGGAGCTTGATTAGGGAGTCGATTTCTTCTTTTCTCATATTCTACTATAACCTGATTCTTTGACAGGTGCAAATGTATTATGAGCGAATTTACGAATAATACTTGACGCTTGGAGCGGAACACGTATCTTTGCTACATGGCGAACTTCCGCTTTTTTAAAGACTTTATATTGCATTGCATTCAGTCAAAAACCAGACATGGAACGCATTCTCCTTTCGTTTACCGATTGGTCGATGAAGTAATCTACGATTTCAGTAAAAAAGCGTATGTCGCAGATATTGAGCAATTACGTGATGACTTGGTCGATGACCAAAGAACGCTAACAATTACCGACCTAGGTGCCGGTTCGATGTTGAATAAGAACAGAAAAAAGAAGGTTGGGACGCTTGCTGCTAATGCTTTAAAACCGCCAAGGGTAGCGAAACTTATTGCTCGTTTAGCTCATGATCTTCAACCTGAAACGATTATAGAGTTAGGCACATGTCTAGGTGTGACAACACTGTATTTATCAAAAGCAAATCCTGCCGCTTCGATTATTACGGTTGAAGGGTGTCCAGAAACGGCTAATATAGCCCGAGAAAATTTTGATAAACTGGCTGTTGATAACGTTGATATAAAAGTAGGCAACTTCGATGTTCTCCTTCCTCAGGTTTTAGAGGATTTGACTAAAGTCGACTTCTTATTTATTGACGGTAATCATCGGAAAGAAGCTACACTTGATTACTTTTATCAATGCCTGCCAAAAGTGCACAACGGAACCATGCTCATCTTCGATGATATTTATTGGAGTGATGGGATGAAAGAAGCCTGGGCAGAAATCAAGAATCATCCATCAGTCACCGTAACAATTGATCTTTTCTATATAGGGCTTGTTTTCTTTAAAAAGGATCAAGCTAAAGAAAATTTTAAGATACGTTTCTTCTAGGAGCTAAAATGCTTGACCCAAGGCAAGATAAAAGCCACCCTGTCTTTTTTCCCCTGGTCTCTTTTCTCCAATAGCGTAGTCCAAACGAATGCTTGATCCGTGTTGGAGATCAAAAAAGTATCGAACACCCCCGCCTCCTGAAATTTTCAGGCTGGATAGGTCGATCTGGCTATCATAGACTGAACCTATACCGAAGAAAGCAGCCATACCAATGCGCGGATGTATTCTGTATCGTAACTCTGCTTGCGATGCGATGTAGTTATTAGCACGATAGCGACCTTGATAATATCCTCGCATCATCGAGTCGTTTCCTAATTGTCGAGTCATATAGAATGGAACCTTATTCGCCATTACGGATTCAAAATATCCTTGGACTCCTAATACAAAGTTTTTTTTCAGGTCGAAAAACGCTCGCAAGTCTGCTGATAGAATACCTCCGTGAAAGTTATCTTCACGCCAAAAATCAGGAGCATACGCATATTTCAACCGTCCATATAGCCCTTGTGTCGTTTCAGTATTAGAGTTTCTGGTGTCGTAGGATTGTGAAATGCCCAGTGCAAGGTATTTACCGCCCCCAGCGCCGTATATTAGATTTGGATCGAAAAGGCTTTCGTCGCCGTAATCACTAAAGTCAAAATTTTCGAAGATGGCGTTTAAGCCCGCATAATAGTTCTTTAGAACTTTTTTCTCAGCTTCTAAATTGATTTGAATGAGGTTTTGAGTGAGGGTTGTCTTATCACTTTCATTTGTCTGATCTCCCAAACCATAGTAACTAAAAGGATATTTTTTATAACGCAGTGTGGTGATATAATGATAATCGTTGTTCCGGGTCCAGATATCGCTTTCTAGTTTTAAATTAACCTGTTTCTCTGTCGTCATCGATGCTAGAGCGATAAGACTTGATGTGTAAATCGTTGTGTCTGTCCGATTAACATAAAAGTTATACATGCCACTTAGACCATACTCTAAGCCTGTTTCTTGCGAATAACTCAATGTAGGAATAACTAAAAGTGTTGGTTTTCGAGAAGTATCTGCTGTTGAAGAGGTAAGTCTTTTGATGAGAGGGTGATCCCAAAGTTTCTTTTGAGCATACAGAGGTGTTGAGCTCAGAAATAAAAGGAGTACGAGCGATAAAAAGATGGAACCAGTTTTCATTGCCGACAAAGGTACGGAATGTACATTATAAGATTAGCGTATTTATCTTTAACTTTGGCTCCGTTACTTAAATCTTATTTTATTTTATTATGGAAAGAGGTCCAGTTTCCCAATTTATTGAAAAGAACTATCTGCATTTCAATTCTGCTGCATTGATGGATGCGGCAAAAGGTTACGAGGCGCACCTAGATGACGGTGGCAAAATGATGATTACGCTGGCTGGTGCCATGAGTACCGCAGAGTTAGGGATTTCCTTGGCAGAGATGATTCGACAAGATAAGGTGTCTATCATTACATGTACTGGAGCGAATCTAGAAGAAGATATTATGAATTTGGTGGCCCATTCACACTATAAGCGCGTGCCCAATTACCGTGATTTAAGTCCACAAGAAGAATGGGATCTATTGGAAAACCATTATAACCGTGTCACTGATACGTGTATTCCCGAAGAAGAGGCTTTTAGGAGGCTACAAAAACACATTTTTAAAATATGGAAAGATGCAGAAGATGCAGGAGAGCGTTATTTTCCACATGAATACATGTTCAAAATGTTGAATAGCGGTGTGCTGGAACAGTATTATGAAATTGATCCAAAAAACTCTTGGATGTTGGCCGCAGCGGAAAAGAACCTCCCCATTATTGTTCCCGGGTGGGAAGATTCGACAATGGGTAATATTTTTGCCTCTTATGTTATCAAAGGAGACCTGCAGGCATCGACTACAAAAAGCGGAATTGAATATATGGGATATCTAGCGGACTGGTACATTAAAAACTCTGATGGGAAAGGGATTGGCTTTTTTCAAATTGGTGGAGGAATAGCTGGCGATTTTCCGATTTGTGTTGTGCCGATGTTGTATCAGGATCTCGAAATGGATAATATCCCGTTTTGGAGTTATTTTTGTCAAATCTCAGATTCAACAACTTCCTATGGCTCATATTCCGGGGCAGTTCCGAACGAAAAAATCACGTGGGGCAAATTAGATATCGATACACCGAAGTTTATCGTTGAATCTGATGCTACGATTGTAGCGCCACTGATTTTTGCTTGGGTTCTGAAACAATAATATATAGCTATTTTTTTAAAAATACAAATCCGACTTTTTTTATAGAAGGATTATAAAATGGCCTTGCCATTCGTTAAACAATGCAAATGGGTTGTTTAGAATAATTATAAATTAGCAAATTTGGTCATGAAACTGTCACCGATACACTAATAAGTTATACTTTTGTCTTTTGAGTTTATTACCCTATTTCGCGTTAGGTGATCAACTTGTTCAATTTGTCAAACATTATATCGTATAAAACTCTCAAAATGAGAAACATCTCTTTAATTTTTAGACGTGTTGCAAAGTCCTTAATCTTAGTCGCGTTACTAAGTGTGGCAACTTTATCCGTGCAGGCGCAGGATATCAAGGCGGGTGAATCGCTTTTTAAAGCAAATTGTACGGCTTGTCATGGTATTGATAAGGCAGTTATCGGTCCAGCCCTAAAAGGTGTAACTGATAACTTTGAACATGACTGGCTTGTTTCGTGGATTAAGAACTCTCCAGCACTTATAGCTTCGGGTGATGCGCAGGCGGTAGAGGTATCAGAGCTGCATCCGTCAATGATGCCAGCCTTTCCAACGCTATCGGATGACGATGTTAATAACATTATTGCTTATATAGCTGATGCTTCGGTAGCAAAGCCGGAAGCAGAAGGCGGTTCTGGTGGTGCTGGCATGGCTGAAGGTGCTGGTCAAAGCGGTGATGTAAGCAACTTTATGTTAGGAGGGTTGATCCTTGTCTTGATTATCGCCTTCCTTGTTATCTTGGTGTTGAACCGAGTAATCCGTACTTTAGACAGAATTATCCTAAAGAATAAAGATAATATTGTTGAACAGGTAGAAGAAGAAGGAGAGACACAAGGCCAGGTCTTCGTTGCTAAATTGAAGCGTCTTTCGAAAAATAAAAAACTTGTATTCTTTGTGATTTTAGGTCTTGTAGCAATCTTAAGTACTGCTGGATGGAATGTGATGTGGAATACAGGTGTTCATGAAGGTTATCAGCCGGTTCAGCCAATTAAGTTTTCCCACCAGCTACATGCTGGAATTAATCAGATTGATTGTCAATACTGTCACTCTGGCGCAGCTACTTCTCAAAATGCATCGATTCCGTCTCCAAATGTATGTATGAACTGTCATAACTATGTGACTGCATCAGACAATTATGGAGGTGAGATTTCTCCGGAGATCCAAAAGATTTATAATGCGATTGATTGGGATCCTGAAACTCGTACTTATGGTGATAACCCGAAACCAATCGAGTGGATACGTGTTCATAATCTTCCGGATCTAGCTTACTTTAATCACTCACAGCACGTGACGGTGGCTGGTATTGAATGTCAAAAATGTCACGGTCCAATCGAAACAATGGAAGAGGTTTATCAATATTCGCCGTTAACCATGAAATGGTGTATCGAGTGTCACCAGGAAACAGAGGTTAATGCAAAAGGTAATGCATATTACGATCAACTAATAGCCGCACACGAAAAACTGAAAAGTGGCGAGAAGATAACCGCCGCGGTGTTAGGGGGCTTGGAATGTGGTAAATGTCATTATTAATCAAGTAAAAACAAACGTAGCAATACGATTATATAATAGCTTAAATGGATAGCAACAAAAAATACTGGAAAGGTTTAGAGGAATTACAGCAGACTCCTGCTTTTGTTGAGAATAAGAGTGCTGAGTTTTCTGAGAATATTCCTATTGAAAACGTGTTAAATGAAGCTGGTTTAAGTACAAAAACTCCACGTAGAGACTTTTTGAAGGCTTTAGGTTTTGGGGTGGGAGCCGTTACATTAGCTGCTTGTCAGCGGACACCGGTTCATAAGTCTGTACCTTACATTATTAAGCCTGAGGAAGTAACACCGGGGGTCCCAAATTACTATGCGTCGAGCTATAAAGGACAGAGTTTAATAGTTAAGACACGGGAGGGGCGTCCGATATTTATCGAAGCAAATCCCAAAGCAGTATTTGCTGGAAACGGTGTGAGTGCTTCTACTCAAGCTTCTATCCTCGACTTGTACGACATGTCTAAACTTAAGGGCCCTCGTGCGGGTTCAGAAGATATCTCATGGGAGGAAGTTGATAAACAAGTTGGGGCGGCACTAAATTCCGCATCAAGTGCAGGAAAACAGATTGCAATTATAACAAGTACATTAAACAGTCCTTCCGCCAGAGCGGCTATCGATGAGTTTATCGCAGCATATCCAACTGCGAAGCTTATTGAAGTTGACGCGGTATCTTACTCAGGTATTATAAAAGCCAATGAGCGTACATTTGGAAAAGCGGCTCTACCGCAGTATCGTTTCGATAATGCGGACGTAATTGTAAGTGTGGGCGCCGATTTCTTGAATACATGGATTGATGAGGTAGAGTTTACAAAACAGTACATGTCTAACCGGAATCATGCATCGTTGAAAAATGGCAAAATGTCTCGTCATATTCAATTTGAAAGTGGTTTAAGTGTGACAGGGACAAACGCTGATGTTCGGGTTACTATCAAGCCGTCAGAAGAGGGTGCGTTGTTAATATCTTTATATAATGAGTTGACAGGGTCTTCATTGTCGGGAGCTCTTCAGGGTAATGATAAAGCCGCTACGGCTATCAAGGTTGTTGCAAAAGAATTGAGCCAGGCGAATGGACGATCGCTTCTTGTCTCTGGTTCAAACGATATCAATGTACAATCCTTGGTGAACGCTATCAACATGCATCTTGGAAGTTATGGTACAACGATCGATCTCGACAATTCAGCAAATCATTTCCGGGGAGACGATGAGGCTTTCGCTCAATTCTTGAACGATGCTAGAGATGGAAATGTAGATGTTGCATTCTTCGTTAATAGCAATCCCCGATACGATTATTTTGACAGTAAATTGGTAGAAGATGCGCTTGGCAAAATCAAATTTACTCTGTCATTCGCAGATCGTGATGATGAAACAGCTTCCGAAGCTACAATCATTGCTCCAGGTCGTAATTATTTAGAATCTTGGGGAGATGCGGAACTTTATACGGGATATTTTACGATTGTCCAACCGACTATTAACCCAATTTTTGACTCGCGTCAATTTGAAGAAAGCTTTTTAATCTGGGCCGGTAATACGACTCCGTACCATGATTATGTGAAGGCATATTGGGAGGCTAATATTTTAGCTCCATCAGGTAAAACCTGGATTGACAGTCTACAAGAAGGGTTTATATTTAATGGGGCACTAGGAGTGTCTACAAAAGTATTTAACGGTTCTGTTTCGGATATAGCTGCTCAAATCACCAGTCAGAGTAAGGCGATAGCGAAAGACGTAGAGTTAGAGTTATATCAGAGTGCTTTGGGTGATGGAAAGCAGGCGAATAATGCGTACCTTCTTGAACTGCCAGATGCTGTATCTAAAGTGACCTGGGATAACTATGTGGCGATCGAGCCCCGCTATGCTGAGTCGTTAGGGCTTGGAGAAAAAGATTTGGTCGAAGTGACTGCAGAAAACGGTTATTCGGTAACTCTTCCTGTTTTGCTACAACCTGGTCAAGCACAGGGGACTGTTTCGATAGCTGTTGGTTTTGGCAGAACCAAAGCAGGTCGTGCAGGGAACGGAGTCGGGAAAAATGCATTTCCTTTTGTAAGGTTAGTGAATGGTACACTTCAATTGAACAATTCTGTTAAGATATCGAAGGCATCTGGTTCTTACGAGCTGGCACAAACGCAAACTCACCATACAATTGAAGGAAGAAATGTAATCCGCGAGACGACTTTTGCTAATTATAAAAATGACCCAACACATAACAGTGGAAACTCTGGTCACAAACATAAAACTTATGATTTGTGGAATAAATACGAACAGCCAGGGCACAGTTGGGTAATGGCTATTGACTTAAACGCTTGTACAGGTTGTGGTTCATGTGTGGTAGCTTGTAATATTGAGAATAATGTTCCCGTGGTAGGACGTGATGAAGTTCGCCGCCGTAGAGAAATGCACTGGATTCGAATCGACCGTTATTACTCATTCGACAATGGTAATAATGAAGGGGTAACAAGAGAAGGAGATATTGCTGAATTAGAAGATCTTGGGAATGTTTCGGTTGTACATCAACCAATGTTATGTCAGCATTGTGACCACGCTCCGTGTGAGACAGTGTGTCCGGTTCTTGCAACCGTTCACTCATCGGAAGGTCTTAATCATATGGCCTATAACAGATGTTTCGGTACAAGGTACTGTGCCAATAACTGTCCTTATAAGGTGCGTCGTTTCAACTGGTTTAACTATTGGAACGATTCGAGATTCGACAACTATTTAAACAATGAATTCACGCAGTTAGTATTAAATCCAGATGTGACTTCGAGATCGCGAGGGGTAATGGAAAAATGCTCAATGTGTATTCAACGTATCCAAGCTGGTAAATTACAGGCAAAAGCTGAAAAGCGTCCTATTAAGGATGGTGACATACAAGTAGCGTGTGCTGCAGCTTGTCCGTCAAATGCAATCATCTTTGGAGATAGAAACGATCCTGAATCTGCTGTTTCCAAAGCTTTGAGAAATGAACGCGTTTATTACGTGTTAGAAGAATTAAACGTTCAACCGGGTGTTGGTTACATGACGAAGGTGAGAAATACATTTGAAGCGTAATCAATATTAATATATCTGAAATAAAAAGAATATGTCATCGCACAACGAATCTATTATTAGAGAGCCCCTTGTAACCGGGGAAAACATTACCTACGCAAAGGTTACAGACGACATTCTCGTTTCTGTGGAAAATAAACCGAATAAAGCATGGTGGATTGGATTCATCGTTGCAGTATTGGGTGCATTGCTGTGGGTTGTGAGTGTAGGTTATACATTTTGGACAGGGATTGGCGCTTGGGGTTTGAATAAGACAGTTGGATGGGCTTGGGACATTACCACATTCGTTTGGTGGGTGGGTATTGGTCACGCAGGTACGTTGATTTCTGCTGTGCTTTTGCTGTTTCGCCAAAACTGGCGTAATTCAATTAACCGATCAGCAGAGGCTATGACGATTTTTGCCGTTATTTGTGCGGCAACCTATGTTGTAGCTCACATGGGACGGCCATGGTTAGCTTATTGGATTTTTCCGCTTCCGAATCAATTTGGTTCTCTGTGGGTAAACTTTAACTCTCCCCTTGTTTGGGATGCCTTTGCGATTTCAACCTATTTCACAGTGTCATTAGTGTTCTGGTATGTTGGGTTATTGCCAGATATTGCGACAATCCGTGACCGTGCTATTGGCTTAAGAAGAAGAGTCTATTCTGTATTATCGTTCGGTTGGAACGGTTCTGTAAAAACCTGGCAGCGATTTGAGATTGTATGTTTGATCCTTGCGGGTATTGCAACACCACTCGTACTTTCGGTACACACCATTGTATCGATGGACTTTGCTACTTCGGTGATTCCTGGTTGGCATACAACAATTTTCCCTCCTTATTTCGTTGCAGGAGCGATTTTTTCTGGATTTGCGATGGTTCAGACACTCCTGTTGGTTATGAGAAAGGTATTGAATCTGGAACATTACATTACCATGTTCCATATCGAATCAATGAATAAGATTATTTTAGTTACTGGTTCGATCGTTGGTATAGCATATTTGACCGAATTGTTCATAGCATGGTATTCTGGCTCTGAGTATGAATTGTACGCATTCCAAAACCGTATCGCTGGACCGTATTGGTGGGCCTATTGGTCAATGATGACTTGTAATGTTATATCACCTCAGTTATTCTGGTTCAAAAAGATCAGAACTAGTATTGCGTTATCTTGGATCTTGTCAATTGTAGTTAACATTGGTATGTGGTTCGAACGCTTTGTAATCATCGTTACTTCTCTTCATCGTGATTATATCCCATCTAGTTGGGTTATGTTCTATCCAACCTGGGCTGATGTGGGTATCTTCGTAGGGTCAATTGGTGTGTTCTTTACATTATTCCTGTTGTTCCTTAGAGTATTACCTCCTGTAGCTATAGCGGAAGTGAAATTATTATTGAAAACTCAGAGTCATGCAGTTAAGAAACAGATAATTTTAGATGGGCACGAAGAGCGCGAGTACGAAGAGTTTTATACAAACTCATTAGATAAATACGATTCAGTAACAGAGCGTGAAGTTAAAGAACTAGTAAAATAAAAGGATGAGCACTACAAAATATATATTAGGAAGTTTTGGGGATCCTGACGAAATGATGCATGGCATCGAGAAATTGCAGGAGAATAACATTAAAATATATGATGTTTATACACCGATGCCGATTCACGGGATTGAGGCTAAACTGGGTGTACCCCCATCAAGATTACCCATTGTAGCGTTTTTATGCGGGTTATTAGGATTTATATTGGGTTTTTCTTTACTCTACTATACAATGGTTTACGACTGGCCTATGAATATCGGAGGAAAACCTGCATTCGCTATACCGAATTTTGTGCCGGTTACATTTGAGGTTACTATACTTTGTACTGCCTTGGGTATGGTGGCGGTTTTTTTCTATAGAAACCATCTCTTTCCTGGTAGAGCACCTAGAGTAATGGATTTTAGAGCGACAGATGATCGATTTGTAATTGCTGTTGACGCAAAAGAAAATACTGACCACAATCAAATTGAAACTTTATTAAAAGAAGCTGGTGCAATAGATGTATTGCACAACGAGAGAAAATATGTTAGCTATGAATAAGATTAAGATAATAGGATCTGCATGTATTGCTGTAGCTTTAGCCGCCGTTGTTTCTGCTTGTGGGGATGGAACGACCAGAAGTACAGGCATGGAATTTTCTCGGAATATGTATGATCCGATTGGATATAATGCAGATCAAGTAAATGGTAATTTTGCCAATAAAATAACAGCTCAGACACCCCCGGAAGGTACAGTTCCCATCGGGTTTGAAAACTTTGGAATGCAATATGAAAACACTATTGAAGGTTACGAAGCTGCAGGAGCAAATTTTCATAATCCGTTGGAAAGGACAGAAGACAATTTAAAAGAAGGGGAAGTTTTATACTTACGCTTCTGTCAGCCATGTCATGGAGAGTCGGGTAATGGTGATGGTAGCATTGTTCAGTTGGAGAAGTTTCCGCCTCCGCCGTCATATAGTACTGGACCATCATCTCGCGGTGGAGCAATGAAAGATTTATCTGATGGTAAGATTTATCACACCATTTATTACGGATTAAACTTAATGGGATCTCATGCTAGCCAGATTTCTCCGGAAGACCGCTGGAAGATTGTTATGCATGTTCATGAATTACAAAATCGATAGTATAAATAGATATCTAACAAATGGAAACTCATCAACATTCGTATAATTTTAATGAACAGTTCGACTTTTCAGGTAAACCTAAAACCTGGAGTCTAATTGCAATTTTGATTGGAGTAATTGCTATCGTGTACGGCTTTGTATTCAATGGCGCAGAAAGAACTTTTGCCAATCTGTTGTTAATGAGCTATTACTTAACGTGTATTTGCGCGGCTGGAACTTGTTTCCTCGCAATACAGTATGTAACTCAATCGGGTTGGTCAGCTGGTATGATCCGTGTACCACAAGCATTTTCAAGTCTATTACCAATCGCTTCGCTTATATTATTGGCTGTTTGTGCAATCGGATTATTTTCTCATAATCTGTATCATCACTGGTTTGGAGAAGGATTGACAGATCCTAACAGCTCTCATTTTGACCCGTTGATTGCAAAAAAGGAAGTTTATTTAAATGCACCAGCTTTCCTTTTACGCGAAGTTATCTTCTTAGCAGCTTATAGTTTTTTTGCCGTTGCACTAACAAAGTTTTCCTATAATGAGGATCTTTCAGGTGGATTAAATTCATATAAGAAGAGTTTTAAATATTCTGCAATATTCTTGGTGATTTTTGGTTTCACGTCACCAATTTGGATTTTTGATACGATCATGTCTTTGGAGGCCCATTGGTTTTCAACAATGTTTGGTTGGTACAACTTTGCCGCTCTTTGGGTGAGTGGTTTATGTGCAATTACCCTAACAATTATTTTGTTGAAGAAGGCGGGATATATGCATTGGGTTAATATCAATCACCTGCATGATATGGGTAAGCTCATATTTGGTTTTTCCATTTTCTGGTGCTATGTTTGGTTCGCGCAGTTCATGTTGATATGGTATGCGAACTTACCAGAGGAAACGGTTTACTTCTATAAGCGTTGGGAGCCTGAATATAAACCATGGTTCTGGTTGAATATTGTTATCAACTTTTTAGCACCGATCTTAATCTTAATTAATAGATCTTGGGTGAGAAATGTGAATGTATTGGCCGGAGTTTGTATCCTATTATTGTTAGGTCACTGGCTTGACTACTACTTAATGATTATGCCGGGAACGGTGGAACAGCATAGGGGTTTTGGTCTAACTGAAATTGGTATGGCAATTGGATTTACAGGGTTATTTGTTTATTTAATGCTTAACAAATTGAGTAAGCACGCTCTAGCACCTCAAAAGCACCCATTTTTGGAGGAAAGCCTACACCATCAAATTTAAAATTTACGTAACTTTAAAAGTTTAATCGAACAATTAAAATGAAATTAAGACAATTCGTTCATAGTAAGGGAGTTCTTGGACTGGTATTAGGATTATTGTTCTTACTTCAGGGACCGGTTTTTGCTCAGACTGATACAACTGCGGCAACAGCTGATACAGAACAGGTTGAAGCAGTGCAAGGAGACAGCATTGAGGCGGTGGCAGCTGGGGAAACCGAAGACGCAGCGCCGACAGAAGAAGCCGCTACTTCAACTGAAGAAGTTTCCGCTGCCAGCACCAGCACTAGCTCTTCAACTAACACAGCTGCAGAGGCTGCTGAAGAAGAGGCAAATATTCCAACTCAAGTTTATGTAAACTTCTTTTACTATGTCTTGCTGTTTGTATTGATTTGCTTGATTGTTACTATAATCGGACAAATTGGTAGCGTATATGAACTTACTCAACGGATGCAAGGTAAAATTATTGGAAACAAATGGCATTCTTCTCAAGGATGGTTGTTTTTAGTAGCATTGCCTTTATTTTTATATGGGATCTATTGGTCCTATGTCAATCACGGTGCAATGAGTTTTCGTGAGGCAGCTACGGAGCACGGTGCCAAAATAGATACGCTTTTTATTATCACGACGATTATCACAACAATCGTATTAGTCTTAACTCACATTGCTCTTTTCGGTTTCAGTTGGAAGTATAGAGGTTCTGATAAAAGAAAGGCTTATTTCTACCCTCATAATAATACGTTAGAAAAGATCTGGACGATTGTGCCAGCTACGGTGTTAACGGTTTTGGTGCTTTCTGGATTCTTCACATGGAGAGGGATAACCAATATTCCAGAAGATCAACAGAAAGACGCGCTTCAAATTGAAGTGACTGGTGAACAGTTTTTATGGACAGTTCGGTATGGCGGTCGCGATAATGTTATTGGGCAGCGAGATTATAAGTTGACTACGCCGACAAATGGTTTAGGGATTGATTATACTGATAAAAGTGCATTAGATGATGTGCGTGCAGGTGATATCGTTCTTCCTGTCGGCAAACCTGTGCATTTTACTGTAAACGCAAAAGACGTTCTACATTCATTTTATATTCCCGAATTCAGGGTTCAGATAAACGCAGTTCCCGGAATGCCTACTTTCTTTCATATAGTTCCAAAATATACTACTGAAGAGATGAGGGAAAAGTTAGACGATCCGACATACGATTACATTTTGCTTTGTGCTAAAATCTGTGGGGGAGGGCATTATAATATGCAGAAAAAAGTAATCGTTGTAACGGAAGCCGAATATAAGGAGTGGTTATCGGAGCAGACTTACTTCTTTGATGAAGCTATGCAAAAAGAGTTTAAAGAGACTCAGCAGCAGGCCAACAATTCGGTGATAGAAGGGAATCAAATGGTATTAAACAACTAAATATAGAGTTAAAGAACTTATGGCAACTACATCAACTCTGTCGGCGGCAGATTTTAATCACAACGATCATCATGGTGATCATGGGCATAAGGAAACATTTATATCTAAATATGTTTTTAGCTTAGATCACAAGATGATAGCCAAACAATTCTTGATAACAGGAATTATTATGGCCTTTATCGCGTTATTTTTATCTATCTTATTTCGTTTGCAATTAGCTTGGCCGGAAACAGACTTTCCAATATTAGAGGTCTTTCTAGGCAAGTGGGCCGAGGGTGGGCGAATAAAGCCTGAATTTTTCTTGGCTTTGGTGACAATTCACGGTACGATCATGGTTTTCTTTGTGTTAACGGCTGGTCTTAGTGGAACCTTTAGTAATTTGCTGATACCCTTACAAATTGGAGCCCGTGATATGGCAGCCCCGTTTGTAAACATGTTATCATACTGGTTTTTTCTTGCTGCATGTATCATCATGCTAGCTTCTTTCTTTGTAGAGAGTGGTCCAGCTTCGTCCGGATGGACCGTCTACCCGCCGCTTTCCGCCGTTCCGACTGCGATTGCAGGGTCAGGAACGGGAATGACTTTATGGTTAGTAAGTATGGTTCTTTTTATCGCTTCACAGGTAATGGGCGGTATTAATTATATCAGTACTATACTTAATATGAGAACAAAAGGGATGAGCCTTTGGAGGATGCCTTTGACTATCTGGGCGCTTTTGTTCACTGCTGTATTAGGTCTATTAGCTTTCCCAGTACTGGTTTCAGCCGTTGTACTTTTATTTTTTGATAGAAGTATGGGCACTAGTTTTTATCTTTCTGATCTCGTTGTGCAGGGGCAAATTCTTGCTAATGAAGGTGGAAGTCCGATTCTGTTCCAGCACTTGTTCTGGTTCTTAGGACACCCAGAGGTATACATTGTAATTTTACCAGCGTTCGGTATCACTTCCGAGGTAATTTCTACCAATGCGCGTAAACCGATCTTTGGTTACCATGCAATGGTTTATTCTTTGGCAGGAATCGCCATATTATCATTCATTGTTTGGGGGCACCACATGTTCGTGACAGGGATGAATCCATTTTTAGGTGGTGTATTTATGATCACTACCTTGATAATCGCTGTACCATCTGCAGTAAAGGTGTTTAACTACCTCGCAACTATTTGGAGGGGTAATATACGATTTACGCCAGCTATGATGTTTGCGATCGGAATGGTATCATTCTTTATATCAGGAGGTATAACTGGTCTATTCGTGGGTAATGCTGCGATCGATATCAATGTTCATGATACTTATTTTATTGTGGCTCACTTTCACTTAGTAATGGGATCGGCTGCTATTTTTGGTATGTTGGCAGGGGTGTATCACTGGTTCCCTAAAATGTATGGACGTTTGATGGATAATCGGTTGGGATACCTACATTTCTGGTTGACTTTTATCGGAGCCTATTTTGTGTTTATACCTATGCACTTTATGGGTATCGATGGAGTACCACGTAGATATTATGCATTTACATCCTTCGAGTTTATGGACAAGTGGTTATCGGTGAATGTATTTATCACTTGGTCTGCAATTATAGCTGGATTGGCACAAGTGGCTTTTGCATGGAATTTCTTTTGGTCTATGAAGCATGGTAAGTTAGCTGGACAGAATCCTTGGGGCGGAAACACTTTAGAGTGGACAACACCTGTCGAACGTATTCACGGAAACTGGCCTGGAGAGCTCCCAACAGTTCATCGTTGGCCATATGATTATAGCAAGCCAGGGCATCATGAAGATTTTATTCTTCAAACCACTCCGTTCTCAGAAACAATGAGCTCGAACCTTCCTCATGACTTCGAAGGAAATCCAGAGGCTGAAAGAATCCAGCGTGAATGGGAGGCTCAACAAGAGATTGTCGAAAACGAAGAATCCAAGTAGAAATACTTAAGTAGTGAAAGAGGGGACGAAATAATGTACTTACCGGCTGAGAAAAGATTTATAATGGTGAATCGGATCACTATTGTGATCCTTTACATCGTCATCTTAGCCGGAGGTGTGGTAAGGAGCACCGGTTCTGGAATGGGGTGTCCCGATTGGCCAAAATGCTTTAACCGCTTGGTACCTCCAACACATGTTTCTCAGCTTCCTGCAGACTATGAGCAAGAGTACATTGATGGCAGAGCGAAAAAAAATGAACGCTTCGCCAATTATCTAGAGAAATTAGGTTTTAAGGACTTAGCTTCTAAGATTCGAAATGATGATAGTATTCTTGAGCATGAGGAGTTTAATGCCGCTAAGACATGGACCGAGTACATAAATCGTCTAGCAGGCGCAACGGTGGGAGTGTTCCTCTTGTTATGTGTGGTCTTTTCGACTGCTTACTGGAGATTTAGAAAAAGGATTTTCTTTTTTAGTTTGGTGAACGTCGTGCTGGTTGTGTTTCAGGCTTGGATGGGATCGGTTGTCGTTTCTACTAACTTGACACCTTGGGTTATTACCATTCACATGGTCTTAGCACTAGTGATATTGCTAATCGCGATATATACGTATTTTCAAGCAAGAGTCGTCAGGGATAGAGGAATTTTATTTAATCAAGGCTCAGCTTGGATTAAATGGTTAGCGGTTTTAGTGTTGTTTGTCACGTTTATACAAGTCATCATTGGAACAGATATACGGGAGAGTATTGACATGATTTCTGCAAGTTACGAGGGAACGAATCGTAATCTTTGGGTCGATCAACTTGGAGACAGCTACATATGGCACCGTGAGCTGGCATTGGTGTCATTTGTTCTTACTTTATTCTTGTTTTTTGCTGTGCGTTCAAGATTTGCAGGCGATAGTGAGCAAAGTAGAATGATTAATCTTATGATGATATTGGTGGTGCTGCAAATTATAAGCGGATTAGTGTTAGGATATATGGGTATGCCAGCTTATATGCAGACCGTACATCTCGTTCTAGCAACGCTTACTTTTGGCGCTCAATATTATATTATTCTCTTATTAACTAAAACAAGCCAATATATTGGGCATTAGATAGAAGGTGAAAGATTTTTTACAGGATTTTAAAAAGCTGGTTAAGCTTCGGCTGACGTTAACCGTCGTATTCTCTGCTTCCGTAGCTTTCTTGATAGGTAGTAAGGTTCAGGGTGACATTAATTGGTTCAATTGGGTGATTTTAACTATTAGCGGTTTTCTGGTGACTGGTTCTGCCAACGGGTTTAATGAGATTATAGAGCGTGATCTGGACAAACTCATGTCCCGAACGGCAGATAGACCGCTTCCATCAGGAAGAATGAATACGGGTCAAGCATTAATCTTGAGCTTGTTTATGGGGCTAATAGGGACAATACTCTTGTTCCGGTTGAATTTGTTAACCGGAGCATTGTCAGTTTTTTCAATCATTCTCTATGCCTTTGTATATACACCAATTAAGCAGATATCACCTATAGCAGTTTTTGTTGGAGCATTTCCAGGGGCTCTGCCTCCGTTAATCGGTTATTTTGCCGCGTTTGACGAGCCGATGATATCGTGGATACCCATCATTCTGTTTACCATACAGTTTGTATGGCAATTTCCCCATTTTTGGTCAATTGCATGGGTGTTAGACGAGGATTATAAGCGTGCAGGATTCAGGCTGCTGCCTACTTGCAAGAAAGACAAGGTGAGCGCATTTATGGTGATATTTTCGTCAATGTTGTTAATACCTGTAGGGTTACTACCAACACTAATGGGCTTTGGAGGCTATGTGGTCGGTGCTTTGTCAACATTAGGAGGGCTCGTGTTTGTTTGGTATTCTTGGTCCCTTTACAAGAAACTGGATACCGCATCAGCGAAAAAAGTGATGTTCACATCCTTTCTTTATTTACCAGTTGTACAGTTAACTTTGTTGTTTGATTTTATACCAATATCGATATGAGCACGAAGGATTTAACAAAGGAACAGAGCTCTTTAGCAGTATTTAGAGCTAAAAAATTTGCATTATGGCTTTTTATTATTGCCTCTATTATGATTTTTGCTTCCTTGAGCAGCGGGTACATTGTTTATACGGCAAACGGAGTTGACAAAGGAATCAAAATCATCTTGCCAAAAGCCTTTATATGGAGTACTATTTTCATTGTGCTGAGTAGTATCACAGTTCACATGGCATATTTAGCAACAAAGAAGGAGCTAACTGCTAAACGGCGCTTATATTTACTAATATCGATTGCGCTAGGAACGGCTTTTTTTGTATCTCAATTTAATGCTTGGAAAGTTCTGGTAGAACAAGGCGCTTACTTTATTAATAATAATGCCTCTCAATCGTTCATTTATGTTTTTACGGGCTTTCACTTAGCACATATTTTGGGTGGAGTTATTGTTCTGTTGGTTGCGTTTTTTAGAAAAACTGAGCGCTATACGTCAGCACAGAATATAGCGAGCACAGAGTTGGGTGCCATGTTCTGGCATTTTCTAGATATATTATGGATATATATATATGTTTTCTTACTTTTGAACCAATAAAATTTTTATAATGAGCACAACTGTATCAAAATTAGATGAAGTAAAGACTGGCAAATGGTCAGGTGGAACCTCACCTTTAAAGGCTGAATATGGTAAAGTCATGATGTGGCTGTTTCTGCTTTCAGACGCATTCACATTTACGGGTTTCCTTACCATATATGGTGCGCAGAGAATGTATATGCAAGATACATGGCCTAATCCAGATATAATTTTTCAATCCATCCCCTTTATAACCGATACAGGGGCACCGTTGGTATTTGTTGGAATCATGACATTCATCTTGATTGTGAGCTCTGTAACTATGGTATTAGCCGTTGAAGCGGGTCATCGTCATTCTAAGAAGGAAGTTGTCATATGGATGATTTTAACAATTGTCGGAGGTCTGACATTCTTGGGTTGTCAAGCATTAGAGTGGAGTCACTTGAGCCATCAGGGTTTTTGGTTTGGAGCCATCCCTGAGTCTATACCTCTAGCTGAACAACAAGGCGCTACTCAGTTCTCGAGCTTCTTTTTCGCGATAACAGGGTTTCACGGTTTCCACGTGACGGTTGGTATTACTTTGAATATCATTATCCTTTTAATGACACTCGCGAATGTGTTCGAAAGAAGGGGGACCTATCTGATGATCGAGAAAGTTGGTTTATACTGGCACTTTGTTGATTTGGTGTGGGTGTTTGTGTTTACGTTCTTCTATTTGGTTTAAAAATTTTAAAATTACAGATCATGTCTACTGAAAATACTACTACTCAGAATACATACGAACATCATGAGCCGGATATGACCAAAGGTCGTATTTGGAAGGTATTCTTTTATTTATTGGGACTTACCGCTTTAGAATTTATTATTGCCTTGGGTTTTGTAGAAACCGGTTTGATTGAAAAAGGTTTTGCTGTAATTGCAGCCTATATTATTTTAACAATATTGAAGGCCTTCTACATCGTTGCATATTTCATGCACCTTAAATTTGAGAATAAAGCGTTTAAACTTATATTAGGTATCCCTCTTTTCCTATTGATCTATTTTATTGTCCTTGTTCTCATTGAAGGAGATTATCTTGGCCTTTATATCTACAAATAAGAGGCGTACAGCTTAATAAGCATTCATGACTGAAAAGAATAAGAAATATTCTTTAGGTAAAATTGTAACCCTGGTATTGATTTTATTAATACCAGGGTTATTGCATTTTTATTTAAGACAAACTGGCCAGAACATCTATCAAGAGCTCCCACATTTAGGCTCTCCGAATACCGATACTACCCAGGTTAAGCCTTTTCAGCTTATTAATCAGGACAGCGAGGTTGTTAACTTT
This sequence comes from Pedobacter indicus, assembly GCF_003449035.1. Classification (NCBI taxonomy): domain Bacteria; kingdom Pseudomonadati; phylum Bacteroidota; class Sphingobacteriia; order Sphingobacteriales; family Sphingobacteriaceae; genus Albibacterium; species Albibacterium indicum. Next base: position 788,519 of record NZ_QRGB01000001.1, read on the forward strand.
CCTGAACGAGAAAGCATTACCGTTGTCCAATTTATGCATAGTGATTGTCAACAGTTTGGAGACTATATGAGTCTCTCAATGGCTCGTGTAGCAAAGAAATTTGGAGAGCATCCCAATGTGCATCTTTACAGTATCTCTCTTGACTCTAACGACACGCCGGCTGTGCTAAAAGAAATGGCGCTACATTATGGCGCGGCGGGTACTAATTGGCAGTTTCTCACCGGTAGTGAAGAAGAGACTTCCCGAATTGCACAACAGGAATTTTGGGTTGATGGGTTTAGAACTTCACAAGGTAACAATCGTATTATACATAGTCCGTTCTTTATATTATTGGATTCAAAACAGCGTATTAGAGGTTACTACGAGTTTTTCACGAAAGATGAGGTTGATCGTTTGATCGGTGAAATGATTTTACTAGTAACCGAATTATCCCGAGAAAATAAGGTAGATTTGTAAAATGAACGATAAAGCAATATTTAGATTAGTCGGTGTAGTCTCAATAATCGTTTTATTGGTTGTTATCCTCCTGCAGGCCAATGTTGTGAATTTATTCCCCAATCATGATGTTTTGCCCAAATGGGTTCAATTTCTGCCTACGCTGAATGCTATAATCAACGGCACCTGCACCATTTTGCTGTTAATATCTTACTATTTTATTAGGCGAAAAAACATACGGATGCATAAAACGTTAAATATAACAACGTTCATCCTATCCTGTCTGTTTATGGTTTCTTATTTGATTTTTCATTCAGCAGGTATGGAAACCAAATTTGGAGGCCAAGGCACAATTCGCTATGTGTATTTTTTTATTCTAATCACGCACATCATTCTGGCAGCTATTGTACTTCCCTTAGTTTTGTTAAGTTTCTACCGAGGTATGATGATGCAGGTTGAAAAACATAAAAAGCTTGTTAGGTGGAGTTTCCCCATATGGTTATACGTCACAATTAGTGGAGTTTTAGTATATTTGATGATATCTCCTTATTATTCATTTTAAAGGAGTTTTTGTTTAAAGTAAAATGAAAAAGTCAGTTCAAAAAATCGCAGCAGTATTTATGTTGGCAATTGCATTAGCTAGCTACCCTTTATCGGGTGCCCAAGCTCAGTGTGCTATGTGTTCGTTAACGGCTGACAGTTCTGTGAAAAATGGTAATACCCAAGGTGATAATTTAAACAAAGGAATTCTTTTTCTTCTTGCAATGCCCTATGCTGCAGCTGGTTTAGTGGGATATCTATGGTATAGGAAGTATCGTAAGAAACAAGAAGCAGAGGCTCCCAATCCCTTTTCGTAAATCTTCATACGGTGGCAGCTAGAGGGTTACTAAGCGCTATGGTATCATGTCGGTGCCCCCGTTGCCGAATCGGTAAGGTATTCTATGGAAATCCTTATTCCTTTAAACGGCAGCGAAGCAATCAAGTATGCGCACACTGTGGTCTTTACTTTGAAATTGAACCTGGTTATTTTTATATATCAATGTACATCAGTTACGCGTTTGCTGTTTTTGAGGCACTTTTAACCGCGTTTCTTCTTTTCTCAATCACTCATAGTGAGTCACCTTGGTTATATGGTTTTTTTATAATCTTTGTTATTATTTTCATGGCTCCCGTCAACTACCGCTATTCAAGAATAACATTACTGTATACTACTCGAAAGATTCGATATAACAGTCGTTATGATAACGACCACTAATGAAACGCGATGTATTTCATCTTACTCTCAAACATATAGAGTTGACCTTCCCAATGTTGCGCCATTTTCTCTTGGATAAGTTTAAAGAGACTCGATTTAAAAGTCTCGATTCCTTGATCGCTTGCACTCATCATTTGTAAGCTGTACGTTGTACCTTCATTTGGAGAGTCCAACACTTTTAAGAACGACTGACCCTTAAAGATTCCTTCATTTGCCACTTTAGGTAAAAAGTCATATTGAATCCAAGCGGCAAATTCAGCATCAATGTCCTCGTTTACAAGGAAGGTTATATTGTATAATATCATGCTGCGAAGATAGGGGATATGACCCGTTAAAACCAAAAAGCTGTATTTTAAATGTTACTCACCGATATTTCAAATCAAAGCTATTTTTTCCTAAATTCACCTAGGCATCTAGTGGAGCTCAATTGGTATATTATGTCAAAGACAATACATGGTTGCATAGTCGACGGAGGAACTATATGATTAGAAATTTACTTCAACAACTGTATGTTTTTGCTTTTGCTCTGTTAGCCTTTTCGTGTGGCCAAAATCAAACAGATCATCCCAAAGCGGATTTATTTTTCCATACAGCGGAGAAAAATCATTTTAGGATTTCTCCAAGTGGAACTCACATTTCGTATTTACAAGATTACGAAGGATTCAAGACTATTTTTATTTTAGATATCGCCTCAGGGAACACGCGTACCGTGCCGACGGGGCATGATGTTGAGTCTGCCTTTTGGGCAAATGACGACGAGTTGATTTTTCTTTTAAAAAGGAATCCAGGAGACAGTCTTCGACTGATGTCAGTTAATCGTGATGCGTTAGATATCCGATCCATTCTTCCCGCAACCAACGCACACCTGCGCTGGATAGCACCTATTCAGGTAAAGAATAATGAAATATTAATATCACTCAACGATCGGGATTCATCCGTTTTTGACGTATACAGGCTGAATATTCTCACCGGCAGTCGGGATTTGATAGCAAAGAATCCTGGTAATATTGTCCGCTGGCTTACCGACGTTGAAGGCTCACTAAGAGTCGCCGTGGTATCTAATGGTCTTCAGGAAACCATTCTGGCCAGAGAAAATGAAGTTGAAGATTTTCATCAAGTAATTAACACGCGTTATAAGACACGAATCATACCATTAGGTTTTACGAAGCACGACCGAAACACAATTTATGCGCTCTCAAACCAAAATCGGGATAAATTAGCCCTTGTTGAGTTCAATTTGCTTACGGGAAAAGAAATGGGAGTTATTTATCAGAATCCTAAGTACGATTTGAGCACGCAAGGTTATTTAAAACAAACAGGGGAGATGGGGTTTGCAGAATACAATGGAACGCGAGCAGAGCGGCATTTTATTGATCTTCAATTAAAGAAAGTTTTTCAAAAGCTCAGTTCTCATATACCCGATTACTCCCTTGAGATTGTTGCTCGGGATAGTACCTTCACAAACTTTCTGATAAAAACCGAACAGGACGTCGACCCCGGGGCAACGTATTATTATAATTACAAAACGGACGAGCTGATCTTGCTTGCAGAAGAGAGTCCGGGACTTGATACCAGTTTGCTATCGCCCATGAAAACAGTAAATTTTAAAGCCCGTGACGGTTTTGAATTACAAGGTTACCTTACAGTTCCAAAAACATCGGAAAGTAACTTGCCCACCATTATAATACCTCCTTCTGATATCAATTCACGGGCCGTGTGGGGGTATAACCCAGAAGTTCAGTTTTTAGTTTCCAGAGGCTATGCTGTGTTTCAGGTTAATACACGTGGTTTACAAGGGTACGGGAAACAATATTGGATCGACGGATTCAAGAAATGGGGGACAACCATGCAGGAAGATATTACCGATGCTACACAGTGGTTAATTCAAGAAGGTATCGCTGATTCTACTCGTGTTGGAATCTATGGTTTTAACCTTGGCGGTTATTCCGCATTGCATAGTGCTTGTTATCAACCCGATCTGTACGCCTGTGCGGCATCCTATTCAGGAATAACAAATTTATTTACCTATCTAAAAGAAATACCACCTTACTTTAAGCTTTATAGGCAAATGTTTTACGAGATGGTTGGCAACCCAGCAATAGAAAGTGATTATTTTCGGAAGCACTCACCAATTTTTCACGCAGCGAAAATAAAAAATCCTGTATTTATTGCACATGGTGGAAAGGACAGCCGTGTCAATGTCACCGAAGCAAATCAATTTGTCAAAGATCTACGTAACCGCGAAGTCCCGGTTGAATATATTCTTGAGCCAAATGAGGGTCGGAAGTTTACGACAACCGAACAGAAGATTGATTTATATAATCAATTAGCAGATTTCTTTGATAGTTATCTCCTAAAAAGGCGTTAATATGTAATGATGAAACCTCAAAAAGCGATCAATAATAAAAATGGTCTTCTTATCATTACTTTTTTGGTATTGATTACCCTCACCTATGTTATAGCTTTGATACTTGGGTATAGCTTTACAAGAAACTATGTAGAAAATAATTTCAATACTGTAAAAGTAGAAGTGTTTGATCAAAGTTTGAGTTCTTACAATGATTTTTTTCAGAACCGTATTGGTGAAGTGTCCTACTACCAAGGTTACCTTGATTCTGCGAGTGCCAGAAGATACGCTGATTCGGTACTATCTAACTATCCGATAGTCGAACGGATACTATTTGCTGACGTGCAAATAAGTAATTACTATTTAAACCATGGCTTTTCGATCCATCAAATGTATCTTTCCCCTAAGGCCATCTACCAATTCGGCGATGATGTACATCCCGACTCAGTTGTTTATTACAAAGCGGGGGTTGACCCCAATCTGAGCCTGACGAAGTCAGACGAGTTTAATACAATGGCGGTTAAATTCGCATCCTTTATTGAATCTGCAGACTCAGCGAAAGTCTTAAGCGGAGCAGATATCTTCAACTCTTTTTATGCTGTTAATTCGGCTAAGGTTTCATATATGACCATTCCACGCAGAGATGAGATTAGGGTATTCCAACAGTTTATGGCGGGACAGGTACAAGACTCCTCTGTCTATGAATTTGACATCATGACTTTCTACCTCAATCCGAGAAACCTGGATATACAGAATGTCCATCCTGAGCTTTATCAGGATATCTCCATCCAGCCCTTATTCTTCGACTCCTATGAGGCTGATCCCTCTGTAATTGTAACACAAATGCCGCTTTCCGGAGCGCTTTCAGATTATAAACTATATTTTCGTTCGTCGCGCACATTCCTCAAGAAAGAGATTAACAATCTTTTTACCCCAATAGGAATTGCCATTTCTGCGATTTATTTATTCCTCTTACTGATTGGCTATTTAATCTATAAAAACCTGAAGATTAATTTTCGTATGTTTAAATTGCAATATGATTTTGTCAACAACCTATCTCACGAGTTCAAGACCCCAGTAAGTGTGATCAAAATTGCTGGCAGTAATATTCGGAACGGAAAGACCCTTACCGATGTTGAGCGCAATTATTACGGTAAAATACTCGACGAGGAATCAGATAAATTAAACAACCTACTCAATACACTGCTCTCTTTTACCCAATTAGAGAATAAAGTGTTTAAACTCAAGAAGAAAAAAGTTGACCTCGATGATTTTTGCAGTAATATGGTAAACAGCTATCAGGTAAAGCATCCTGATTTTGATATTCAATACCATATACAGGGCGTTGAGGTCATTGAAACAGATGAGACGCTATTGATCAGCCTTTTCCAAAATTTGATAGACAATGCTTATAAATACTCGTCGTTTGATAAAAAATACTTGAGAATCAATATTTCTAAGCAAAAGAGAGAAATCTTTTTTAAATTTGAGGATAGGGGTATCGGTATACCCAAAGATGAGCAAAAGAATATCTTTAAGAAATTTTACCGAATACAATCCCAATACAATCAACAGGGTAGCGTTGGTTTGGGGCTCGCTTTTTGTAAGGAGGTAGTTAACTTAATGAATGGCGAGATCTTTGTAGAGAGTAAGAAAGGAAAAGGGTCGGTCTTTACAATCATTTTACCAGCTGAATTGAATCAGGTAAAGAAGGTTCTCATATCATAAATGAATACTATGCACACAAATATTAAAATCGCAGTAATAGAAGATGATGACAACTTAAGGTTTTTAGTTGTTCATCGGTTAGAAGCAGAACAATTTCAAGTAATCCAAGCTGATAACGGAGTAGACGGTGAAGAGCTGATACTGCGTGAAAAGCCAGACATCGTGCTTTTAGATTGGATGTTACCTAAACGACCTGGATCCGAAGTTTGTGAAAATGTTCGTGATAAAGGCTTCACGAATCTCATTATTATGATGACTGCCAAGTCACAAGATTTAGATAAGATCGACGCCTATAGCTTTGGAGTATCTGACTATATCACCAAACCGTTTAATATGGACGTACTGGTTGCTATGATCGAAAACAAGGTCAAATATTTCGTTAGCCAGCCCGTAGAAAACTTTACTTTTGGTGATACCGAACACCACCCTTCTATTCATACATTGATACGCGATGGGAAAAGAATTGAGCTCACCATTTTAGAAAACAGGATCCTTCTTTATTTTCTTCAAAATATCGGCAGAGTCATTAGTCGAGACGAGCTGATGGAAGTCGTATGGGGCTACAGTTCAAATGTGAATACCCGTACACTCGACATGCATATTGTGCGTCTTAGAAAGAAAATCGAATTGAACCCTGATCGACCTGCCTATCTGATCACAGTTCGAGGAATGGGCTATAAGTTTGTTGAAGATACCGAATAAGGTTTTGATTTTATCTAAATAGTTTTTTATATTTGTTAACACGGCAAGACCATACACAATATGGTCTTGCCGCTTTTTTTGTACAACTTGATAGAAGATAATCATGGCAGAAATAACTTATTACACTGAAGAGGGACTGGAAAAGTTGAAGCAAGAGTTGCATCAGCTTAAAACCGAAGGACGGGCAAAAATTGCAAAGGCCATTGCAGAAGCCAGGGATAAAGGTGATTTATCAGAAAACGCTGAATATGACGCTGCAAAAGATGCACAAGGGCACCATGAAAGCAAAATTGCTAAATTAACGGAGATACTAGCTAACGCACGCTTGATAGATGAATCTAAATTAGACGCATCTAAAGTTCTGGCCCTATCCATCGTGAAATTGAAGAATACAAAGAATGGAATGGAAATGACGTACCAATTGGTTTCCGAAACAGAAGCTGATCTAAAGTCTGGTAAGATATCTGTCAAATCTCCGATAGCACAGGGTTTACTAGGTAAATCTGTAGGGGACAAAGCTGAAATCGAAGTGCCGGCTGGTAAGATAGAATTAGAAATTCTAGAAATATCACGGTAGTTTACTGAATTTATCACGTTAACCATATCCGATTATGCCTGATATCCCATAAGGCTGATCAAAAAAGATACAAAAAAAGCGGTCAGAATGACCGCTTTTTTTGTATCTTGGGGAATAAATAAATTTCTTATGTCAACCATTTTTTCGAAGATAATTTCAGGTGAGATACCCGCGCATAAAGTCGCAGAAACAAATGATTTTATAGCTTTTTTAGATATTAACCCCCTCACTCACGGCCATGTTTTGGTAATTCCCAAAAAAGAGACAGACTATATATTTGACATGGACGATGATGAATACATGGGTATCTGGATGTTGACAAAAATTATATCCGAAGGGATTAAGGAGGCTTTCCCCTGTGAAAAAGTAGGAGTAGCTGTTGTCGGTTTGGAGGTTGCTCATGCGCATATCCATCTAATTCCAATTAATCATGTAAATGATATGGACTTCAGTCGTGAGAAGTTAAAATTAACAAATGATGAGTTAGCGGCCGATGCATTAAAAATACGGGGCGCTCTTAGTAAATCGCTCGAGTCGTCTTTGTATCCTAAAAACTAACATTATTTTATACGGTCCTGGTTGTCCTTAACAAATGCAGCCCAGCCCGAATAGTTTTGCAGGTTGCTGTTTCCATTGACTTTCTGAAATGAATGGCATACAGCAGCGGCTAACCCATCGGTGGCATCCAAAAATTTAGGGCTTTCCTTAAACTTAAGGAGGGTCTGAAGCATTGATGCTACCTGTTCCTTACCCGCATTTCCATTTCCTGTCACTGCTTGCTTTATTTTTCGTGGCGCATATTCAAATATTGGAATGTCCAGTGCAAGGCCTGCAGCCATTGCTACACCCTGTGCCCTACCCAGTTTGAGCATCGACTGGATGTTTTTCCCATAAAAAGGTGCTTCCAATGCGATACAATCAGGATGATAGGCATTAATAATCTCGGTTGTTTTTTTAAAAATAGCCTGTAGTTTTAATGCATGGTTGCTTAAATGACTCAGTTTAATGATTCCTAAGGTAACCAATGCCAGATCTTTTCCCCGTTCGGTCACTACACCGTAGCCCATGACAGCTGTGCCCGGGTCAATTCCCAGGATGATTCGTTCTTTTTCAGGCGCTAAATTCATAGTACAATATTACGTTTTATTTATAGATTCTGCTTCCATAAAGGCATAGAGTTTAATTTCAAAGGTTTTTGCATATCTTTACCGACCATTTAAAGCGAGATATTTAACCTTTTTAAGTGTAAAAAGGATCCACATTGAACAATAATAGGAAAGACTTGAATCCTTCGTTGAAGAAAACCTTAAGTTATCTATTAAAGGCGGGTATTTTTATCCTGGTTGTCTGGTATTCTTATAAGTTACTTACAAGGAACGATGCACTTCGTGATTTTCGTGAGCTAATTCAAAGCGTACCACCGACAACTATCTGGCTCACCATTTCTGCTGTTTTCCTATTCATGTTAGTAAACTGGTTCTTTGAAGCTTTAAAATGGCGCTATATCTGCTGCCAATTTCAGCCCATTCGTTTACGGATGGCTATCGAATCGGTACTTTGTGGACTTTCCTGGGCAGTATTCACCCCAAATAGAATCGGCGAATATGGTGGCCGTGTGTTGTTTCTCCGCCCTCGGAAACGTGTCTTTGGTGTGATAGGCATGCTTATCGGTGCTGTGTCGCAGATGGTAATAACCAATGTATTGGGGTGTATTGCCATCTGTTGGTTTGTTGGCCGGTTTATGGATATAGAAGGTTGGTTGTATGCTGTTATCTGCCTCTTCGGCTTTATCTATATTCTGTTCTTCCTACTTTTATATTTTAACATATCCTTAATCAATCGCTGGTTATTGAAGATCAGGTTCTTGAGAAAGTATAAACGTTTTTTTGACCTTCTACTTCGTTATGAGAAAAAAGAATTGCGAAAAATCTTTCTTTATTCTGTGGCTCGTTTTATCATCTTCACCCTTCAGTACTGCATACTTATAGCGGTTCTGCTTCCGTCCATTCCCGCCGTTCAAATGGTTTTACTCATATTTATTTTATTTTTCGTACAATCTGCACTACCTTCGCTCGATTTGTTTGATGTAGGAGTACGAGGGATAACGGCGAGCTACTTCTTTGGCTTCGTAACCGATCAGATCGTTGCGGTAATGGCAATAACGGCCTGCGTCTGGTTTGTGAACTTGATTATCCCGGCTATCATCGGATCATTTTTTGTATTTAAAATTAACTTCTTTGGTACCAGAGATCATTAGCTCCTTGACGGTTCTGTTTACCGTCATATACGTTTCCGTAATACTTTACCTTATTCGTGGGTGGCAACGAATAACACCTTTCAAAGTGCCCACTGATCCTGCTTTTACCACGAAAGTCAGCGTACTTATTGCTGCCCGAAACGAAGAGAAAAATATAGGGGATACACTTTCCGATATCCTCCGACAGAATTTCCCGTCAGAGCTATTGGAAATTATTGTAGTTGATGACCATTCTAATGATCGTACCGCGGAAGTGATCCGGTCTTTCAGAGATCAGGGTGTCATATTGCTTCAGTTGAATGAGAGCGAGCCATTGAACTCCTATAAAAAAAAGGCTATCACTGAAGCCATCCATTATGCTAGCGGGGAATTGATGGTTGCCACCGATGCAGATTGCAGGATGGGCCCCGACTGGTTGCGGACGATCGTAGCGATGTATGAAGAAAAGGAGGTAAAGTTGATTTCCGGTCCGGTTGTCTATGATCAGGAGAAAAGCTTTTTTGAACGTCTTCAAACGCTTGAATTTTTGTATTTAATTGGGTTAGGAGCTGCCGGGATCGGCAATGGTCGTTCTTCAACATGCAACGGGGCTAACCTCGCTTATTCAAAAGAGGTCTTCCTTGAATTGGGGGGCTTTCAAGGTATAGACGATCTCGCATCCGGCGACGACGAGCTATTTCTTCATAAGGTTGTTAGCAGATATCCACATCAGATCGCTTTTTGTAAAAACGAAGATGCCATCGTTTATACAGATGCGAAGCATACCGTACGTTCGTTCGTTAGTCAACGTAGACGTTGGGCTTCAAAGAGCACGAAATACAAAAATAAGAGCCTTGTTATGCTGGGTGTTGGGATTTGGTTTTTCAACCTACTCCTGGTGGCTAATCTGCTTGGTGCGGTCTTTTTTAAAGGAGCCTTATCCATTGCTGCTTATTGCATCGCGATTAAGATCCTGGCTGAATATTTCTTCCTTGTACCCGTAAGTCGCTTCGCTAAGCGGACAAACTATCTAATCTATCTGCCGCTGTTGTCGATTATCCACATCCTTTATCTGATCTATATCGGCATTGCGGGTAACAGCGGAACCTATCAGTGGAAAGGCCGAGAGGTTAAGTAATCGCGAATCCGATCTTCGGAAGTACTGACGATTTCGTCTATTGTCAAATCTTTTGGTTCTATCGGATCTAGAACCGTCCAGCTCATCTTATTAAAAGTTCCCAAAGGAAAAGCACCATACTGGACAACCTTACATGAATTGTTAATTGCTATTGGCACGACCAGAACATTAGGTACTTTTTTTATAATGGTTGCAATGCCGCCACCTGAAAAAGGCTTAATATTAGCAGATTTCGCTCGTGTTCCTTCAGGAAAAATAACCGCTGACCAGTTTTTTTCCTTCATGCGGTTCGCTAATTTCAAGATTTCGGCGATCGATTGTTTGCTGTCTTTTCTATCAATGTTTGCCCCGCCGCCATATTTAAGATTGAACGAAATGCTCGGGATTCCCTTCGTAAGCTCAATCTTGGAAATAAACTTAGCATGATGTTTTCGGAGGAAGTAAATCAGAGGAGGGATATCATACATGCTCTGATGGTTCGATACAAATAAAATAGGGCGGTCTGTTGGTAAATCGTGTTGATTGGTAAACCGGACACTATTACCTAAAATATAATAGGAACTAATCAGGCATAAGTTCAGAATATCTACCGATGTCTTATGCCAATTGTAGCCGCCTAACTTCAGACAAACCCATTGGATGGGGTGAAAAATTAATAAGATAAGCCCGAAAGCAATGTAATGAATCGGGCTAAGGATGTATCCAGCTATTTTTCTAACCATGCACCGCCAATTAAATTGACAATTTTAAATACCAAATGCTGCTTTGATTTTTTCTACATAATCAAGCTTTTCCCACGTAAACAGCTCTACTTCAACTGTCTTTTCTTCTCCAAGTGTATTTTTGAATGATTTTTTTACAAATTTAGGCTCCCTACCCATGTGTCCGTATGCCGCAGTTTCAGAATAGATAGGGTTGCGCAGACCCAAGCGGCACTCAATACCGTAAGGGGTCATGTCAAACATCTCCTCAATCTTTTTCGCGATCGCACTATCACTAATACCCAATTTAGATGTCCCGTATGTGTTCACATATATACCCATCGGGTTTTTCACGCCAATGGCATAAGACACCTGCACTAATATTTCGTCAGCTACACCAGCTGCTACCAGGTTTTTTGCAATATGACGGGTAGCATATGCCCCTGACCGATCTACTTTAGATGGGTCTTTCCCAGAAAAAGCGCCACCACCATGGCCACCCTTACCACCATAGGTATCAACGATGATTTTTCTTCCGGTAAGTCCCGTATCACCGTGTGGCCCGCCGATTACGAATTTTCCGGTCGGGTTGATATGATATTTAATATCATTCGTAAATAGTTCTTGTAATTCAGGTTTCAGGTTCTTTTTAACTCGTGGAATTAAAATATTGATAATGTCCTTTTCGATTTTTTCTAACATAGCCGATTCCGTATCAAACTCATCATGCTGTGTAGAAATCACGATTGCGTCAATGCGTAATGGTTTGTGGTCATCATCATACTCGATAGTCACCTGAGACTTTGCATCCGGCCTTAGGTACGTGATATCTTGGTTTTCTCTTCGCAATTTAGCTAGTTCGATCAATAATTTATGAGATAAATCAAGTGCCAGCGGCATATAATTTTCCGTTTCGTTATTAGCATAACCAAACATAATGCCCTGATCACCAGCTCCCTGGTCTTCTTTATTCGCTCTGTTAACACCTTGGTGAATATCAGCGGACTGTTCGTGTATGGCCGAGAGAATCCCACATGAATTTGCTTCAAACATATAGTCTGATTTCGTATAGCCAATACGCTGGATAACATCCCTGGTGATCTGTGGGATATCCAAATAGGTAACGGATTTAACTTCTCCGGCCAAAACCACCTGTCCGGTTGTTACCAATGTTTCGACAGCAACTCTTGAATCAGGGTCCCAAGCCAAAAAATTATCAATTAGCGCATCCGATATTTGATCCGCAATTTTATCTGGGTGTCCTTCAGATACAGATTCAGAAGTGAATAAATAAGGCATATTAATTCAAATTTAACCGTAATACATAAAACTTTAATAAGGATTGATCGCTTACAATAGAAGTATTAAAACAAACGAGGTAGGTTTTAGCACTTTTTTATCGTGGTTGCAATCTTTTGACCCTATCGGATAAGCAAATCAATCCACTTTCTATCTTATCACAAAAGTACAATAATTTTTCAATTATCATTTTTTATCAGGCTTATTTATTTTTCTACAGTGATCTCCGATCATTTCGGGTCGAAACAATTGAAGGAATGTATAGTATAGCATCTGCATTGTTTCGGCCAGCACCATAATCACGAATTATTCTAGTTTAGACAAACAGTGGTTAAACAGTGGTCAAACAGTCCTCTAACTGTGGTCAGACAGTGATAAAAGGACTGTATAACTACTGTTTGACTACTGTTTAATAACAGTACAATCACTGTTTATATTTAGTATCCTATCACAATGTTATATTTTTATGAATTGTACGAATAAGTCTTTTGTTTACTTAGTTTTGTAGGTAAGAGTATTTGATAGATGGTTAAGAAGAGAAAAAAGCTATTATTCATCATCAACCCCATTTCTGGTGGCAAAGAGAAGAGTAATTTCGAAAAACGATCGGCTCAGTTTCTTGATACTGATATATTCGATGCGCGATACCGCTTTACAGAAAAGCCGGATCACGCTGTCGAATTAGCTCAAGAGGCGATTGAAAGCAATTATGATGTTGTTGTGGCTGTCGGAGGTGATGGGACCATTAATGAAGTTGCCCGGACGCTGGTTAATACTTCCGTTGTTTTGGGTATCATTCCGGAAGGGTCAGGCAATGGCTTGGCCGGTTATCTTGAGATCCCCATGGTCATGAAAGAGGCTGTTTTGCTGCTGAATAAGTTTCGAGTCAAACAAATAGATAGTGGCAAATTAAACGACCATTATTTTTTCAATATGGCGGGTATAGGTTTTGACGCTGTTATCAGTGACCGTTTTGATAAGGATAGTATAAGAGGCCCTTTCGGATACATGAAAACAGTCGTTTCCGAGATAGGAAATTATAAAGCTGAGAATTATCAATTTATAATCGACGGGAAAAATTACGAAGAAGAGGCTTTTATGATTAGTCTGGCTAATTCACCGCAATATGGTAATAATGCTTATGTCTCACCAAATGCCTCGGTTAGCGACGGCTTGCTGGATGTTTGCATTGTTAAGCCATTTCCGCTCTTTCTTTTACCTAAAATGCTCTTTCATTTGTTCAACCGGACAACTGATAAGTCAGGTTTTGTCGATATAATTCGAGGTAAGGAAATTTTAATAAAACGAGAAAAAGAGGGTCATGTCCATGTAGATGGTCAGCCGATTTATCTGGGCAAAGAACTGCGTTGCACGATATTGCCAGACTCTCTATATATTATTTATTAGTATATTTCGGTCTCAAAGCATAAGAATGAATTAGATTTAAATGAAACGAGATGGCAAAGAATAAGAAAAAACAATATACGGGGGTGGTTTACTCCACTGACCCTTCTTTTGATTATCAAGAGGAAACCCCGGATGTTGAACAGACACTTCCTCCGCGGCAACAAAACCTACGCGTGATGCTCGATAAGAAACAACGCGGGGGCAAAGCCGTGACTTTAGTTACCGGATTTGTTGGTGAAAGCGATGATTTAGAGGAGCTTGGAAAGGTTTTGAAACAGAAATGCGGAGTAGGGGGAACAGTTAAAGATGGGACTATTCTGATACAAGGAGATTTTAGAAAACGCGTTTTAGAACTGCTCGAAGCACAAGGTTACCGGGCAAAGCAATCTGGAGGTTAAATTGTGAAAATTATAGGCTTGTAGGTTAATAGTTTATAGCAAACAAATAAAGAAAAAAAGGAATAAATTTGAATCTTTGTCTTGGTTCCTTTTGTATTTTTTTGGATTAAAAACTTGCATAATCAAAAAAAAATAGTTTCTATTGTAAAATATTGTTAAGAAAAGTTGAGGAATTTGTATAAGATCAACAATTTTAATTTCGGCGTTGATGCCGCTGTTGCACGCCGAATAAAAGGGATAACTATCGAAAAAACTTTATTTGTTTTTATTTTGTAAAATCTTAAGTTTGCTTAAGCTTTACTAGAAATTGGAGAGTAAACAATTGAACTAATTAACATAAATCATTAAAACTAAAAACTAAAATTTAAGAAAATGGCAAATGCACCAAAACCAAACACTGCAAAAAAGCAAAGTAGCTCTTCGGGTTCAAACGTTTTTGCAAGTTTAGCAATCATTATCTGTTTTGTTATCGGATATCTTGTTTGGAAGTTAGTAATGGGTAATCCTATTCACTTTGAGGGAGGCGATCCAGAAAATGGACAGCCACTTCCGGGTGATTACTTTGGAATGGTATACAAAGCTGGTGTTGTTGTGCCAGTACTATTGGGCTTACTCCTTATGACTATTGTGTTCTCGATTGAGCGGTTCTTTGTAATTAGCAGAGCTGCTGGAAAAGGGAATGTAGATGCTTTCGTAACTCGTATCCAAGGGTTCCTGTCTTCTGGAAACATCGATTCTGCAATCGCTGAATGTGACAAACAACAAGGATCTGTAGCGAATGTGATTAAATCAGGATTATTGAAGTACAAAGAAGCTTCTGCAGATACCCGTGTTAATCCTGAGCAAGCAACCATTGCTATTCAAAAGGAAATTGAAGAAGCAACTGCATTGGAAATGCCGATGTTAGAGAAAAACATGACCGTTATCGCAACGTTGGTATCGATTGGTACGCTGACTGGTCTATTGGGTACGGTAACTGGTATGATTAAAGCATTCTCGGCTTTAGCAACCGGCGGTGCTCCTGACCAGGCGCAGTTGGCGAATGGTATTTCTGAGGCTTTGATCAACACAGCAACAGGTATCTTTACGTCTACCATTGCGATTGTAATGTACAATGTATTTACTTCTAAGATTGATAAATTAACCTACTCGATTGATGAGGCTGGTTTCTCAATTGTACAAACTTACGCTTCAACCCATAATTAATTTTTGAAAAAAATCAGATGATTTATGGAATCGTCTGGGTTTGATCATCTATTAATTAAAACACTTAGTTTAAAAACGAATAATAAAATGAAGCAATGGGTAAGATAAAAGTAAAAAGAAACAGTACCACGATAGACATGACGGCTATGTGTGATGTGTCTTTCCTGCTGTTAACGTTCTTTATTTTAACAGCAACTGCCCGTCAGCCAGAGCCGATGCCGGTCGATATGCCAGCGTCAACTGTACAGATTAAGGTTCCTGATACAGATTTGGGGATCATTACTGTGGGTGATGGCGGTAAGTTGTTCTTCAGCGTTACCGGTCCTAATGTTCGTATGAATATGTTGGATCGTATGGCTGAGCAGTACGGAATGACTTTTTCAGACGAGGAAAAGCAGCGCTTCTCTTTGATCGATGGCTTTGGTGTGCCGCTGAGCCAGTTGAAACAGTTGATCGCAATGGATAATACGCAGCGGATTGAATCAGGTATTCAGCAGGGTATTCCTGCCGATTCAGCTGACAATCAATTGAAAGAGTGGATTTTAGCCGCGCGTAGAGCGACCGCTGAAATCAACGATAAGCAAATGCGTATAGCTATAAAAGGAGATAAGGAGGAAGAGTATCCGGCTGTTAAGAAGGTGATTGATATTCTTCAGGATCAGAAGTTAAATAAATTCAGTTTGATCACGAGTTTACGTGTAGCTGAATAGTAACCATATTAAAGATATAGCAAATGGCAGAATTAAATACCGGTGACGGTGGAGGCAAAAAGGGCGGTAAGATACGGTCAAAGAAAGCTGGTGGTCGTGTAGATTTGACCGCGATGGTGGATTTGGCTTTCTTATTGATTACCTTCTTTATGTTGACCACCTCCATCTCCAAGCCGTACGCGATGGATGTCGCAATGCCGGATAAAAACAAAGAGAATCAGGAAGATCAACTGGATGTGGCTGATAATAGAACGCTGACCGTTTTACTGGGAAGTGATGATAAGATCGCCTATTATATGGGATTGTTAGAATCTCCTATTCAAGGTCCTGAAGTGGTTGATTATGGGAAAAATGGTATCAGACCGATACTTCTGGAAAAGATCAAAGAGGTTCCACAAATTACGGGTGATCCTGAAAAAGGATTAATCGTAATCATTAGACCGAGCGATCGATCTAACTATAAGAACCTTGTGGACATCCTTGATGAGATGAAAATCGTAAATGCGACGCAGTATATGATTGGTGATATTGGTGAGGCTGAAATAGCTTTGTTAGAGAATCAAGCCATATACAATGAATAATAGGTTTTACCATTAAATAAAAAAGCATGTTAGGGTCTAAATTAGACATATTTAAAAAAGAGTGGCTCGACGTAGTATTCGCTGGTCGGAATCAGGCCTATGGGGCATATGATTTGCGAAAAACAGCGGATTCAAACACCACCAAAGCCTTATTTATTGGTGTAGTATTATTTACAATTGCAGTAAGCATGCCGATAATATTGCAATACATCAAGGGTGATGAGGTTGTGGAAACCGAGCGTATTATAGAAACCGAGGTTGTTCTTTCAGAACCGCCTCCGGTAAACGAAGAGGAACCACCTCCGCCACCTCCTCCTGTTGAACCACCTCCACCGCGTGTAGATCAGGTGCGTATGCCACCTCCAGTGGTAGTTAAGGCTGAAGAGGTTCGTGATGAGGAGCCTCCGACCGTGGAAGATTTGAAGAAGGCTGACCCGGGACCAAAAACATTGGCCGGGGATCCAACCGCAGATATCCGGATTGATTTACCTGTGGGTGACGGTCCGAAAGATCAGGAAGTAACTGAAGCAGTTGAATCAAACCAGGTGTTTACTTCGGTAGAGGTAGCGCCAACACCACAAGGTGGAATGGAAGCCTTTTATAAGTATGTGGCAAACAATTATAATTACCCGCCACAAGCACAAGAGCAGGGTGTAAACGGACGTGTTCTTTTGCAGTTCGTTGTGGAGAAAGATGGATCATTAACTGATATCAAGATTCTTCGAGACTTGAAATACGGAACTGGTGAAGAAGCTGTAAGAATGCTGAAGAAAGCTCCTAAATGGAAGCCAGGTATTCAGAATGGCCGTCCGGTACGTGTACAGTTTACCTTGCCGATCCAGTTGAATTTGGCAGCACAATAAATGTTGAATAGAAATAATATTCATAATGATAGAAGACAGAAATCGCCCGCAAAGCGATTTCTGTCACTTTTAGGGCTATTCATGTTCGCCCTGTACTTTGTATTGGGTTTGATCATTATCTTCTGGTCCGACTTCCCAATCGAGATGGACAGCACCTACCGTATACTTTTTGGGGTAGTTTTAATTGTCTATTCCTTTCTCCGCTTTGCCCGACTATGGAGCAATCGTGTTAATGAGCTATAAATAATTAATTTTATGGATTTCGCAGTAAAGATGCATCTATGTTAAATAATGTTAATTAATCACTAAAATTTTAGCTTGTGTCCTTGAACTTCATAAAAAAAAATGCATATTTGTTAGTGGCGTTTGTCATTTGTTTGGCCATAGTTAGCTGTAGTCAATCTCCACAAAAAGATAAAAAGGAGGTGCACACGATTCTAACGGGCAGGTTGACGATGGTGGTGGATGAAAGTCTTGAACCCATTGTCGAAGATCAGATGATTGTTTTCGAACACACATATGTTGATGCAGATATTACGTTGAAAAGTGAGCCCGAGAAGCGCGCTGTTAATTCGTTATTAAATGACTCGGTGAAAGTCGCTGTTCTTGCGAGAAAGCTGACTGAAGACGAGCGGAAGTTCTTTGAAGCGAAAAAAATTATACCCCGGGAGGCGAGGTTTGCGACAGACGGTGTTGCCTTGATTGCTAACAGAAGCAGTAATGATTCTACCGTTCATGTCGACGACATAATCAAGAAACTCCGCGGTGAAGACACTGATTTGAGTACTTTGGTGTTTGATAATCCAAATTCTAGTACTGTAAGGTACTTGCAGGAGTTAGCCGGTATTGATCAGCTACCGGAGGATGGGGTTTATGCGTTGAGTTCCAACGCTGATGTGATTCGATATGTGTATGAAAATACACATGCGATCGGTGTAATTGGTATTAATTGGATTTTTCAACCAGATCCAGAGCTGAAAGATTTTGTTGAAGGGGTAAAGATATTAGGGGTTAAAAATCAGACAGGTAGTAAAGGCGACGATGATTTTTACAAACCTTCACAAACGAACCTGGCCCTTGGTACCTATCCTTTGGCTCGTGATTTGTATATTATCAACTGTCAGGGCATTAAAGGGCTGGGACTAGGTTTCTCGGCTTTTTTGACCGGGGAGAGAGGACAGAGAATTGTCCTGAAGTCGGGTTTAATGCCCGATAGTATCCCTCCTCGAGAGATTAACATTATAGAATAAATAAATTTAAATTAATTGAATAAGAATTAGAATGAAAATGAAGAAAGCAATAAACATAGGTTTAGCTCTGTCTTTTGTAGCTTCGGGTGCCTTTGCTCAGAGCTTGGATGACGCGAAAACTGCTATTAAAGAAGAGCAGTACGCTGAAGCCAAAAGTATTTTAGAGAATTTGGTGCAGACGAAGAGCAAGGATGGGGATAATTATTACTATTTAGGAACAATTTATCTGACTTCTGGTTATTTGGATTCTGCGAAAACGGTATTTGACCAAGGGCTTGCTGCTGATTCGAAAAATGCCATTAACAACGTTGGTATCGGAGCCATTCAGTTCTTGAATGGGGATGCGACAGCGGCTGATGCTACTTTCAAAGATGTAGAGAGCAGTATTAAAAGAAGGGATTATGAAGAGTTACTTGAGATTGGAAAGGCTTATTTAAGAGGAGAGAAACCTGATTACAATAAAGCGATTGAATATCTAAATAAAGCAAAAGAAAAAGAGGACGAAGACGCGGAAGTTTCGTTGCAGTTAGGGAATGCGTATTTTGGATTGGGGGATAATAGTAACGCGTTTGTTAACTATCGTGATGCCGTTGATTTGGATAATTCCCTTATTAACGCACAAGTACAGATGGCGGTGATCAGTAAAGAGGCATATGCTTTTCAAGAAGCATCTACAGCGTTGAAAGAAATTGCCGCACAACATCCTGAATTTGCACCGACTTATCGTGAGTTGGCGGAAACATACTACTTATGGTCAAGACGGTCAACAACCGTAGAGGATTACGATGCAAAACTGAAAGAGGCATTGGAGCACTATAAAAAGTATATGGACCTAACGGATTATTCGTTAGACTCACGTATGCGTTATGCTGACTTCTTGATTTTAGCGAAGGATTATGAGACCCTAGAGGTTCAGGCCAATGAAATGGCGAAAATTGATAAAATGAACCCTCGTATCTTGCGTTATTTGGGTTACGCTGCTTATGAAAATGGCAATTATGCGGAGAGTAAACGCGGACTTGAAGAGTTCATGTCAAAAGTTGAACCGGAGCGTTTAATTGCGCGTGACTATATGTTCTTAGGTTTAGCAGATTTGCGTTTAGCAACTGATACGGTTTCCAAAACCATGGATGAAACTTTAGTTAATGAAGCGGTTCAGAATTTAGAAAAATCTGTGAAGTCTGATTCGTTAATCGCGGAAGACTTGAACGAGATCGGTATGGAGATATTCAAAGCTGGTCAATATGGAGCTGCAGCTAAAGTGTTCGAAGTAGCGACATTGAATCCAGAATCGAAGAACTATGTGGTGGATCTATTTTATTTAGGTTATGCAAATTATTTTGATTACGTTACTCGTATCAATGATGAGGTTAAACCTGAAAAGGAATTATTAGAGAAAGCTGACGCTGCCTTTGCGAAGGTAACAGAAGAAGTACCAACAACTGAAGCGGCTTATCTATACCGCGCCAAAGCAACACGTCTATTAGATGATGCAGAGTCTCCAGAAGGGTTATTTGTTCCGCATTATGAGAAATATATTGAGGTGGTAACCGAAAAAGGTCAAGACGCTGTAAATCAAAATAAACAGGCAATGGTTGAAGCTTACAATGTAAATGGAGCATTCTATTCAATGAGCGGCGACTATGAGAAGGCTCGTGAAAACTTCAGAAGTACGTTGGAGCTAGACCCTGCAAATGAGTACGCTGCTCAAGCGTTGGAAAACTTGCAGCCGTCTCAGGCACCAGCACAATAAGACAGAATTTTAGCTAATGAGAAAAGCGTCAGTAACTTAGGTTGTTGGCGCTTTTTTCATAAAAATATGTATATTTGACCGTAACTATTTATCTGGGAAATTATTATGGAAAATGAGGTTGTAAGTACGTCTGCGAATTACCTGCCGATTCTTTTTCAAATCATTGTCGCTGCCGGATTTGGTATCACAACCATCGTTGCTACGCATTTGATCGGGCCGAAGGTCCGTACAGAAAATAAGTTGTCAGCTTTTGAATCTGGCGTGGAAGTGATCGGTAACGCTCGGCAACCCTTTTCAATTAAATATTTCATGGTTGCGATCTTATTCGTGATCTTTGATATCGAGGTAATCTTTATGTACCCGTGGGCTGTTAATTTCAGAGAGTTTGGGATAAACGGACTTATCGAGATGTTCGTTTTCATGGGGTTATTGTTACTTGGATTTATCTACGTAATTAAGAAGAAAGCGCTAAATTGGGATGAATAGCTTTGTGGCTTTTTAGAAGAAAGGAAACAGAATGAGTGATATCAAGTTAGGATCGCCGCCACCAGGCGTAGAAGGGGCTGGTTTTTTTGCCACATCATTGGATAAAGTAATCGGTCTGGCAAGAGCTAATTCCTTATGGCCTTTGCCTTTTGCCACGTCTTGTTGTGGTATTGAGTTTATGGCGACGATGGGGGCAGACTATGATCTGGCACGTTTCGGAGCGGAAAGGCCGAGTTTCTCGCCCCGGCAGTCGGATATGCTTTTGGTTATGGGTACCATTGCAAAAAAGATGGCGCCGGTACTGAAGCAGGTGTATACGCAGATGGCCGAGCCTCGTTGGGTCATTGCGGTAGGGGCATGCGCTAGCAGTGGCGGTATTTTTGATACCTATTCTGTATTGCAGGGTATCGATGAAATTATTCCTGTTGATGTATATGTGCCTGGGTGCCCACCAAGACCAGAGGCTATTTTGGACGGAATTATGCAGCTTCAGGAGATTGTGAAGAATGAATCACTAAATAGAAGAAACTCGCCGGAATATAAAGCTCTTTTAGAGCGATATGGAATTCAAACTTTGATTGAGAAATGAGCAAACTAGATAACAAGGTACTTTTTTCTCGGTTGCAGGAGAGGTTTGGGGATCTGATCAGTAATGAAACAGAACCGTACGGATTGTTAACTGTAGAAACTCAAAAGGCAAATATTATTGAAGTACTGGAATACTTGAAGAAAGACGAAGATCTCCAGTTTATTTATTTGACGGATATTACGGCCGTTCATTACCCCGAACAGGAATTATCTATTGCGGTGGTTTATCATCTTCATAGTTTTGTGCACAATGTACGGGTCAGGATCAAGGTTTATATTGACGGCCAAAACCCGATAATTCCGTCGGCAACACTTCTTTGGAAGGGAGCCGACTGGATGGAAAGAGAAACGTACGATTTCTTCGGTGTTCGTTTTCAAGGTCATCCAAACCTGCAGCGTATTCTTAATGTAGACGATATGGATGTGTTTCCGATGAGAAAAGAATATCCTCTGGAAGATCCTAACCGCGTAGATAAGAAAGATTATTTCTTCGGACGTTAATTTTAGAATCTATGGCCAACCCGATAACGAAAATTACATCTAATAAACCAGTTCTTACCGATAATGACCCACAAGAAGAACTGATAACCCTGAATTTGGGTCCCACACACCCTGCAACGCATGGAGTGTTCCAGAATGTTCTTCAAATGGATGGCGAACGGATCGTTAGCGGCGTTTCGACGATTGGATACATTCATAGAGCTTTTGAAAAGATCGCTGAGCACCGACCTTTTTATCAAATTACGCCATTGACCGATAGGCTTAATTACTGTTCATCACCAATTAACAATATGGGGTGGCATATGACGGTGGAAAAACTGTTGGAAATTGAGATGCCGAAACGTGTTGATTATATGCGTGTAATCATCATGGAGCTTGCGCGCATCACCGATCATATTATATGCAACGGTATATTAGGTGTAGACACAGGTGCTTTTTCGGGCTTCTTATACGTTATGCATGAGCGTGAAAAAATCTATGAGATTTATGAAGAGATCTGTGGCTCGCGTTTGACAACCAATATTGGTAGAATCGGGGGTTTTGAACGTGATTTTAACGAATCTGTATTTGCTAAGATACGTGCTTTCTTGAAGCGCTTTCCGCCTGTACTTGACGAATTTACTGAGTTGTTTGATCGTAATCGCATTTTTATAGAGAGAACTTCGGGTGTTGCGGCTGTTGATACAGCGACCGCATTGGATTATAGCTGGAGTGGGCCATTGTTACGAGCAACCGGATTGGATTATGATGTGAGGGTTATGGAACCTTATTCATCTTATGAGGAATTTGACTTTGAAATTCCGGTTGGCACCAATGGCGACGTGTACGATCGCTATATGGTCCGTAACGAGGAAATGCGTCAAAGCATGCGGATTATAGAGCAAGCACTCGATAAGATAGAAAAGGAACCTGCTGGTATTTTCCATGCAGATGTACCGGAGTATTATTTGCCTCCGAAAGAGAAGGTCTATAATAATATGGAGGCGTTGATCTACCATTTTAAAATTGTTATGGGTGAAGTCGATACTCCGAAGTCGGAAGTCTATCATGCGGTTGAAGGAGCTAACGGGGAGTTGGGCTTTTACTTAATTAATGATGGCGGGAGATCTCCCTACCGGTTGCACTTCCGTAGACCGTCTTTTATTAATTATTCGATGTACGCACCGATGAGTAGGGGAATGCTACTTTCTGATGCGATTATAAATATGAGTAGTTTAAATGTAATAGCAGGAGAATTAGATGCTTAGCGTAAATAATACTGAAGAAATTGAATTCCCACATGAGCTACTGGCTCGGTTTGGTGAAATTGTTTCCCGATATCCTGAAGGGATGCAGAAATCTGCTCTGCTACCGATTTTACATGAGGTACAGGCTGTTTATAATTGGCTCAGTACGCCGATGATGGACAAGGTGGCTGATTATTTGGGAATACAAGCGATAGAGGTGTATGAAGTAGCTACGTTCTATACAATGTTTTTGCTTAAACCCTCTGGTAGGTATGTGTTAGATGTGTGCCGGACAGGACCATGTTGTTTGGTGGGAGCAGAGAAAATTATGCAGCACATTGAGCAGCGTCTGGGTGTTAAAGAAGGTGAAGTGACCGAAGACGGTATGTTTAGCTGGAGGGGGGTCGAATGTTTAGCAGCGTGTGGTGGGGGACCAGTATTGCAGATAGGACCCGAGTATACTTATTATGAAAATTTAACAGAAGAAAGTGTTGATCAGTTAATCGATGAGTTAAGAAATAAATAGAGGGAAAGATGGCACGTAAAATATTATTGGAAGATATTAATGAACCGGGAATAAACACCTTCGAGGTTTATCGGAAGAAGGGAGGCTATCGTGCTGTTGAAAAGGCTTTGAAAACAATGAGCCCTGACCAGGTGGTGGAAGAAGTGAAAACATCGGGTTTGCGAGGTAGAGGTGGAGCAGGCTTTCCCACAGGGATGAAATGGAGCTTTTTGGCAAAGCCTGAAGGTGTGCCCAGGTATTTGGTCTGCAATGCCGATGAATCTGAGCCGGGAACCTTCAAAGATCGTTACCTGATGACTTACAAGCCTCACATTCTCATCGAGGGCATGATTATTTCCAGCTATGCATTGGGGGCAAATACATCTTATATCTATGTGAGGGGTGAAATGATGCCACAGATTCGTATTCTGGAACATGCTATTGCTGAAGCGAAAGCAAACGGGTTTTTAGGGAAAGATATTTTAGGGTCTGGCTATGATCTTGAAATTTATGTGCACCCAGGTGGAGGTGCTTATATATGTGGGGAGGAAACAGCTCTATTAGAGTCATTGGAAGGGAAAAGAGGAAACCCAAGGATCAAACCTCCGTTTCCTGCAGTTGCAGGTTTATATAACCGACCAACTGTTGTCAATAATGTCGAATCTATTGCTACGACTGTTCCTATCATTAATGAGGGTGGAGCTGAATATGCGAAAATAGGTATTGGTCGGAGTACAGGAACAAAGTTAATTTCAGCAGGTGGCAATGTAGCTAAGCCGGGTGTATATGAGATAGAGCTTGGCTTGCCTGTTGAAGAATTTATTTATTCTGACGAATATTGTGGAGGGATAGCTAATGGGAAGCGCCTGAAAGCTGTGGTAGCGGGAGGTTCTTCTGTTCCGATCTTGCCTGCAAATCTTATCTTGAAAACAGCGGCTGGGGAGGCACGGTTAATGAGTTATGAATCTTTGGCCGATGGCGGTTTCGAAAGTGGAACCATGTTGGGGTCAGGCGGTTTTATTGCCTTTGATGAAGACCAGTGTATTGTGAGAAATACCTGGAACTTTACTCGTTTTTATCATCATGAGAGTTGCGGACAATGTTCGCCGTGCAGAGAAGGGACGGGGTGGATGGATAAAGTGTTATATAATATCGAGCATGGAAAGGGGAAATATAGTGATATCGACTTGTTGGTTAATGTCGCTAAGAACATAGAAGGAAATACCATTTGTCCATTAGGTGATGCAGCTGCTTGGCCAGTTGCCAGCGCGATCAGGCATTTTAGAGACGAATTTGAATGGCATGTTAGTAATCCGGATGAGTCGCAAACCCGTAATTTCGGTTTGGCACACTATGCAGATGAATTAAGTCCGGCCGAATAGAAAGAATAAGAATTTAATAGCTAAATACATAGGCTATGACGGAAGAAAAAATAAAAGTAACAATAGATGGGATCCTGGTTGAGGTGGCTCCGGGAACAACGATCATGAATGCTGCACGTCAAATCGGAGGAGATATTGTTCCGCCGGCAATGTGCTATTATTCAACACTGGATGGTAGTGGAGGGAAGTGCAGAACCTGTTTGGTAAAAGTGAGTAAGGGTTCGGAGAAAGATCCGAGGCCGATGCCTAAATTGGTAGCATCTTGCAGAACGGGGGTGATGGATGGGATGGAAGTGCAAAATATTACCTCTCCGGAAGTAATTGAAGCTCGGAGAGGCGTGGTAGAGTTTCTTTTAATCAATCATCCATTGGATTGCCCTGTCTGTGATCAAGCGGGTGAATGTCATCTGCAAGATTTAAGTTATGAGCATGGACTAGAGAATACTCGCTATGATTTTGAACGACGGACTTTCGATAAGATCGATATTGGCGACAAAATAAAGTTGCACATGACTCGCTGTATTTTGTGTTACCGTTGTGTGATGGTAGCTGATCAGATTACAGACAATCGTGTTCATGGTGTGTTGGGGAGAGGTGACGCTGCTGAAATATCAACCTATATCAGCAAAGCGGTTGATAATGATTTTTCGGGGAATATGATTGATGTTTGTCCGGTAGGGGCTCTAACCGACCGAACATTCCGGTTTAAAAACCGTGTATGGTTCACGAAACCGGTAGAAGCTCACCGGGATTGTCCGACCTGTTCGGGTAAAGTAACTCTGTGGTATAAAGGTGAAGAGGTGCTACGTGTTACGGGTAGAAAAGATGAGTTTGGAGAAGTTAAAGATTTTATCTGCAATGAATGTAGATTCGACAAAAAGGAAACATCAGATTGGATAATCGAGGGGCCAAAAAAAGTAAAGAACACCTCAGTAATTTCTGCCAATCATTATGAACAACTTGTGCCGAAGCCTGTAATAAAGAAGAATCTGACTCTCCAAGAAGGAAATATAAAACAATTACAACGTTCTGAGAAATTAAAATAGTTAAGCCACGAAGAAAATATGGAATTAGCTTTCGTCATAGAGAAATTTGTACTGATTGTGGTGGTATTCGTGATCACATTGGTCATTGCTATGTACTCTACCTTAGCTGAGCGAAAGGTAGCAGGTTTTATGCAAGATAGATTTGGTCCTGAAAGAGCGGGGCCTTTTGGTATTTTACAGCCTTTATGTGACGGCGGTAAATTCTTCTTTAAGGAAGAAATCATTCCGGCAGGTGCACATAAAACCCTTTTTGTTCTTGGCCCTACTTTAGCTATTATTACCGCTTGTATCGGTAGTGCGGTGATACCTTGGGGACAGAGCTTGACAATCGGTGACCGGGTTATCGAGCTGCAGGTTGCGGATATTAATGTAGGTATCCTATATATCTTTGGTGTTGTAGCTCTGGGCGTATATGGCATTATGTTGGGTGGATGGGCTTCGAACAATAAGTTCTCTTTAATGGGGGCTATCCGTGCGGCATCGCAGAGTATTAGCTATGAGCTTAGCATGGGTTTGTCAATTATTGCTTTGTTAATGGTGACTCAGACCTTGTCTATCGGTGAGATCGTAGCACAGCAGAGTGGATTTGTAAATTGGAACATCTGGTCACAACCTTTTGGCTTTTTGATTTTCTTAGTCTGTGCATTTGCAGAATGTAACCGTGTTCCTTTTGACTTGCCGGAATGTGAAACAGAGCTTGTAGGGGGCTATCATACTGAATATTCGTCGATGAAATTGGGACTGTATATGTTCTCAGAATATATTAACATGTTTGTTTCGTCGGCTTTGATGGCTTCGCTCTATTTCGGTGGATATAATTTTCCATTTATGTATGATCTGGGGCTATCTCAGAACTGGATTACGATCATTGGGGTCATCGTCTTTTTCATTAAGATCTTTGCATTTATCTTTTTCTTTATGTGGATTAGGTGGACATTGCCGAGGTTTCGCTATGATCAATTGATGAACTTGGGATGGAAGATACTCATTCCGTTGGCAATAGCTAATATAGTGTTAACGGGTGTATTTATTATTTTGAAGGATAAATTTTTCTAATTAACGATCGCTATGCAATCACTTAGTAATAGGAAAAAAGTTATAGAACAAAAGCCCATGAATTTTTGGGAGAGAATGTATCTTCCGGCAATTTTTAAGGGGCTTGGAATTACTTTGCGACACTTTTTTATGAAAAAAAATACCGTTCGGTATCCTGAAGAAAAAAGGGAATATGCAAAGAATTTCAGAGGCTTGCATTCTTTGAAGCGTGATGAGTTTGGGAGAGAGCGTTGTACAGCTTGCGGTTTATGTGCGCTTTCATGCCCGGCGGAAGCCATTACCATGATTTCTGCGGAACGCCAAAAAGGGGAAGAGCATCTGTATCGCGAGGAAAAATATGCAGCGGTATATGAAATTAACATGCTCCGTTGTATATTTTGTGGCCTCTGCGAAGAAGCGTGCCCAAAAGAAGCAATTTATCTGGACGGACCACATGTGCCTCCTGCAAGCTTGAGAAAGGATTTCATCTATGGCAAGGATAAACTAGTGGAACAGCCATTTATTAATTTGGAGGAGCTTCCTGCTAATCGATAATTTATATGACAATATTCTATTTTGTAGCCTTTCTTTCGCTGTTTTTTGCTGTGATGACGATCGTTAGTAAAAACCCTGTGCACAGTGTCCTCTACCTCGTAATTACTTTCTTTACTTTTACCATTCATTATATCTTGCTGAACGCTCAATTTCTCGCCGTCGTTAACTTTATTGTGTATATGGGGGCGATTATGGTGTTGTTCTTATTTGTGCTCATGTTATTGAATATGAATGAGGACAGTGAACCCATGAAGTCAGTTTTGCTGAAGCTAGTAGGAGTTATTGCGGGTATGTGCCTGGTTGTAACCTTAGCCGGATCTTATAAATTCTTGCAGACTTCAGCCCCGGTGGAAATCACACAACCGGAAATCGGTTTGGTAGGAAGCCTGGGGAAAGTGTTATTTAAAGAATTCTTGTTACCATTCGAGATTTCTTCTATTCTTTTGTTGACAGCAATGGTCGGCGCGGTATTATTGGGTAAAAAAGACAAAAAAAACGTATAAATTATGTTTGAAGCAATACAAAGTGTTCCATTAAACCACTATATTCTTTTTTGTAGTTTAATTTTTGCGGTGGGTGTTATCGGTGTGTTAACACGTCGAAATGTGATTGTTATAATGATGTCTGTCGAGTTAATGCTGAACTCTGTGAATTTGCTGTTAGTAGCTTTCTCTGTTTTTCATGGCGACCCATCTGGTCAGGTATTCGTGTTCTTTATAATGGCGCTGGCTGCAGCAGAAGTAGCGGTTGGTCTGGCTATTATTATGATGGTATATCGAAATACTCGTTCCATTGATATCAATATTTTAAATAGACTTAAGTGGTAATTAAAATTCAAAGCGCTTTATGATAGATTTAATTTGGTTGGTTCCACTTTTGCCCCTAGTTGGTTTTTTCGTTGTCGGCCTATTTCGTAATATATTGCCAAAGAGCGTTGCAGGATTGATTGCGTCGGCCGTCGTTTTACTCTCTTTTTTAATTAGTTGCTCCATATTTTACGATGTATATCAGGCACGTCAGGCAGGCGAAGATGCCTCTTTCGAGATAAAGATCTTTGACTGGATTCAAGTCGGCTCACTGGATATTACACTTTCTTTTTTAGTCGATACGCTGAGCTCGATTATGTTGTTGATTGTAACGGGAGTTGGTTTCCTGATTCACGTATATTCTACCGGATACATGAAGCATGACGCGGGTTTCAATAAGTTTTTCTCTTATTTGAACCTGTTTATTTTCTTCATGCTTCTCTTGGTTTTAGGTTCGAATTACCTGGTTATGTTTATTGGTTGGGAAGGGGTTGGTCTTTGTTCCTATCTGTTGATTGGGTTTTGGTATAAAAATTCTTCTTTTGCAAGCGCAGGAAAGAAGGCTTTTGTTATGAACCGAATTGGGGATTTAAGTTTTTTAATAGCGGTGATTTTGATGTTTGTCACTTTCGGCAGCATTGAATTCAGCGGTGTGTTTGGAGAGGCGAAGAACTTGGTATCCGGAGATACAGCAGTGGTAATGATTACTCTGTTGCTGTTTATTGCGGCAACAGGTAAATCGGCACAAATTCCCTTATTTACCTGGTTGCCTGATGCGATGGCGGGTCCTACACCAGTTTCTGCGTTGATTCACGCAGCGACTATGGTTACTGCAGGCGTCTACATGATTATCAGGTCTAATATTCTCTTTGCATTATCACCGGTAGTCATGGATATTATTGCGATTGTGGGTCTGGCAACGGCGATCGTTGGGGCGGCTACTGCAATAACGCAGAATGACATTAAAAAAGTTTTAGCTTATTCGACGGTGTCTCAGCTAGGCTATATGTTTCTTGGCTTGGGGGTAGGTGCTTTTACGGGTGCACTTTTCCATGTTATTACGCATGCGTTTTTTAAAGCGCTGTTGTTCTTGGGAGCTGGTTCAGTGATTCATGCGATGTCCGATGAACAGGATATGAGGCTTATGGGCGGTTTGAAGAGCAAGTTGCCCGTAACATTTTTTACCATGGCTATCGGAACAATAGCAATTGCTGGTATACCCCCTTTGTCGGGTTTTTTCTCGAAAGATGAAATCTTAGCACATGCATTTGCGAGTAATCCTATACTGTGGGTGGGCGGGTTTATTGCTGCGCTTTTTACAGCTTTTTACATGTTCCGTTTGCTGTACCTTACATTTTATGGCAAATTCAGAGGAACAAGTGAGCAGGAGCGGCATCTTCATGAATCGCCTACCTCAATGCGGATACCGTTGATTATTCTGGCTGTATTGTCGATTGTTGGCGGCTTGATCAATATTCCTGCTGCTTTAGGTGGCGGGGCTTCCTTAGCTTCTTTTTTAGAGCCGATTTTTGTGGACTCAGCGTTGATTATCGAACCATTCACTTTAGCACATAGGACGGAGTATATTCTTATGGGGGCATCTGGGATAGCTGCTATCGTTATGGCATTTTTAGCGTACAATCGTTACATTAAAAATCAGGCTCTGCCGAAGTCAGACAGTGAGTTACGAGGACTGTTAGAGCGCCTTTCTTATAACAAATTTTATGTAGATGAGATATATAATGGGCTCATTGTTGGTCCACTGAACAAACTATCGATTTTCTTTTATAAGATCATCGACAAAGCCGGTATCGATGGATTTGTTAACGGTGTGGGCAGAGGTGTCGCGGAATCCGGAAAAGGTGTTAGGTTGCTGCAGTCTGGAAATGTGGGCTTTTACATATTTTTAATGGTATTAGGGGTTGTTGCTCTATTACTCTATGGTGTTTATACGATTTAAAAGAAATAACGAAGTAAATGGACAATTTATACATTCTTTTATTATTGCCACTTATAGGTGCTGCGCTACTTGCATTTGTTAAGCAAACTAGACTAGCGAAGCTAATAGCTTTGGTTATTTCGGTTTTGACATTGGTATTGACTTTACCTTTTATAGTGAACTTTGTACCTGATGCATCTATGCAATTTGTGAGTTCGGTGCCTTGGTTACCGAATTATGGTATAAACTTTCATATTGGAATTGATGGCATTAGCCTGCCCTTGGTAATCTTGACCAACCTATTAATTTTTTTGATCATCTTGTCAAGTTTTCGCTACGATTATAAAGGTGGGCTATATGCGCTTGTGTTTTTTATGCAAGCTGGCCTCTTATTGGTCTTTATGGCACTGGATGCTTTCGTGTTTTATGTTGGATGGGAAGCTGCTTTAATTCCTATTTACTTTATCTGCGCGATTTGGGGTGGCGAAAATAAAATTAAAGTTAACCTCAAATTCTTTGCCTATACTTTCTTTGGAAGTCTATTGATGCTTATTGCGATTATATTTTTATACTTCCAAACACCGGGACGAGATTTTGAGTTGACGTCATTCTATCAACTAGCTCTTGACGCCGAAAGTCAAGGCTGGGTATTCCTTGCCTTCTTTGTTGCTTTTGCGATTAAAATGCCAATTTTTCCGTTTCATACCTGGCAACCGGATACCTATACAACAGCTCCGACAATAGGCACAATGCTCTTGTCCGGTATTATGCTGAAAATGGGTGTATACGGATTAATCCGTTGGTTGATTCCGATATCTCCATTAGGTTTTGAGAAATACGGTTTGATTTGTTTGGTACTGGGAATCATTGGAGTAGTGTATGCTTCAATAATTGCACTCATGCAGCAAGACATTAAAAGACTCATAGCTTACTCCTCTATCGCCCACGTGGGATTGATTGGGGCTGGGGTTTTTGCCTGGAATGTTCAGGGAGTACAAGGTGCGATGATTCAAATGTTCAACCATGGAGTCAACGTCGTCGGGCTCTTTTTTGTAGTCGATATCATCATTCAGCGGACGGGGCAGCAAAGACTTACGGAGCTGGGCGGACTAGCTACATCAATGCCTAAACTGGCTGTGTTTTTCTTAGTGCTTGTCATGGGAGCTATTGGTTTACCGATTACCAACGGTTTTGTTGGTGAATTCCTCTTGCTTGTCGGGGTGTATAATGCGGGTATCTGGTATGCTGTTTTCGGCGGTTTGACATTGATATTGGGTGCTGCTTATATGTTGCGTTTGTACCAGAAGACCATGTTGGGTGAAAATAGCGCTGTTGCGAATATTCAGGTTCAGGACTTACGGGGTAGCGAAGTAGTTGTGTTCGTTGTATTGGTGATTTTTGTAATCGGTATCGGAGTCTATCCACAACCTTTACTAAATGTTTCAGAAGCAGCTGTAACTGATTTGATTAATCAAATAACAATTAAATAAAAATATTTCGGGGTTCTCGAATAAAAGATATCATATATGGGTGCAATTATAACGCTTTCTTTATTAGCTATTCTCGTATTATACTTGGGTGTCTTTAAGGTACCTAAGAGCATATTACCGATATCTGTGCTCGGATTATTGGTCTCGGGTGGCTTTTGTGTCTATTTATGGTCGCAATCTGCAGAACCATTGTATAGTGGAATGGTTTTGTTTGACCATTTTTCTCTGGTTTTCTCATTATTGATGATCGGATTAACGATCTTAATTTTTGTATTATCTAAAGACTATTTTGATTCTGTAGGCGAACATTTGGCTGAATATTATGCCTTAATGCTGTTTTCTTTAACAGGAGCTTTGATCGTTGTTTCTTTTTACAATCTTTCTATGCTTTTTATCGGAATCGAGATTATGTCAGTAGCACTATATATTCTGGCCGGGATAAGGAAAAGCGATTATGCCTCGAATGAAGCTTCTCTAAAATATTTTCTTATGGGAGCCTTCTCCACAGGGTTTTTATTGTTTGGCATAGCTCTTTTATATGGGGCTTCCGGGTCATTTGGTTTAAGGGAGATTCAAGACTATGTGCTCAACAATCCTGATCAAATTTCCCCGATGTTCTATACAGGTATCATTTTAATGATTGTTGGTTTAGGGTTTAAGGTTGGTGCGGCTCCTTTTCATTTTTGGGTGCCAGATGTATACGACGGGTCACCAATTCTTGTTACAACGTTTATGAGCACGGTTGTTAAAGTTGCAGCAATAGCTGCCTTCTTACGTTTATTTTGGTTCTGTTTCGAGCCCTTGCAAGAGTTTTGGACTCCGATATTAGTGGTCATGTCGGTCATCACACTCTTTATAGGAAATATTACAGCACTTATGCAGCAAAGCTTTAAGAGAATGCTCACATACTCTAGCGTATCCCATATAGGCTATATGCTGTTTGCTATCTTAAGTATGGGCGGTGGATCGGCTAATGCGATCTTTATTTATGTGGGAGCATACTCTCTAGCTACAATCATCGCGTTTGGCGGGCTCATTCTGGTAAAGCGTGCACATGGAGGTGAATTATACGAAGCCTTTAATGGCTTAGCAAAGAAAAACCCATTTTTAGCATTTACGATTGCTATAGCTATGCTATCACTAGCAGGCATTCCCCTTACAGCGGGTTTCGTGGGCAAATTTATGATGTTTACTGCGGCTTTGAGCGGTTATCATATTGTCCTTCTTGTGCTTGCTGTTATCAATGCTTGTATTGGTATTTTTTACTATTTCAGGGTTATCGTAGCGATGTATTTCCGCTCTTCAGAAAGAGAGGCAATCTCTCTAAATACAAACTATAAATTCGTGTTTGCGATCGCGGTGATATTAACAATATTGGTCGGCTTGTATCCAGCAATTATTTCAGGGATAGTATAGCGTCTACAACGATCTTGTTATAAAGGACGTCTAGGGGTTCAGTATTTCAGATAATCATAAAATCTAGCTATTTATTTTTATATATTCGTAGCATAAGTATTTATATGCACGAATTTTGGTCATCATTTCAACAATTGATGGATGCTGAAACACTGCTAAAGACTGGTGGTTTTTATCTTCTGTTGATTGTGGTCTTCGCTGAAACAGGTCTATTCTTTGGCTTTTTTCTTCCGGGAGACTATCTGTTGTTTCTAGCAGGCTTGTTCTGTGCTTCCGGATTGCTGGCGGTTGACATTTATACTCTATGTGGAGGATTATTAGGCGCAGCAATTTTGGGCAACTATACGGGTTATTATTTTGGCCGACGAACGGGGCCGATGCTCTTCAAAAAGAAAGATTCCTTATTATTTAAACGAAAATATATTGTAACGGCCGAAGAGTTTTATCATAAATACGGTGCCCTTGCTTTAATATTAGGAAGATTTATGCCAATTATACGTACATTTGCTCCAATATTTGCGGGTGTTGTCCGGGTAGAATTTAAGAGGTTTACGATTCTGAATATTGGGGGAGCGATTCTCTGGGTATCGGTTCTGACGCTTTCGGGTTACTTCTTAGGACAGCAGTTTCCTCAAATAGTAGATTATATTGAGTATATAATAATAGGCTTCATATCGATTACAACGGTACCTGTTATTATAGCCATTGTTCGAAAAAGTTTAAAAAAAGATAAAAATAAATAATAGTAATAAATATGAGTTACAAGCATCCATGGCATGGGGTTTCTCCTGGAAACAACGTGCCTTCGTCGGTAAATGCAATTATAGAAATCCCTAAAGGCTCGAAAGCAAAATACGAAATTGATAAAGAAAGTGGACTGATGAAATTAGATCGTGTCCTGTTTTCTTCAGTAATATATCCGGCGAATTATGGATTCATTCCACAAACTTATTGTGACGATAAAGATCCACTTGATATCTTAGTGTTGTGTTCGGTGGATGTGCACCCGATGACTTTGATTGAAGCGAATGTTATCGGTGTGATGCATATGATTGACAATGGTGAGCAGGATGATAAGATTATAGCGGTAGCGAAGAATGATATGTCTGTTAATTATATCAATGACTTAAGTGAATTGCCACCACATACGATGAAGGAAATCGTACGTTTCTTCCAGGATTACAAAGCATTGGAGGGAAAAAATGTTACGGTGGAGCAGCTTCTTGATAGGTCTTACGGCTTAAAAGTAATTGAGGAGAGTTTAGAACTCTATCAAGAGCTATTTGTGAACCAAAAATCATAACATGGGTTTTCAAATTTTTGTTACTTTTTTCTTGGTTTTCCTGAATGGATTTTTTGTTGCTGCTGAGTTTGCAATTGTAAAAGTCAGAGCATCTCAAATTGAAGTCAGAGCAAGAGCTGGTAGTAATGTAGCAAATATCGCAAAACACATAACGAATCATTTGGACGGTTATTTAGCAGCGACGCAGCTTGGGATTACTCTTGCATCTTTAGGGCTTGGCTGGGTAGGTGAAGCTGTGATGACACAAATCGTTGCAAACTTTTTTGGTTTATTTAATATTGAGCTTTCAGGATCTTTACAGACAAATCTAGGTCATATTTTAGCTTTTAGCATCATCACCATTTTACATATTGTATTTGGAGAATTGGCGCCGAAGTCGATCGCTATTCAGCGTCCTGTAGGCACCACCATGGCGTTGACAGTTCCACTGAGATTTTTTTATATGCTGTTTAGGCCGGTTATTTGGGTGCTGAATGGTTTTGCTAATTTACTCTTGAAGGTTCTAGGATTTGGTCCAACTAAGAATGAGGTTCATCATTCCTCGGAAGAGCTACAATACTTATTGGATCAAGGGAAAGAGTCTGGTGCCCTTAACTTGACCGAACATGAGCTTATTAAGAACGTGTTTGACTTTAATGAGCGTGTTGTGAAGAATGTGATGGTTCCTCGAACAAAAATTACAGCTGTTGATATCGACAGCCCGAAAGAGCTTCTGTTGAACACGATCATTAGCGAGGGGTATTCTCGGGTGCCTGTTTATGATGGATCGATAGATAAGGTCGTCGGCGTTGTTCATGCAAAAGATCTGTTGCCTCAGTTAGTGGATAAAGAGGAGATTGAACTAAAGAATATAATTAGAAAGCCTTATTTCATCCCAGAAACGAAGAAGATCAACGATTTGATGACGGAGTTTCAATTAAAGCGTATTCAGATAGCGATTGTGTTGGATGAGTTTGGTGGAACGTCGGGGATGGTTACTCTGGAGGATATCGTTGAAGAGTTGGTAGGGGAAATTCAGGATGAGTATGATGAGGAGCACCCAATTGTTGAACAGGTGTCGCAGACAGAATATATTGTTACAGCATCTGCAAGTATTCATGATGTGAACGAGTTTCTTCCGCATGAACTTCCTCCAAGTAATGATTATGACACGGTGTCTGGTTTGGTAAGCGAATTGTTTGATAAGATTCCTGACGTGGGTGAATGCAAACAATATCACGGCTATGCTTTCACAATTTTGAAAAAAACAGAGCAAAATATTGAATCTGTCAAGATGGAGAGACTCGAAGTCACTGAGGATGATGGCGAGGAATAACCATAGGAAAATTGCATATATTTTATACACCAGATATTGACCCTGAGGCCTCGGCATATACATTGTCCGAAGAAGAAAGTAAACATTGCATCCGTGTAATGCGCTTAAAGGTTGGGGACACCGTTGTTCTGGTCGATGGCAAAGGGGGCAGTTTTCGTGCGGAGATTATTGATGCACACCCCAAACGTACATCATTAAGCATTTGCTCTTTTAATGAACAACGACGCCGTAGTAGCTACAGAATTCATGTTGCTGTAGCACCAACAAAGAACATAGAACGTTATGAATGGTTTCTGGAGAAAGCAACCGAAATTGGCGTTGATGAGATTACTCCCATTATTTGTGAGCATTCGGAAAGAAAAGATGTAAAATCAGATCGCTTAGTTCGGGTTTTAATCGCGGCGATGAAGCAATCGAAGCAAAGTTTTCTTCCGAAACTAAATGATACTCGGAAAATAGGAGATTTTTTGAAAACTGAAACGGATGCGAAGTGCTTCATTGCTCACTGTGATGCCGGAGAAAAGGCTTATCTTAATGAACAGGTGAAACCTGGCGAGGATGTAACGATTCTAATTGGTCCAGAAGGGGATTTTAGCACTGAAGAGATCGGAATGGCGCTTAGTTTGGGTTGTCAGCCTATTAGTTTGGGAGTTACTCGTCTGCGGACGGAAACGGCGGGAGTTATAGCTTGTCTTGAGACTGCCATTATAAACCGATAAATTTTTCCTATCTTGACGGGTAGATTTGTTAATTAATCAGGGTTCATCAATGAAAAAAGCACTTGTTAACGACTTGCTTTCTTTTGAATTAATTGCAGACGGAGATGCTACGTTGGTTAACGGTATTCGTCTAGAACCCGATTTGTATGAAATTTCAGCGAACTGCTATCATTTAATTTTAAACCACCAAAGCTTTCAGATTGAGATCATGGAGAAAGATGAGCGAACGAAGACCGTCTTGATGTTGATTAATGGGAGTGAGTACCGTGTTAGTCTACAGGACGAGAAGGACCGTCTTTTAGAAAGGCTGGGGATAGAGGTGAACGATATAGCAGCGGTTAAAGACTTAAAAGCCCCCATGCCAGGGTTGGTCCTTGATATATTGGTCAACGCAGGTGATGAGGTTAAAAAGGGAGACCAATTACTGGTTCTTGAAGCGATGAAGATGGAGAACTTGATTAAGGCTCCGTCGGATCTAACTATAAAGTCTGTCGAAGTGAAAAAAGGCGATAAAATAGAGAAAGGCCAACCCCTTCTCTATTTTGAGTAACTATTTAATAATACGCTTGATTTTATTAGCCTGTTTAATGAGCTTATGCACTGCGGGGTAGTCTTCTTTTTCTAATAAATCGTGAAAATGCTGTAATTGTTTCAGTTGCTCTCTGAGTACTTCTAGAACATGTTCTCTGTTTTGTTCGAAAATAGGAACCCACATCTCAGGAGAACTTTTTGCTAACCGGACCGTTGATGCGAAACCACCACTTGCCAGTTCAAAAATTCTACCTTGTGATTTTTCTTTTTCCAATACAGTTAAGGCTAATCCGAATGAGGTTATATGCGAGATGTGAGAAACATATGCTGCGTGCAGGTCATGTTCTTTAGCATGCATAAATATGGGTTTCATTTCAAGAGCCTCACATACATTCTCTGCCAGTTCAAAAGCATCTTCATCCGTTTTGGTGACATCACAAAACACCATATTTTTTCCGTCGTATAAATTTGGAATAGCTGCTTCTGGTCCTGAATATTCAGTTCCGGCCATAGGGTGGCAAGCGACAAGTCGCCCGCGTTTAGGATGCTGATCAACAGAAGCTAGAATCTCTTGTTTAGTTGACCCCATTTCCATTACTACCTGCTTGTCGGTAACCAGATCAAGTACACCGGGTAGTAATAGCTTGATTGCGTCAACGGGTATGGCTAACACGATGAGATTTGCATCTTTAATGCCTTTTTCCAGTTCAGCGATGGTGTCAACAATATTGAGCTTTAAAGCTTTTTCTTGATTTGCTTTGCTTTTGTCGACTCCGGTTATTGTGGTTGCGAAGTTTGCCTCTTTCAGTTTAATTGCAATTGAGCCACCGATAAGTCCTAGTCCGATAATAGTTACTTTCATCTGTTTACTTTCTACTTGAAATTATACGGTTAATGGCGTCTTCAAAGAAATCTTCGGTAGCACAAAGACTTATGCGAATATAGCGATTGCCTTGTGAACCGAATATCCCACCAGGAGTTATAAATACATGCGCCTGATCGAGAATTTCGTCTGCCAGTTCATAAGAGTCTTGCCATTTTTCAGGAATTTTAGCCCATACGAACATTCCTGCTTGATCTTCACTATACGAACAATTCAGGATATCGAGTAATTCATACACTTTTAGCCGACGACTTTTGTATACTGAATTGATTTTTTGATACCAGTCTTTCTCTAACGACAGAGCTTTGCTTGCCGCAATTTGGAGCGGATAAAACATACCAGAATCCATGTTACTTTTAAAGCGTAAGATTTCAGATATCCGCTCTTGGTTGCCTAAAAGCATCCCGATTCTCCATCCTGCCATATTGAATGTTTTACTGAAAGAATTCAATTCCAGCACACATTCCTTAGCACCGTCAATTGATAAAAGACTGATTTGTTCGTCGTTTAAAATAAAGCTATAAGGGTTGTCATGGCAGAGAAGAATGTTGTTTTCACTTGCAAACCTAACAAGCTTCGCAAAGAAATCATGATTTGCTTTGGCGCCCGTAGGCATTTGAGGGTAATTGACCCACATGATCTTAACGCGACTTAAATCTAACTTTGCTAATTTTTCCAAATCTGGCAGCCATTGGTCTTCTTCATTCAGTTCATAGAATCGCGGTGTGGCTCCACTCAAATTTACTGCTGAGGTGTAAGTGGGATATCCGGGATTTGGCACCAATGCTTCATCCCCTGCTTGAAGGTAAGTCATGCATATATGCATAATCCCTTCCTTGGACCCGATTAGAGGTAGAATCTCTTTTTCGGCGTCCAATGATACCCCATATTCTCGATCATACCATTGAGCGATTGCGTTCCTTAATTCGGGTGCTCCATTGTATCTTTGATATGCATGGTTATGTGGGTTTTGAGATTCTTGAATAAGAGTTTCAATAACAATTGGTGGGGGAGGGAGATCAGGGCTACCGATCCCCAAGTTTAACACGTTAGCACCATTTTTATTCATTTCCGCAATTTGACTCAACTTCTTCGAGAAATAGTATTCCGTTGTTTGTTGAAGTCTATCGGCAATCTTCACTTGCATATCGATTTTATTTTAAGCATGTAAACTTAATAATGATTTGCTAATTATTAATGAGGTTTTATTAATAATCTGATGAATTTACAAATAGAACCGCTAACTGTTGATGTTTTTATCGCTAGAGAACGTTTTTTCGATCAGCATCTTAATCTAATTTATTTACTTATGGTTTTAGTACCTTTGTGAGATTTATATTATTTATGAAAACATACTTTAGATTACTTTCCTTTGCAAAGCCGATCGAGAAATTTGCAATCCCTTATATACTTTGTGCGCTCCTTTCTGTTTTGTTTGGTACATTCAATCTGGTTTTAGTCGGTCCTTTGCTCAATACACTTTTCTCGGCGAATGAAGAGGTGGAACTGTTAAGCCGACCCGATGGATGGAATGCTATTGACTGGTTTAATTATTATGCACAACAAATGAGTATAAACTTCGGTCCCTATGAAGCATTGAAAATCGTTTGTGTCGTAATTGTCATTTCTGTTCTATTAAGTAACGCGTTCCGTTATTTGTCACAGCGTATTATTGAAAATTTGCGTATTCATACTCTGCTGAATTTAAGAAAAACGGTTTTCGATAACGTAATGAATATGCATATCGGTTATTTCAATAACCAGCGGAAAGGTGATATTATTTCGAAAATATCATCAGATGTGCAGGTGGTACAATTCTCTGTGACAGGAACATTGCAAGTGGTGTTTAAAGAGCCTTTGCAACTCATATTTTATATCGTTTGCTTGTTAATGATGTCATTGGAACTTACCTTGTTTGCTCTTTTGATCATTCCCGTGTCGGGTTTTTTTATTTCTTTGATAGTTAAGAGGCTGAAACAACAAGCAACCGAGGCTCAGACAGTATATGGCAGGATGATAAGTTATCTGGATGAGGCATTATCTGGTGTTAAAATTATTAAGGCGTTCAATGCGACGAACTTTGTTAAGAAACGTTTCGACGACGAAAACGTATATTATTCAAAAATAGGTCGTAGGATGGTTCGTAGGCAACAATTAGCATCACCTGTTTCTGAGTTCCTGGGTGTACTGATGGTAGCCATTATTATGCTTTATGGAGGTAATTTAGTAATTAATAAGGATCCGAGTTTTACGGCCGGAACCTTCGTCGCCTATATCGCTTTGTTTTCGCAAGTGATGAGGCCAGCAAAAGCATTAACAAGTTCTTTTAGCAATATTCATTCGGGTATAGCTGCTGGAGAGCGAGTCCTTGAGCTGATTGATGAAAGGCCTCAAGTCGTAGATTCTGAGAACGCAGTAACGATTGACGATTTTCAGTCCGATATAAGACTAGATAATGTCAGTTTTAGCTATGGCGATAGGACGATTTTATCAGATGTCGACCTTGTTATTCCCAAGGGGAAAACCATTGCGTTGGTCGGGCCGTCTGGTGGAGGGAAGTCTACTTTGATGGATCTGATTCCTCGTTTTATGGATCCTGCGAGCGGCAGAATTTTATTGGATGGACATGATATAAAGGACGTCAAGGTTGATTCTCTTAGAAACTTAATGGGTATCGTTAATCAAGACCTGGTGCTATTTAACGATACAATAGCAAATAACATCGCCTTCGGATTGGAAAACGTTGCCGAAGAACGTATCATAGAAGCTGCGAAGATCGCAAATGCTCATGGATTTATCATGGATACAGAAGACGGATATCAGACGAACATTGGTGACCGGGGGATCAAACTCTCCGGCGGACAGAAGCAGCGTCTGTGTATTGCGCGCGCGGTATTAAAGAACCCTCCGATACTTTTGCTTGATGAAGCTACTTCGGCGTTAGACACAGAGTCTGAACAACTAGTTCAGGAAGCTTTGAACAAGTTAATGAAAAACCGAACGAGTTTGGTAATTGCCCACCGGTTGAGCACGATACAACAGGCTGATAAAATCTTCGTACTTGATGCGGGCCGGATTATAGAGCAAGGTACCCATAGCCAGCTGCTTGAGAAAAAAGGACTGTATTGCCGGCTGATCGAAATGCAGCAATTTTATAGTTAGTTTATTAAAATTGACAATAATAGAAAAAGCGCAAGGATGATAATGCATTCTTGCGCTTTTTCTATTATAAATATGTGAGTTGATTACATTACAACTTACGCTTCACTTCAACTTGTTCGTAGGCTTCTACAATATCTCCCACTTTAATATCATTAAACTTCTCGATATTCAAACCACATTCATATCCTGCTGATACTTCTTTCACATCATCTTTAAAGCGTTTAAGTGACGCAAGTTTTCCAGTATAAACAACAACACCGTCACGGATAATGCGGATGTCATGGTTGCGGTTGATCTTACCATCTAATACCATACAACCCGCAATAGTTCCAACTTTAGAAATTTTGAAGGTTTCACGGATTTCAACATTGGCAACAATCTTCTCTTCAAACTTCGGTGCCAGCATTCCTTCCATAGCAGATTTTAATTCATCTATTGCATCATAAATAATAGAATAGAGTCGAATGTCAATCTGTTCTTGCTCTGCTAGTTTCCGTGCTCCGGTTGATGGTCGAACTTGGAAACCGATGATGATAGCATCTGATGCAGAAGCTAATAAAACATCTGATTCTGAAATTTGACCCACCGATTTATGGATAACATTTACTTGGATTTCTTCGGTAGATAATTTAATCAGTGAATCGGAAAGTGCTTCGATTGAGCCATCCACGTCTCCTTTTACAATTACGTTCAACTCCTTAAAGTTACCGATGGCGAGTCGACGGCCAATTTCATCTAGTGTAATATGTTTTTGCGTGCGTAAACCTTGCTCTCGTTGTAACTGTAGACGCTGATTGGCAATCCTTCGTGCTTCCGATTCGCTTTCTAAAACATAAAAAGCATCTCCTGCAGTCGGTGCCCCCGTCATACCTAGAATCTGTACTGGCGAGGATGGACCCACGGTCGTCACTTTCTTGCCACGTTCATTGGTTAAAGCTTTAACTTTACCGCTATGGGATCCAGCTAAAATAGCATCACCAATGTGTAATGTTCCAGCCTCGATAAGAACCGTTGTTACAATACCTCGGCCTTTATCCAATTCCGCTTCTACAACTGAGCCAACTGCCCGTTTACTTGGGTCAGCTTTTAACTCCAGTAAATCTGCCTCCAGAAGAACTTTCTCAAGCAATAGATTGATGTTCTCTCCTGTTTTAGAAGATATCTCCTGTGCTTGATATTTTCCACCCCATTCTTCGACCAGGATGTTCATAGTAGACAGTTGCTCCCTTATCCGGTCTGTATTTGCACCCGGTTTATCAATCTTCGTAAATGCAAATACGATAGGAACATTTGCAGCCTGAGCATGGTTGATCGCTTCTTTCGTTTGCGGCATGACACTATCATCTGCTGCAATAACAATAATGGCAATATCCGTAACCTTAGCACCACGAGCACGCATCGCTGTAAATGCTTCGTGGCCAGGTGTATCTAGGAAAGTTATTTTACGGCCATCCTCTAGTGTTACTTCGTAAGCTCCTATATGTTGAGTAATCCCCCCCGCTTCGCCCGTTGTTACATCAGATTTACGAACATAATCAAGGAGAG
This sequence comes from Pedobacter indicus, assembly GCF_003449035.1. Taxonomy (NCBI): domain Bacteria; kingdom Pseudomonadati; phylum Bacteroidota; class Sphingobacteriia; order Sphingobacteriales; family Sphingobacteriaceae; genus Albibacterium; species Albibacterium indicum. Next base: position 831,538 of record NZ_QRGB01000001.1, read on the forward strand.
ACGTCTTACCATGATCAACGTGTCCCATTACGGTCACGATAGGAGATCTAGGAACCAGATTATCAGGATTATCCTCTTCTTCTAAGTCAAAAGTCTCTTCGTCTTCAGGTTTGATGAATTCAACCTCAAAGCCAAATTCTTCGGCAACGATACTTATTGTCTCGGCATCCAAGCGTTGGTTAATGGAGACGAACAAGCCAAGGCTCATACACGTAGAGATAATTTGTGTTACTTGTACATCTAATAGAGTAGCAAGCTCATTCGCTGTAACAAATTCTGTAACGCGTAAAACTTTCGATTGCAGTTCACGTTCCATTGCAGCTTCCTCAGCGGATAACGCTACATCGTCCCGTTTCTGTCTTCTTAGTTTTGCACGCTGTGCAAATTTTCCAGACTTTCCAGCACCGCTTAGGCGAGCAAGTGTCGCTTTAATTTGATCCTGAATCTCTTTTTCTGTAGGTTCTTCCTTCTTAACAGGAGGATGATTACGACCTTTTCCTTTATGGAAATCACTTTTTCCACGATTTTGTTGGCCACCTTTATTCGGACCACCGCTACGGTGAGCCGGATTTCCCGAGCCGGGCTGCTGGCCGCGGTTACTTACTTCTTTCCGTTTCCGTTTTCTTTTGTGATCTGTTCCCGCTCCGGTAGAAGAGGCAATTGGCTGGCTCTTCTTCCGCGTATTACTTGGGAGTTCAATTTTTCCAACTACATGAGGGCCGGCCAGACGAACTGTTTTAGTACGATATACGTTATCAGCCGCCGGAGTGATTGGCTTTTCGTCTGAAGAAACTTTATCATCTCGTTTCTCTTCTTTTTTTGGCGTTTCTTTATCGGCTAAAGGTGCATTCACCTCTTTCTCTTGTTTTTCTTCCTTTTCAGCAGGAATTTCTTCTTTTTGGGGTTGTGGAGCTGTTGTTTCCTTTTTTTCCTCTTTTGGTTCCTCTGTTTTGTCTACCTGTTCGTCGCGAACTGGTGTTTTAACAGGTTTAGGTTCATTCGGCGTGTCTGGTGTAGAAGTTACTGACTTTTCTTCTTCTTTTTTTGTGTCTTTACTAGTTTCTATTGTTTTTGGTTTTCCAGATTTTCCACGCTTTAAACTATCAAGATCTATTTTTCCAACAACCTTAACTCCTTTATGGGTTGAAGAAGAATCCTCTTCTTCTCCCGTTTTATGAGGCGCTTTGGTAGGCTCAACAGGAGGACTGAACGTACTGTTCTTAATAAGGATTTCTTCTGAGTCAGCACTTTTTTCGGGTTCAGAGGGGTTTGTATCGGCTGGTGCTTCATCCCGACGGATTTTGCCAATCACTATTTGATTTGCTTCTTCCTTTACAATTTTATCCCCCTGATACTCTTTCAGAAGAACATCGTACATCTCACTGTTCAATTTTGTGTTAGGTTTTGATTCAATATCGTAGCCTTTTTTATTTAAAAATTCAACAGCTGTAGCGATGCCAATGTTCAATTCTTTGGCTGCTTTCAGTAAGTTTATGCTTTTACCTTCTGTCATTTATTATTATTACCTCTTTATTTAGTTGTTACAAAAGTATACTTTTTTAGTTGTTTATTACCAACGATTTACAGAAAACGTACTTTTTGTAAGTATTTATTCGAATTCAGATTTAAATATCTGAATAACATCAATAATTGTCTGCTCTTCCAAGTCGGTTCGCCTCAATAACTCTTCAACGCTTAAAGCTAATACAGACCGGGCGGTGTCTAATCCCACACGCTTGAACTCGTCCAGAATCCAACTTTCGATTTCATCCGAAAATTCTTCAATATCAACATCCTCTTCTGATTCATCTGCTTCGCGGTAAACATCAATTTCATAACCGGTTAATTTCCCGGCCAATTTTATATTATGTCCACCTCGCCCGATTGCCAGAGAAACCTGATCAGATTGAAGGTACACCTCAGCTCTTTTCTCTTCATCATCGAGTTTGATAGATGAAATCTTAGCCGGACTTAACGCTCGGGTTATATACAGCGAAATGTTGTTGGTAAAATTGATCACGTCAATATTCTCATTTCTCAATTCTCTGACAATACCATGGATTCTAGAGCCTTTCATTCCGACACATGCACCCACTGGATCAATACGGTCGTCATAAGATTCAACAGCTACTTTGGCTCTTTCCCCCGGTTCGCGTACGATTTTCTTAATGGTAATTAATCCATCGAAAATTTCCGGTACTTCCAGTTCAAAGAGACGGTGTAGAAACTCCGGTGCTGTTCTTGATATAATAATTTTCGGGGACGCATTTAGCATATCAACTTTATGCACCACCGCGCGAATATTATCACCCTTCTTAAAATAATCAGCTGGGATCTGTTCTGTTTTTGGAAGAATTAGCTCATTTCCTTCATCATCTAATACCAGCGTTTCTTTCTTCCATATTTGATACACTTCTCCGGTAACCAACTCGCCAACACGATCTTTATATTTCTTAAATATTTCGTCTTTTTCAAGCTCTAACACTTTAGAAACTAGTGTCTGACGAGCGGCAAGAATTGCCCGACGACCGAAGCTTTCCAATGTTATTTCCTCAATATAGTCGTCTCCGATCTCTAAATCCGGATCTAATTTCTTAGCTTCTGCCAACTCTATTTCCAGTTCATCGTCTTCCGAGAATTCATCCTCAACTACAACACGGGTTCTCCATATCTCCAAATCTCCGTTATCGGGGTTTACGATTACGTCACAGTTCTCGTCGGTTCCAAAGCGTCTGCGGATCATGCTTCTGAAAACCTCTTCTAATACACTGATTACCGTCGGGCGATCAATGTTTTTAAAGTCTTTAAACTCTTGAAATGAGTCTATTAAATTGATATTGCTCATTTTTATTTAAATGAAATTAACACCTTTGTTTCAACTATATTATCGATATCAAAAAAGGATTCTTGTTCTTTTGTTTTTTTTCCTTTTTCTTTGATCAATTCTTTGATTACGATACCTTCCGACGTATAGCTAAGTAATTCTCCTTCATGCTTTTTACCTTCTTTCAGCTTAACATGGACACGCCTACCAATGTTTTTGATAAATTGACGCTCAAGTTCTAACGGGGTATCGACACCGGGCGACGATACTTCAATGTTGTATGCGGTTTTAATGATCTCATTCTCCTCTAAATGAAAACCCACATGGCGGCTGATCGCAGCACAATCTTGTATGCTAATGCCCTGATCTCCGTCAACCAAGATGGAAAGTTTCCCATTGGGAGTGAATCGCACACTTACCAGAAATAGATCCGGCCTATCTGCTATTTTTTCCTCAACCAACCCCGTTACATACTTTTCGATATTCATCTTCAAAACTTACTTAAAAAAAAGAGGGAACAGTCTGTTCCCTCTCAACTAAGATATCGCAAAGGTATGATAAATAAAATTAAATTCAAAACAAACAAAATAAGACACTTATCATACAAAAATTATGCAGACATAGTAATTATTAATTTTTTTGTATTATTTTTATAATAAAGAACCAGTTATAGCAAGAACCCACAATTAACCACTAACTAAACTAATCAAACCTCACCTTGCGTCAGGATTTACAGAACCTTTAATTCTATTATATGAAAATAGTTTACTTAAAAAGGATCTTATTACTATGGTTGGTAATTCAGATCATGTTTTCCTTTCAAGCATTAGCTCAAACTACAATCACGGGCCGAATAGTTAACTCCGCAGGATCTGCTCCATTAGCAGGTATCAGCGTTCAAGTTGAAGGGAAAGTGATGGGAACCGCGACGAATCAGGACGGGACCTTCTCGCTTTCCGTAAACTCTGCACCGCCTATTACGTTAATAATAAGTTCTGTAGGTTTTGAAACCAAAGAAATCGTAGTAACGCGTTCAGGTGAAGATTTGGCCATCTCTTTAGATGAAAAAGCGATTATGGGTGATGCCGTTGTTGTTTCCGCATCAAGAGTTCCGGAAAGTTTGTTAAAATCCCCTGTCACAATCGAACGCTTAAGCACCAGAACCATTCAGACATCGCCACAAGTTTCATTCTACGATGCATTACAGAATATAAAGGGTGTGGAAATGAATACGCAATCACTAACATTCCGTTCTGTGAGCACACGAGGGTTTGGAGCTAATGGCAACGTCCGTGTCGTTCAGTTAATGGATGGGATGGACAATCAAGCTCCAGGTCTCAATTTTGCAGTAGGAAATGTTGTTGGGATGTCTGAACTTGATGTAGAGACAGTTGAATTATTGCCTGGCGCGGCTTCGGCGCTCTATGGTCCCAATGCAATCAATGGGATTCTATTAATGAACAGTAAATCGCCTTTCGAATATCAGGGGTTAAGCGCATATGTAAAGAGTGGTGTAATGAGTGCATCAAATAGAACGCAGACGAATACTGCATTTTATGATGTGGCTCTCCGCTTTGCGAAATCATTTGATAACCGCTTTGCTTTTAAAGCTAATATCGCTTACCTGTCAGCAGATGATTGGCAGGCGACTGACTACCGTGATCAGAGCTTCAATGGCACGACACTCGAAAATAATATCGGTAACACACAAAATAATCCATATTACGACGGAATAAATTGGTACGGAGATGTAGGAACCAATGTATATGATATCCTTCGTGGGAATGGAATGCCGGGTGATGGGGCAAACGGAACATCCGCAACGCTTGGCGCAATCATGACGACGCAGATTCCTCAGGCGGGAAATGCCACGTTGCCTCAATTATTGGCTGGAGCAGATCCTCAGGCCCAACTTGCTATGGCTAATAATATTTTCAATGCGATGGTTCCACAATATTATTTTGCTGCTCCAGGTTATTCTGAACAGCAGTTAACTGATTATCCTGCAAAAAGTTTAAAGCTGAATGCTTCTCTACACTACCGTGTTACGGATGATATGGAAGCGATCATTCAACTGAACTGGGGTAAAGGTTCATCGGTTTATACCGCAGCTGATCGTTATAATATCCAAAATTTCACGATGGGACAATACAAAGCGGAACTACGGGGAGATAATTTTTTTGTACGTGGATATACGACTCGGGAAAATTCGGGAGATGCACATGCGTTGGGTGTATTGGGTAGCCTCATGAGTAAAGAATGGTTAGAAACAGCTATTGGCACTGGAGCGCCGGGCTTCGTCCAAAGCTCTTTTACACAATATGCAGGGGCTTTATTACAAACCTATCAGACCAATTTGATGGGCGGAATGAATCAACAGCAGGCCATGGCAGCAGCTTATCAAACTGCAAATGAGTTTGCCGAGGCAAACAGGAATGAATGGATGAGTAGTGCCTTACTTCCGGGAATAGAAACCGCAAATGGTCTTTATAGTGTTGAAGGAACCGAATTTGGAAGTGCAATGGCTGATATTAAATCAATACCCATCCCTGGCGGAGCGCAATTTTTAGATCGTACAAATCTTTACCATGCTGAGGCGATGTATGATTTCAAAAGACTTATTGACCCAGCGACCGTGGAGTTATTGGTCGGGGCTAACTATCGGGTGTATGATCTTAATTCCGAAGGAACGTTATTTGCAACAAAAGACGGGACACCGCAGGGTGAGGAGTTCAATATCAGGGAATATGGAGCCTATATACAAGGCGCTAAGACTTTTGCCGATGTTTTTAAACTTACAGCTTCCATTCGCTATGATAAAAATGAAAACTTTGCAGGGCAGTTTAGTCCAAGAATCTCTGGAGTCTACACGCTCGCACCGAACCAGAATATCAGAGCGTCTTTTCAGCAAGGATTTAGAATACCAACAACTCAAAATCAATATATTGACCTGTTAACTCCTCAAGCTCGATTAATTGGCGGTTTGCCATTATTTAAGGAGCGCTATAATATGGTTGAAAATCCTGTTTATCGATTAGCAAGTGTCCAAGAGGGCGTAATCGAACCTTTTGAATTTAAAGAATGGGAACCTGAACGTGTGGAAACTTATGAAATTGGTTATAAAGGCTTAATAGATGAAAAGTTGTTTGTTGACCTATTCTATTATTATAATCGCTTCCTTACTTTTGAGGGTAGCACCGTTCTGATACAGAAAAAGGATCCAAACGGACCGATGACTGATTTGGCGGATCCTACAAAACGGAATGTTTATAGTATGCCCATGAATGCCGAACAAACCGTTAAAAATTCAGGTTGGGGTGTCGGACTCGATTATTCGCTCGGAAAGGGTTTTGTCGCGACCGGCAACATCACGCAAAACGTCCTTTTGAATAAAGACGAATTAAAGAAAAATGATCCAACCTTTGTGACCGCATTCAACAGCCCTGAATTCAGATACAATCTCGGAATTACAAATCATAATATCAATAACACAGGATGGGGAGCCGGTGTGACTTACCGCCATCAAACAGAAATGATTTGGAACGCGGCTCTAGCCAATACCTTTGCTAACATAAACGGTTATACAGTCATTCCTGCGTATTCAACGATTGATGCGCAAGTCAGCAAAAGACTACCCGCTTACAAGTCAATCATCAAGTTGGGGGCGACGAATATCGGCAATAAACTTTATACAACAGGCTGGGGTAACCCTTCGGTCGGCGGAATGTACTATGTATCGATTACATTTGATGAGTTGTTGAATTGATTTTTTTTAATACATTCGTTTCCATAAATGACTTTTTATGAGAACGAATGTATTACTAGTTGCCTTGTTTAGCATATTTTTTGGAGTGTCTAATTCATACGCTCAATCTGAGAAAGTCGGGAATCCGGTTTTTCCAGGCTGGTATGCGGATCCCGAGATTGCTATTTTCAATGATACTTATTGGATATTCCCAACTTTTTCGGAGGAATATGGGGAACCTGATCCTTCGACGGAATTTACTGAGCAGCAGCTGGAATTGCAGAAAAATACAATCAACCCTCAATATTTGCGGCAGACTTTTCTAGATGCTTTTTCATCCAAGGATTTAACCAATTGGGAAAAACATCGTCATGTTCTTGATATAAAAGATGTCGAATGGGCGGCATATTCAATATGGGCACCTTCTATTACTGAGAAAGAAGGTAAATATTATCTCTTCTTTGGAGCAAATGATATCCAAAATGATGATCAGCTAGGGGGTATTGGTGTTGCGGTCGCTGATCGACCAGAAGGTCCTTATGTTGATCATATTGGCAAGCCGTTGATTGATAAATTTCATCATGGCGCACAACCCATTGATCAATACGTTTTTCGTGACGTCGACGGTCAGTACTATCTTATCTATGGCGGATGGAGAAATTGTAATATTGGAAAACTAAATGATGATTTTACGGGTTTTATTCCCTTTGAAGATGGAAGTTTGTTCAAGTCGATCACCCCGGAAAATTACGTTGAGGGACCGTTTATGTTTGTTAAGAAGGGAAAATACTATTTGATGTGGTCTGAAGGAGGATGGATGGGGCCTGATTACTCGGTTGCTTATGCTATTGGAGATTCTCCATTAGGTCCCTTTAAGCGTATCGGAAAAATTTTAGAGCAGGATCCGAAGATTGCCAAAGGAGCAGGTCATCATTCCGTTTTTAATTATCCTGGTAGTGACGACTGGTATATCGTCTATCATCGACGTCCACTGACCACCGACGTGGGTTATCATCGAGAGGTTAGTATCGATCGGATGTATTTTGACGACGAAGGTTATATTCTGCCAGTGAAAATTACGAATGAAGGTGTAGAGAGGCGACCATTATAATTTCAAGGGGGCGGCTTTTGTTAATTCCACCACTTCTTGATAATAATTTTCGTAGATCGGTAGGATTAAGCTAAGCTCAAATTCCTCCGCTCGTTTACGTGCATTCTCTTTGAAAGTATCGAGTCGTTCACTATCTTCCAGTATATACATCGCGTTTTTCGCCATATCATCGATATCGCCTAAATCTGACATAAAGCCGCTTTCGCCGTGGGTAACGAGCTCAGGTAATCCCCCAACGTTTGTTGCAATGACAGGGACTTTACAGGCCATTGCCTCTAAAGCTGCAAGACCGAAGCTTTCAGACTCAGAAGGCATTAGAAATAAATCAGAAACCGAAAGAATTTCCTCGATAGCGTCTTGTTTTCCCAGAAACCGAACATCTTGGCAAATATCCAGCTCACGGCAGATCTTTTCATTGTTTGCCCTCTCTGGCCCATCTCCAACCATAAGAAGCTTTGAAGGGATCTTATCGTTTATTTTTTTGAAGATTCGAATCACATCGGCTGTCCTTTTTACTTTTCTAAAGTTGGATGTATGGATAATAATACGCTCTTCGTCTGGTGCAATAGCCTTTTTAAAGTGATCGCGAGGCTTAAGACTGAATCGTGCAAGATCAATAAAGTTTGGAATAACCTTGATATCTTTCGTTATATTGAAATGTGCTAAGGTGTCTGTTTTTAGGTTCTCCGATACAGCCGTTACCCCGTCAGACTGATTGATTGAAAACGTGACCACAGGATTATAACTAGGATCTTTGCCCACCAACGTAATATCGGTGCCATGCAGGGTTGTTATTACAGGGATATTGATCCCATAAGTTTTTAGAATCTGTTTTGCCATAAAGGCTGCAGATGCATGAGGAATCGCATAATGGACATGCAATAGATCAAGCTTCTCAAATCGAACTACATCAACTAATTTACTGGAAAGCGCCAGCTCATAAGGGGGGAAGTCAAATAGCGGATATTTCGAAATGCTAACCTCGTGGTAAAATAGGTTTGCTGAAAAGAAATCTAGCCGCGCTGGTTGGTTATAAGTGATAAAATGCACCTCGTGTCCATGTGCAGCCAATGCTTTCCCAAGTTCTGTAGCGATAACACCACTTCCTCCAAAAGTAGGATAACAAACAATACCTATTTTCATTTTCCTATATTATAAACTGTTCCTTGCTATATTTAAATATGAAGCAAAGTTCCACTATTTTTTTGAAATTGCCTTGTAAATCGCATCCTGAATTCTGGAACGAATGTCTAATTTTCCTAAATAAGGACTGACTGTTGGCTGAACTCTATTAGAAAGAAAGATATAAACAAGCTGATTATCAGGGTCAATCCAAATGCACGTTCCCGTATATCCAGTATGCCCAAAGGTAGATGGAGAAGCGAATTTTGAAGGATACTCGCTATCGGGCTCAGGGCTCCAGCGGTCGAAACCAAGACCTCTCCGGCTATTATCAGAGAACTGAACCGTGTATTTCTCAATTGTTGCAGGTTTTATATAGTTTTCACCACCATAAGTGCCTTTATTCAATAACAATTGCCCATAAATAGCCAGATCGTTTGCCGTTGCAAACAAGCCTGCATGACCTGCGACACCTCCTGCCATAGCAGCACCTTGGTCATGCACGTAACCAATCAACTGCGATTTTCTGAATGTTTTATCTAACTCAGTAGGTACAATCCGCGTTTGCGGAAAACGCTGCCAAGGATTGAAGCCGGTTGAATACATGCCGAGCTTGTCGTAAAAGTTTTCTTTTACATAAACCTCTTCGGGCATCCCCGTTTGTTTTTCAATTACATGTTGCATTACGTACATGCTGATGTCACTGTATACATATTCGCCAGGAGCCTTAACTTTTGAGCTAAGCATCGTCGGCCACATAACTTCTTCATAGTAGTTTTTCCGCAAATAGTAGTTTTCGCCTACTTTCGTAGGGAAGGCGGCCGATGAGTCGGTACGATAATCAGCTTCCGTCAGTTCTCTATAGAAAGGGATATACGGGATAAAGCCCCCTTGATGCAACATTACATCTTGCAATTTCACATCTTTTTTATTTGATTGGGCAGCATCCTCTAGATAATATCCCATCGTCTTCGTTAAATCGATTTTATTTTCATCTTCCAGCTTCATAACAGCTAGGGTGGTCGCTGCTATTTTGGTGACAGATGCGAGATCAAAAATATCGTGAGTGCTCATTGGCTCATTTTTGTCGTAATAATGATTACCATAAGCCTTTTCGAAAATGACATGGCCATCTTTAACGGCCATTACGACAGCGCCGGGAGCTGCTTTCCCGTCAATCATTTCTTTTGCGATCGCGTCAATTTCTTTTGTCAGCTGCCCACCATTAATACCCAAATTATCAGGATCGGTATACCCCAATCTTATCTTCTCAGTTTTGTTTCCGTCTCCTTTTTTAAAATTAGCTGATACATTCATCGGTAGCACGCCATTTACAGCAATACCTCCAAAAACAACTTGAGCATTGATTGCCGAAGCATTCTTACTGGTATCGGTGGTCCAGATAATCGGCGTTTCTATGTCATTCAGTTTTGCGAGGCTAGTATAGGGTCCTTTCCCGACAAGGATGAGATCTTCTGTTTTATTATATTCCTTCAGTGATTGCATAAAAGGCTCGTCGGCCAGAAGCTTGTCGTTAATTTCTACGATTAAGGTATTGTACTCATTCACATCGTCACCCGGAAGGATTGGTGTGATGTCGGCATAATAATTCAGTAGGCTATCAAAGGTCACGTCAGTATTCATACTGGCAATTTTTCGCTCATCAAGCTGTTTTAAAGGTACTTTGTTGTTCAGGTTATTTAACAGGACAACGGTCGATGATGTTCCAGACTCAGTGGGGTGGTTCCCCGTTTGGTTCTTCTGAGCACAAGCATAGTAAGAAATGCAGGTAAGCAGACTGATGGCAAGAATAAGATTTCGCATAGGGTTTTTATTTCAGAATCTAAGTTATACAAATTTTTAAATAAGTCAGAAAGAAGGGTGCATCGCGACCTAATAGATATATTTGCAGAATGGATATCGCTTTCAACGATTTGGTTCGACGCATAGAAAAGCGGGTTTCTGAACCTGTTAATGTGATGGAAATCGGTCCGCTTACCTACGCGGTAGACTTATCTGCTTATAACTTAATTGTTTATTATTACTTGCCCGGTTCTGTCCGTTTCCATTCAGCAGACATCAGTGTCAAAAAATATATCCACCTCGATGAAGATATATGGTTAAATAAGAGCGATCTCGTTTTAAACAGAATACTTAATAAAATTGGTCAGGCTCGTCGAGTTGCTGCCCGGTCTGGTGTCGTTGCCCGAGTTGATAAAAAAACGACAATCGCCTTTTTGGAAGAGCATCATTTGCATTCACCTATTCCAGGTAAATACCGTTACGGATTGTTCGTTGATGGTGAACTTATGAGTATCGCTGTTTTCAGTGGTGGGCGCCTTATGCGACATACTGATGCGTATCGTTCGTTCGAATGCATCCGCTTTTGTACGAAGCAGGGTTATGTGGTCGTTGGCGGATTAAGTAAACTGCTGAAGGCTTTCTCGAGAGACTTTCAGCCGAGCGATGTGATGACATATGTTGATCTCGACTGGTCGGACGGCAGGTTATATGAGAAATTAGGTTTTGAAAATGCAGGATTAACAGAGCCGCAACATTATTTGGTGGATCGGGAAAACCATCAGAGAATAATATATAAAGCGGGTGTTACTAGTTCCTCAGTTCTGGAAAAGAACCAAAATTGCTATGTAGTTGCGAATTCCGGAAGCCTAAAAATGATCAAACGCTATTTTGTTTAATACATGTTTTACTATAACGCATTTTGATCACGTTATTATATGGTAGTGAACCCGTACAAATGGCCATTTGTACGGGTTGGCAACGGGAGCACTACGGGTTCAGAACGGGAACAGGTAGTACAAGTTCTTATCCGGTTAACAATCAAAAATTACCATTATTTAAAATGTGAAACGGGTTAATTGAATAAGATTGTATATATTTAGCTGAATAAAATTCAAAGAATAAAAAGGATAATAATGAAGAGAAAATTAAGAATGGGTATGGTTGGTGGAGGAAAAGATGCCTTCATCGGTTCTGTACACCGCATAGCTGCCTACATGGATGGCTTGGTTGAACTTGTTTGCGGATCGTTTAGTATTGACTCTCAGATTAGTAAGGAATCTGGAGAGGCTCTTTTCGTGGCGCCCGATCGCGTTTACAAAGACTATAAGGAAATGATTGAGAAAGAAAGCCAGCTGCCTGAAGATGTACGGATGGATTTTCTAACCATTGTCACGCCAAACTTTATTCACTTTGCTCCGGCTAAGATGGCTCTGGAGCATGGCTTCAATGTTGTTATAGAAAAACCCATGACTTTTTCTACCGAAGAAGCTCTTGAGTTGCAGGAGATCGTAAAACGGACCGGTTTGACCCTTGCATTAACGCATACCTACAGCGGTTATCCTATGGTTAAGCAGGCAAAAGCCATGGTTGCTAACGGAGAATTAGGGAAAGTAAGAAAAATTATCGTTGAATACCCACAGGGTTGGTTGAGCCGGTTATCAGAACGTGAAGGGAATGCAGGTGCTGCCTGGAGAACCGATCCGAAAAAATCAGGTAAAAGCGGCGCGATGGGAGATATCGGTACGCACGCGGCACATCTTGCGGAATATGTATCCGGATTAAAAATCAGCGAGCTTTGCGCCGATCTTTCGGTTGTTGTAGAAGGTAGACACTTAGATGATGATGGGAATGTACTTTTGCGCTTTAATAACGGGGCGAATGGTGTCCTTATTGCCTCACAAATTGCCGCCGGTGAGGAGAACGCGCTAACGCTACGTGTTTACGGTGAAAAAGGTGGGATCGAGTGGAAGCAACATGATCCTAACAACTTGTACGTTAAACTACTTGACCGTCCTTTACAGGTATACCGCACAGGGAATGCCTATGAAGCGCCGTATACGCTAAGTAGTTTTGCAACACACAATAGCCGTATTCCTGCTGGGCACCCAGAAGGTCTCTTAGAGGCTTTTGGTAATATTTACCGTAACTTCGCGCTGACGGTTTCTGCTAAAATGAATGGTGAAAACCCAACACCAGAGATGTTAGATTTTCCGCAAGTAGCCGAAGGTGTGCGAGGAATGCAATTTGTAGATCGTGTGGTTGAAAGTAACGCAAGCTCTGACAAGTGGATTAAAGTAGATTAAACATGATAATTTAGATGTAGGTTTGGTCTATAAAGATTTCGAACTTATTACAATTCTTGGCCCGACAGCTTCAGGGAAAACTTCCCTGGCTGTCGCTTTGGCAAAAGAAATCGATGGTGAAATTATCAGTGCCGATTCCAGACAGATTTATCGAGGAATGGATATTGGTACCGGGAAGGATCTGAGCGAATATGGTGATATCTCTTATCACCTCATTGATATTCTGAATGCCGGTGAAATCTATGGCGTTGGTCAGTTTCAAAAAGACTTCAATCGTGCCTTCGAGGATATAAAATCCCGCGAAAAAATCCCCATTCTGTGTGGAGGAACCGGTCTCTACATACAATCTGTTTTACAAAATTTCGAATTCACGAGTGTGCCCCGTAACCCTGAATTACGAGAAGCGATTGAAGGGAAGACGATTGATGAACTTAGGAAAGATTTTAGAAACATGCCACTGCATGATTCCTTTGACGCAGATACCAGTACACATAAGCGTCTAGTACGGGCAATTGAAATTGCCAAGTGGCTGGAGAGTAATAGGCTGGAAAAAAATGTCGCGAAACCACCAAAGTCACTGACATTCGGCATTCAGCCCGCTCTTGATGTCCGGAGAGCCAATATATCGGCCAGATTAAAATCCCGTTTCGATGGAGGGTTGATCGACGAGGTAGAGCAATTGATGAAAAAAGGTGTTTCCGAGGAAATGCTGATTTTTTACGGACTTGAATACAAATTTATCACTCAATATCTACAGGGCATGTTTGACTATGAAACCTGTTTTCAGCGCCTGGAGATTGCGATCCATCAATTTGCTAAAAGGCAAATGACCTATTTTAGGAAAATGGAGAAAGATGGACTAGCAATTCATTGGCTTACTGAAGACGGTCTTGAAGAACGATTGGCATATATCAAAGCATTTTTTCCTGCCAAATTCGTACCTTAGCAGCGTATGTCTGATATAATAAATCTGCTACCAGATTCGGTAGCAAACCAGATAGCAGCAGGAGAAGTTGTCCAAAGGCCAGCTTCAGCAGTAAAGGAGCTATTAGAAAATTCGATCGACGCGGGAGCAGACAAAATTCAACTCATCGTAAAAGATGCTGGAAAGTCATTAATACAAGTTATTGACAACGGGTGCGGAATGAGTATTACCGATGCCAGATTGTGTTTTGAGCGTCATGCCACGTCAAAGATCAGGCAAGCAGAAGATTTATTTTCAATTCGTACCATGGGCTTTCGAGGGGAGGCAATGGCCTCGATCGCAGCGATATCACAGATTGAATTGAAAACCCGAAGACACGAAGATGATTTGGGGACTTGCCTCGAAATTGAAGGCTCCAACGTCGTAAATCAAGAGCCTGTAGCTACTCCCGCCGGCACGTCCATCAGTGTTAAAAATCTATTCTATAATATTCCGGCGCGAAGAAACTTTTTAAAGAGTAACCCAGTTGAGCTAAAGCATATAATCGAAGAGTTTCAACGCTTGGCTTTGGCACATTCCAAGATATTTTTCAGTTTACATCATGACGGTAACGAACTGTTTCACCTTCCGGCATCCGGACTTAAGCAGCGTCTGGTGCATCTTTTCGGAAACTCGTATAACCAGCGTCTGGTTCCGGTAGAAGAAGAAACAACCATTATTCGTATACAGGGTTTTGTCGGTAAACCTGAATTTGCCAAAAAAACACGTGGTGAACAGTATTTTTTTGTGAATAAGCGGTTCATTAAAGACCCCTATTTAAATCATGCAGTGATAGGGGCTTATGAAGGCTTGCTTTCATCGGAAACCTTTCCGCTCTATGTGTTATTTATCGAAATTGATCCTGCGAAGATTGATATCAACGTTCATCCGACAAAAACAGAGATCAAGTATCAGGATGATCGATCAATTTATGCTATTGTTCGTTCGGCAATCAAACGTTCCTTAGGTCAGTATAACATTACACCTTCATTAGATTTTAATCAGGAAACAGCTTTTAGTCAGATGATTACTCAAAAGCCGATCGATGAGATCGTGGAGCCATCTATCAATTTTAATCCTTCCTTTAACCCCTTTGATACAGAGGACACTAAAGAAAGAAAGGACAAAGCTGATGGCGGGGGACAGAGGGCGGCTAATCACGGTTCCTATAAGGCAGCTATACCTCAAAACTGGGAATCGCTTTATGAAGTGACCGAAAAGGTAAAAGTGAATCAATTGAATCTTCATGACGATTCAGAAATGCAAACCGAGAAGCAGGCAACTAAGCAGATTTTTCAGATCCATAACCGGTTTATTATTTCACAAATAAAATCGGGTTTTATTGTTATAGAGCAGCAGGCAGCTCACGAGCGTGTCTTATTTGAACGTTTTATGCGTCAACTTGAGGATCGGCAAGGAGCAAGTCAGCAAAGTCTGTTTCCGCAAACAGTGACACTCAATCAAGCTGATTTCGAGCTGGCTCAGGAACTCCTACCGCATATCGAAGCCTTAGGGTTTCAAATCAGACCATTTGGAAAGACCGCGTTTGTAGTTGAAGGGATACCAGCAGATATTGGTCCCAGTCTTCAAGAAACGCAGGTTATCGAACAGTTATTGGAAACATATAAGAATTATCAAGCGGTTGACCGGATCACGAAGCGAGAAAGTGTAGCTCGTAGTTTAGCCAGAAATGCGGCAATTAAAAGTGGAACGCGACTGGATCAAGAAGCAATGACTGATCTTATTGATCAGCTTTTTGCATGTGAGAGCCCCAACGTATCATTGAGCAATAAGCCTATAATTATTACTTTTACTATCGGAGAACTTTTAACGAAGTTTGGAAAATTAAGTTAAAACGCATGTTTACAAATTCAACCTCGCCTTTTGGCGCTATATCTCCAGTTGTTAAAAACCTGTTGGTTTTTAATTTAATCGGTTTTGTTGGCTCAATGATTTTTGACCAGGCAAATCGGCTTTTCGGAGTTTACTACCCCGACTCATCGATGTTCCACTGGTGGCAAATTATTACCTATATGTTTATGCATGGCGGTTTTGCGCACCTCTTTTTCAATATGTTCGCGCTCTTTATGTTTGGTCCCATTATCGAGCAGATCCTCGGAGCTAAGCGATTTATCAATTTTTATCTAATTACCGGGTTGGGCGCATTGGCGTTACAATTTTTTGTACAAGGAATAGAAGTGTATCAAATTGTCGGTACCCCCTTTGCTGAAGGTTATTTTAATTATGACCCAGTTTCGGGTATGATCTCCAGCAACTACCCGGGTATGACGAGTGAAGAACTGCAAACTGTGGCAGGCATATATCATATACCGATGGTTGGAGCTTCCGGTGCTATTTTTGGTCTTTTGGTGGCGTTTGGGTATCTTTTTCCAAACACTTCGCTCTATTTGATGTTTATTCCTGTACCCGTTAAGGCGAAGTATTTTATTCCCATTTATATTTTAATAGAACTTTTCCTTGGGGTATCACGGTTTGCCGGTGACTCTGTTGCTCACTTTGCTCATCTAGGCGGAGCCTTATTCGGCTTTATTCTTTTAAAGGCGTGGGGCATCGGTAAAACCCAACTGTGGTAGAGAAGATTTAATTTGTTTATTGGATAAACGATTTGTAAATTCAACATGCAGAATTTTAATTGATTATTTGGTCAATATCGATGAGAAACTCAATTTTAAGCGATCTTAAGTATAAGGTTTTTAAATCCGGAAACCCGTTATATCTGTTTATTGCTATCAATGTCGGGGTTTTCTTATTCCTTAATTTTTTATTGCTGTTTGAATTTCTTTTTTCCTATCAGGGAGTCGTTAGCGGACCCGTTCGGGAGCAGATAATCATGCCTGCCGATCCGATATTATTTATTTTAAAACCCTGGACTCTTTTTACGTATATGTTCACACAGCAGGAATTTTTTCACCTGTTGTTCAATATGCTATGGTTATTCTGGCTTGGGCAGATTTTTCTCGATTTTCTTAACAGCAGGCAATTTATATTCACCTATATCTGTGGCGGCTTGGCTGGAGGGCTGATTTTTCTTTTATTGTATAATTTCATACCCGTGTTTAGCAACGAAGCACAGTTCTCCTTTTTGTTGGGGGCTTCAGCATCGGTGAGTGCTATCGTTGTGGGTACCGCCACTTTACTACCTGACTATACGATCCGAATGTTATTCTTCGGTAATGTTAAACTGAAGTATCTTGCATTAGTGTTTATAGTGCTAGACCTTATTGGTATTGCCGGTGCAAATCCAGGCGGAAGTCTTTCTCACTTAGGAGGCGCTTTGTTTGGTTTCTTATATGTTCGAGGCTTGCAAAGGGGGAGTGATTGGAGCAGGGCATTTGCAAAGAAAAGAAGAAAAAAACCGATTATGCGCGTTGTGCCTAAAGAAGAGACACCTCCTAACAAGCCGGCGCACCGCGTTCCGGATCAAGAATACATTGATACAATCCTTGATAAAATCTCTCAATACGGTTACGATAAGCTAACAAAAGAGGAAAAAGAAGCACTTTTTAAAGCCAGTAAGCAGGATCAAAATTAGCAAAATGCGTTCTAGAAAGAAATCGTTAGGCTTTTTAAGCACTGTTATCCTCCTTTTCAATATCTTGGCAGTTGTTGCGCTCTTATTGAGCTACTTGGCGCCGATTGTTAAACCACAGACATTCTGGCCGATTGCTTTTTTGGGGATAGCCTACCCTGTGATTCTTGGTCTGAATCTCTTATTTGTCTTTTTCTGGCTGCTGAAAAAGCCCAAGATTGCACTATTATCAGTTTTCGCCATCGGAATTGGATGGGGTGCGCTTAGCAAGAATATTGGGATAGGGCGGGCAGCTAAACATGAAGGTGAGATGGATACTTCTGCAATTCGTATTATGAGCTATAATGTACAGATGTTTCAAGGTTTAAAAGAAGATGCAGCCAAAAGTCGGAAAGAAACAGTGAATATGATTGACAGTATCGCTCCGGATGTTTTGTGCGTGCAGGAATTCTATACTAGAGCGAAGGGGCCTAGCGATATGAAACAGCTTTTTGATGATAAGCTAAATTTTCAATATTCATATTTCATCCCTGCCGCAGAGAACGACTATGATGCATATGGAATTGCCATCTTTTCAAAATATCCTATCGTTAACTCGGGAAGCCTGAATGTGAATCAGCACGAGCGGATAGTAAACCGTATCGTATATGCGGATATTAATAAATCCGGCAAAAATTTTCGTATCTACAATGTACACCTACAATCGATCGGATTTGACCAGCAGGATTATGACTATATCAAACAAGGCCCTGGGGCCAGTCAGGACGATGTAGAGTCTACCAAGCGGATAGGCCGGCGATTGAAACATGCATACCTTAAGCGTAACGAACAGGTGGATATACTTTATTCCCACATGAAAACAGCATCAATACCTTATGTTGTGGCTGGAGACTTTAACGATACACCCTTATCTTATTCGGTCAACAAGCTTGCTTCAGATATGAGCAACGCGTTTGTCGAGAAAGGCAGGGGCTTAGGCGTCACTTATAATGGTGCTTTCCCGAATTTTCAGATAGATTACATTATGGCCAGCCAAGAATTCCAGGTTCAAAACTTTCATATTGTAGCCAAAAAGCTATCTGATCATTATCCTATCTGGAGCGATCTCCGGTTATAATCTTGTCGATCAAGCCGATTGTATAAGCAAACTAATAAATTCAATTCTCTTTAGTAAATTCGCAAGATGAAAGATGCACTTATCATTTACAATACGATTAGTCGAAAAAAGGAAAAGTTTGAACCTTTGAACGCTCCATTTGTGGGTATGTATGTATGCGGTCCTACTGTTTACAGCGATGTGCATTTAGGGAATTGCCGAACTTTTGTTTCTTTCGATTTAATCTATCGTTATTTATTGCATTTAGGGTACAAGGTGCGGTACGTAAGGAACATTACCGACGCCGGACATTTGGAAGGAGACCGTGACGAGGGAGATGATAAATTCTCAAAAAAAGCAAGGTTGGAACAATTGGAACCCATGGAAATTGTACAACGCTATACGGTTGGTTTCCACGAGGTGCTAAATTTGTTCAATACGTTGCCACCCTCCATTGAGCCGACCGCAACAGGGCACATTATCGAACAGATTGAGATGATCAAGGAGATTATTGATAATGGTTACGCTTATGAAGTGGATGGTACAGTATACTTTGATGTTGAAAAATATAGTAAAGAAAATAATTATACCATCCTGACAAACCGTAACCTGGAAGAGATGTTGAACAATACACGCGAGTTAGGCGGCCAGGATGAAAAAAAAGGCCGACTAGACTTTGCGTTGTGGATTAAAGCGAAACCCGAACATATCATGCGCTGGCCGTCGCCCTGGAGCATAGGTTTCCCCGGATGGCACATCGAGTGCTCGGCAATGAGTAGTAAATACCTTGGTGCACAATTCGATATTCATGGTGGCGGAATGGATCTGGCGGCTACACATCACACAAATGAGATTGCGCAATCGCAAGCATGTAACCATACTAATCCAGCAAAATACTGGATGCATACCAATATGCTGACGGTCAACGGAGCGCGAATGTCCAAATCAGCTGGCAATGGCTTCCTCCCACACGAATTGTTTACGGGAAACCATCCATTACTAGACAGGGGGTATTCTCCTATGGCGGTTCGTTTCTTTATGCTTCAGGCGCACTACCGCAGCACCTTAGATTTCTCGAATGAAGCGCTTGATGCGGCTGAAAAAGGATACAAGCGCCTCATGAACGCCATGATGCTCTTGGCGGATCTACAAAGCAGTGATCAGCCCAATGGCGTTGATATCAAAAAGTTAAAACAACGTTGCTATGCCGCAATGAATGATGACTTCAACAGCCCGGTGCTTATCGCAGAGCTGTTCGAAGGAGTAAGGATCATCAATAGTGTTTTTGATGGCAAGGCATTTTTAAACGGCACACAAATTGAAGAGTTAAGGAATTTAATGAATGAATTTGTTTACAATGTCTTGGGACTAACGGATGATACAATAGATGCAAAAGAAGATCTTAAGCAGATAATGGAGGTCATCATCGAGTTAAGAAATGAAGCAAAGGCAAATAAGGACTATCTTAGCTCAGATCGTATACGGGACGGCTTGCAAAAAATAGGGATCCAACTGAAAGACAATAAAACAAAAACCCATTGGGTGAAAGCTTAACATTTATCTAAATAAACAAATATGTCTCATCCTCTTTTCAGAGTATACAAGGTTTTTTTTCTCTTTTTTTTCCCTTTTGCTGTTTTCGCACAGACAGATAACCTGGTTGGGCAAATTGTCGCGGCAGATATCTATGATTCTGAATTGAGCCTAAATAAAGGACCATTAGAGGGACTAACGAATTCAATAGATAAGAATACTATATACTTTAAACCATCACCGGAACCTGCATCTGAATATTTTGAAACCCGCCCCAATATCCCTGATGTGGTCAGCTGGAGGCCTGTATATGCTAAAATTGCGAAAAGTAATGAGTGGGGTTTTACAACCGGGCCGGTTAGCTGGCAGAACAGCGGTTTCGCAAAAAAACACGGAGAATATCTGAATATTTGGAAACGTGATCGGAAAGGACGATGGAAAATAGCATTGCGTGCAGAGATAGAGCATACTGATGCTTCTCGTGAGAAAACGTTTAAGTTTGTGAATCCGGAAGATACCAAGTATTTTAAACAGAGGTCGGATAGCAGACTCAAACAACGTGCAGAAATTGTAACCAGTACTGATCGGCTGATGGGGACTGTCCTTCGCGCTGATAACGCGGTCGCATACAAAGAGTTTTTAGCTGACAATGCCCGTTTATTGTTTTCAGGCTTTTCCCCTCAAATTGGTAAAGAAAATATCATCAACTTCCTGAAAGAGAATAAAATCGATATCAAAACCGAAAATGTAGCCGTAGATCGTTCTTATAGCGGTGAGCTTGCTTATTCCTATGGCGATGCAAAAGTAATTAAAGACGATCGGGTACAGAACTTCTATTATATCCGAGTATGGGAAGTGAATGATGAGTTTAAATGGAACGTCTTGGTCGAAATGTTATTTGAGAAATAACCAACCGGTTGGTTATTTCTCAAATATAGAACTACTTCCAGACATCTAGCACATCACAGGTTCCGTAATCTTCGTCTATACGGATATAAGAAGTCCTTCGTCTTTTCTCAAACCAGTCTGCCACTATTTTATTCATTTTTTCATCAAGTGCAGCTTCTTTGATTTTTGCATAATCCTGTTGCAGGTTTGCTTGGTGCGGTGCGGTTCTTGACTTTAAATAAACCAGGCGGTATGCATCTTTTCCGTCGGCACCGGTGAACTTGCTGGCCCGTGAAAACTGACCTGGTTCTAAGGTGTCGATTGCAGTAAAGATTCCTGCATCGAGTTGCTCAACAGGAATGTATGTGGTCCTGGTTTGCGTATTCTCTGCATTCAGGATCATTCCACCGTTATATTTTGTTTCCTTATTATCTGAGTAAATGGCCGCTGCATTATAAAAATCAAGTTTGCCAGTTGTGATTTCCTTGTATACGCTATCCGCCAATTTCTGCGCACGCTCCAAACTCGCAGCGGTAGGAACGATGGATATCAAGATATGGCGAACTTTAACCTGTTCACCGCGGCGTTCTAACACTTGTAGGATATGGTAACCAAATTCTGTTTCGAATACTTTGGAAACTTCTCCCGCTTTCAGCCGGAAAGCTACCGCTGAAAATTCTTTTACGAAAGTGCTACGATCAGCAAAAGGCATTTCTCCTCCTTCAGAAGCTGATCCAGGGTCCTGTGAATATATTCTGGCCAAGGTTCCGAAATCTTTCCCACCAAGAATTTCCTGCCGGATAGATTCTGCACGGTCATAAAAGGGTTTCTTTTCCTCATCAGTAAGCTTCGGCTGGAAAACAATTTCTCCAACTTCCACTTCAGTACCGAAGTTGGGGAGACTATCGGTTGGAATGTCATTAAAGTACTTCTCGACTTCGGCAGGAGTCACATCAATCCCCTCGGTTATCTTTTGTTGCATTTTGTTGGCAACGATCATTTCACGAATTGTTGGACGCATCTCCTCTTTGTATTGAAGCAAGGAGCGGTTTAAGAATTGCTCAAGTCTTTCTTGGCCGCCGGCTTGATTAGACATATAGCGCAATCTTCTGTTGATATTATCATCAACCTCATCTTCCGTCACTTCTATTGAATCAATGGCTGCTTGCTGTGCAAGTAATTTCTGCGTAAGTAATTGATGTAAAAAAATGCATTTTACAGAATTATCTGCCGCCTCTCCTTGCGCTAAGTATTGAGCATATTGATTTTCGACTTCAGACTTTAATATAATATTTTTACCTACCACTGCTACAACTTTATCAACTTCTTGCGCTTTCGCTGAGTAACCGAAGGCAAGAAAGATGAATACCAGTACGCTTAGAGACTTCTTCATTGGTTATATATTTCTATTTTTTTATTATTTCTAGCATTTTCTAAAATTTCCTTTTCCTCACGGTTAATCAGATCGATCTTTCTCCGGTTCAGAATCAGGTTTCGAATATTATTGCGTTCAATATCCAGAGGAGATCTGCTGTCCTTGAATTTTGAATCATGCAAAATTATCAGATATATTTTATTGTTCTCATTTATTTGAAAGATATGTTCATAATTTCGGTAATTATTCTCATCAATCTGTTTAATAGGAGTCTTTTTGGCTATCTCCTCGAGATAGTACCAAGACGTATCGCTCAATGAATAGTTTGTCGAATAGCTTTTGCAATACTGTAACAGTAGGTTTCTGGATTCAAGCTCGTCCGACGCAAACCATTTCTTCACCCGGTCCAACTCAGGAGCATCAGCATTAAGCTCAATAAATGAAACTTTGAAAATCGGACGTCGCAAGACAAACGTGTCTTCGTGCTCGATATAATAGTTGCTAATTTCCTCTTCTGTAACCAGTGTGTCTAACTGATCTTTAATCAAAGCTTGTTCAAGCTCATAAATAATCAATGAGTTTCGATATTCCTCAATTTGCTTTTCAATTTGTTTGACATCGATTTTTACATTTGTCTGCGCATGATGCACCAAGGCTTTCTGCCGCTGCCATTGTTCGATATAAGCATTGATCAGGTTAGCGCTGTCCGTTTCTGAAATATCCGGATTAATAATGCCATTCAGGTCAGCCTGATACAAATAGGAATCGTAAGCACGAGCAACTGGCTCTGAATCGCCCTTCTGTTTGCATGCGCTGAATGACAATACGGTGATAACGATACCGCTGTAAATTCCGATAATGAAATTCTGATGATGTCTCAAACTACTCTCTTATTCTTCCTTTTTTTATTCAAAAAAGTAGAACCGCTAAGTTAATTATTTCTAGTATAATAGGTCTTATTTTAACGATTTTTAACAAACAACCTCTCTGCGTTCAATTTGGATTAGCTAACTTTGATGCTATGAGCGCCCTCAATACAAAAAACTCGCATGCCCTTCGATCCTTTATGACGGAAACCGTGTTTGATATTGATTTTACGCTTCCGAGTGATATCGGCGCGGATAACATAAAAGCTGCTTCGGTTGAGGAAAATCATGTTGCAGAACCTGTTAATCCGGAGTCCAAGCCAAAGCAGGTGCTACAGGTTTACGGCAGCAATCGCAAGAATATCCTTTTTATTGTAGACAATGCGGATGTTAGTTTTTTCTCGCGAGAAGCTGAGTTGGCTTTTTTAAAGACTCTCGATGCCATGAAGCTAAATTTGTCCGATGTAGCAGTCATCAACAGGGCTTCTCTGGATCCGGATCTAAGTTTCGATACCCTTAAGAAAGAATTGTCGCCTGTCTATAGTGTTTTTTTGGGGTCCAACCCTTCCGATCTGCATATTGGAGAATACGTTGAAAATATCTGGAATCAACATGATGGTGTGCATCTCATCAAAACACATAGCTTTGATGAGATGTTGACCGATGTCGACAAGAAGCGAGCCTTTTGGAATGCAGTAAAACTGATAAACAAATGATGGTATGAAAGAAATCGTATTTGCAACTAATAATATGCACAAACTGCAAGAAGTCAGGTCGATACTAGGGGATAGGGTCACTCTGCTTAGTTTGCAGGATATCGGATGCGATGTAGATATTCCAGAAACGGGACGTACTTTACAGGAAAACGCGGGAATCAAGAGCAAATATGTATTTGAACGTTACCGGATGAATTGTTTTGCAGATGATTCCGGTTTGGAAGTGGAAGCGCTTGGCGGAGAGCCTGGTGTGTATTCCGCCCGGTATTCCGGATCGCGGGATATGGCGAAGAACATTCAACACCTGCTGGAAAAACTAGATGGTCAAACCAACCGAATGGCCTGCTTTAAAACGGTTATTTCCCTTATTCTTGATGGCAGGGAATACCTCTTTGAGGGTAAAATAGAAGGGCGTATTATTCATGAAAAGATCGGGGACAAGGGTTTTGGCTATGATCCCATCTTTGTGCCAGATGGATACTCTAAAACTTTTGCAGAGATGGATCCGGAAGAAAAGAATGCCATTAGTCATCGTGCCATTGCTGTGGCAAATCTCACAGACTTTTTGTTTACCCTGTGAACAAAAACACCGATCGGAGAATAAACAAACTCGTCTAAACTCGAAAATACCTTGTTTTACTCCATTGGTGAATGACGGTATAATATTTTTGTAATGACTTCCTATTTTCGACGAAATATTCGAATGCAATAGGGATTCAGTTGGGAATTAATAGGCAAATATACTATACATGGTCGTTACCATATTTTTCCCTAATTATTCTGGTTTTCGCTTTGTGTGTTGCTGTTCTCCGGTTCGGCAGGTTTTTCTCCCTCTTCGGTTTTTAGGGGTTCAGAGCCTGTTTGTTCTTCGCCCTCCAGTAAAATCTCCATCTGCTCGTCGGCTTCCTCCATTTTTCTCTCCGTGTCGGGAGTCATCATCGGGTTTTCGCCTTCATCATCGTCCGTTGTCGGTGTAGCCTCCTTGTTCAGGTTTTCTGTTGGGATGATCTCTTCCTTTGACTTAGGTCGCAGTTCTGGTTTCCAGATAAAGCCTTCCAGTATCTCCAGATCACGTGGAATCATGCCTATTGGGTAGTAAACATTTTCCACTTTGCGGATAGAGGTAACAGTCGACATCTGTTGGTTCTCGAAGTTGACCTTTATACGGCTACTTAAGCTACGGAGCATGCCCGTTCGTATGCTGTCTTCAACTGTATAATAAATACTTTCGGCATTTCCGTCTACATAGATACGGTCTAATTCGCCATTTTCGAAATAGCCTGTAATCTTTCGGCCTTTGATTTGATTAAATTTGGTTGAATCGAGCTCTGTGTTTACAATAAAGGCATTCCGGTCAAAGAGTACATTTTCCATACGCTGATCCTTCAGCAGCATATAAACGCTGTCCGCTGTTAATTGTGACCCTTGTGACCAGATCAGTGGATCTCCGTAACATCGGATGATCGAGTCAGCATAGCTATAGTATGCTGAATCGGCGATAGCCTGAAGGTCTGATTTGAAGATCTTGACGTTGTGGAAAGCGAGAACGACCCTAGTTTCCGCCGTATCCGTCTGAAGGGAGTCCGTGCGACCGCTGAGTGCGCGTTCAGTGGCATCGTTCAGGATGCTGTCGGCCGTGGATAACGCAGGTGCATTCAGGCTACTATCTAGCGCGACCAGCGAATCGATGGTCATCGCGGTGCTGTCGGCTAGTCCAAGGCTGTCTGTTGGTTGAAGATCAGTGATTTGAGCCTTGATACTGTCAATGGTGGAGCTTTTTTCCTGGTTTTTTTCAGCCTGTTTGATGCTATCGGCAGCAGCTTTTTTCAAACGTTTAGCTTCCTTTTCTTTCTGCCTTTCCAACTTGCGAATTGCTCTTCTCTCGCTTCTACTCAAGTCTTTCTTGCCGAGGGTGGAGTCTACAGCAGCGGAGTCGGTATTGAGTCCCTTCTCTAAAGAATCGATGCGAAGACTGTCACTCGCTGCTACTGGAGCTGCAAGCTGTTTTTTAACTGAATCAACCTGCGTGGTATCTCCTACGAGTGAATCCGTGGATAAGATTGTTTTGGAGCTATCCCGACCGATGATGGATCTTGTGGAATCAGCCTCATCTTCTACAAAATCTAAGGAATCGGCATCGTCGGGCTGTCGACTGATAATCGAATTTCCTTCGCCGTAATCCATCTGTTCATATTCTTCTACTTCTTCTTCGAGCGTATCGTCCTCTTTACCCAGTTTTAAGTTGAGCGGAATAAAATCTTTTAGAGGAATCACCCGCGAGATGAGCGTATCGGCCGTCATGTAGGTAGAATCTTTTTTATTGCTTTCAGGAAGATCGATGCTGCCGTTTGTAGCACTTTGTGAAGTATCTGAGGGGTTTTGGCCGACATCGGTCTCTAGGAGGCTATTCTCCTCTTGCGACATTGTGACTGTATCTACGGCAAGATTCAGGGTATCACTATTATTGCTAGTCGAGTCGTTGTTGGTTGAATCATCCGTTGCCAGAACAATATACGCGTTTTGGGTCATCAAGGTCGTTTGCGTAGCTTTGTCATAGGTTCCGAGCTGACTATACATTACGGTTTGTTGTGCTGTATCAACGAAAACTACATTTTTGACTGCACGACCATTCCCTGTGAGCCCGTCGTAGTACAAGCTGTCGCCCCTAAAAAATTTACTTCCTTCTGTATACAGATTGTTTTTTCCAAAGCGAGCCTGTTCTGATTCAGTATTATAATCCCCGTTTTCTGTATACAGATTCCCGTTATCGCTCTTGATGTTGGTTGGTCCGTAAAAGTAGGTCATCTTAGACGCTGTATTATAGCGCATGCTGTCCGTTAAGATTAGGGCTCCTTTCGATTGGACAATTACATCCTCCCGAAAATAGGCATCCTGGCTATTCTCGAAATAGAATCCTTTATCGCTTGTCAATGTATCCGTACCATTGATGATGGTCCCTCCTCCATAATAAGAGCCCACTTTGGTTCGTAGATTGTATGTGAGGTAATCGGTTGTTAAAGTAGCTTGTTGGTCTACCATCCTCACGTTACCCGTCAGTAGGGCCTGCTGGTTGCTTTCTGTGTAATGAAGCTTATCAGCATAAACGACCGTCCCATTCGGTTGTGTGATCACGACATGACCATAAGCATCGAAATAATTGTCCCCTTCGTTAAAATCGGAGCTATCTGCTGCCAGGGTACTCCCTTCATGTGCAAAAACGGGTCGGTACCAACGGAAGGAGCCGCGGTTCTGATCATAGGTCACCTTGATATTAGAGACCACGGTAATGGTCTTTTGCGCCCACAGCAAGGAGGGGAAGGTGATAATCAACAGAAATAACGCGATTTTTTTCACAGCTTCAAAAATACGGTTTTGCCCGATATCATTTAGATTATCTGATAAATAAATGAATTAGGGAAGTGCAAATGTTCTGCCAAAGATAAATTTCTATAACTTTGACTATGCGCTTTGTAGACAGGTTTTTGGCTTTTATTAACGAAAATCAGCTGTTTAAAGTGGAGCAATCCATTTTATTGGCTGTGAGCGGTGGCAAAGATTCGGTCTTGATGACCGATCTTTTTGCGGAGGCTCAGCTGACTTTTGCCATTGCGCATTGCAATTTTCAACTCCGGGGGGGTGATTCAGATAAGGACGAGGCTTTTGTCAAACAATTAGCGGAAAAACTAAGCGTCCCCTTTTATTCGGTTCGGTTTAATACAGAAGAGTATGCCGCTGCTGAGCAAGTTTCGATTCAGATGGCGGCTCGCGATCTTCGCTACCAGTGGCTAGAATCGATCCGTCATCGAGAAGATCATGATTACATTGCTGTTGCTCATCATCAAACGGATTCCGTGGAGACGGTATTGTTGAATATGTTGCGTGGTACCGGAGTGGCCGGTTTGGTTGGTATTTTGCCAAAACGCGGTGTTGTTGTCAGGCCATTGTTAGCTTACAGTGCTCAGGAGGTTAGGGATGAGGTGGCTCGGAGACAATTAATCTTTTGTGAAGATATAAGCAATAGCAGTACAAAGTACAAACGGAATAAAATCCGGTTGGATGTCCTGCCCCATTTACGAGAGCTTAATGAAGATCTAGAAACTACGTTTGCACAAAATAGCAGACGCCTTCAACTGGTCAACCAGCTAATAAGCAACCTGGTTAGCGAGTTCCGTGATACCTATTTTAAAAAACAAGGCGACGGAAGATTCAGAATTGACTTAAAAGCGGTGAAAGCACTGGATCCGCTGGATCTGTGGATGCATGAACTGTTTCATCCATACGGCTTTAGTGAATCGGTGCTTGGAGATCTGGTTTCTTCCTGGGACGATGGAACAGGTAAGCATTTCCTATCGCCGTTATATGAGATTTTGGTGGATCGTGATCATTTGATTCTAGGGCCTATTGGAGAAAAACAACAACAAGAAATTGATGTTGGTTCTTTTCCTTGCCAATTCTGGTGGTATAACGAACGTTATGCAATCAGGGTGGCCGAGAAAACGGATGTTGAAGTGGGGCAGTTTTGCGTGATGGTTGATTTCGACCAGGTAGAAATGCCTTTAACAGTTAGGTCCTGGCATGAAGGGGATCGGTTCCAGCCGTTGGGTATGCGGGGTAAAAAGAAGATAAGCGATTTGCTGATCGAACAAAAAGTGCCCCGGATCAAAAAGTTGGAGATCCCAATACTGGTTGATGCGAGGGGACTAGTTGTGGCCGTTTGGCCATGGCGCATTGGCGATGATTTTAAGATAACGACAAAAACTAAAAAAGTTATTATCTTCGAAAAAATAAAGCATGGATAAGCCACTGTATATAGAAAAGCAATATCTCGGCCGTGATCGCGGTTGGCTGAGTGTACGCTTGCTGTTAGCGCTTTTCTGTTTTGCCGCTTACTACCTGAACATTGAGCGGGAGGAAAGCAGCCGTTTATTCCTTGTCGCGGGAGCTATTATTGTTTTTGTATCTATTGTCATGATGTATATGCTTCATTACCAGATTGTAGTTTTGAATCATAGCATCAGGCTAAGTGGCTTGTGGACAACCAGGTTGGTTAAGATAGACCTTCATAGCGTTATCCGAGTAGAGCGGAAACCCTACAGTACTTTCCTGATTAATAACCCCGTCTACAATCTACATCAAAAAGGGAAGATTCGTTTTTATGCGGGAGGGAAGGATGCAGTATGGCTGACAGACCGTGATGGTTTGGTGTATATAATTGGTAGTCAGCGATCTAATGAGCTTGTGGCAGTCGTGGAAAAAGTTCTGAAAAATAATAAACCTATAGAGTGACATATTTTTGACTTAGATGGTAATCTGGTTAAACTCTTTTTTAGTAAATTTGTTATCTATCAGTAAGTAAGAAGATTTTTTATATATGGGATTTTTAAAATTTTTGTTCATTGCAATCCTAGTTCTTTGGGTTGTCCGATTGGTAGCGGCGAGACTGTTGCCGTGGCTGTTGAGGCGTTTTGCCACGAAGATGCAAGAGCAGGCATACCGCGAGTTTCAGTCCCAGCATCAGCGTCAGGCTGGTAATCCTCGTGAACATCAGCGCAAGACAGAAGGTAAAATTAATATTGAGTATATACCTCCACAACCTACGAATCAACGCGGATCAAGACAGGCGGGCGAATTTGTAGACTTTGAGGAAATGAAATAGACCTTTCTTTATAAAATCGTATTCTCTTCATAAAAAGTGAATTCTATTCTATATTTTTGAGCTTTTAGAAATTAGGATTCACAGGATGAAACATTGGTTTACAAGAAACTCCATACACTTTGGGATTGTTGCGGTTTTTATAGTCATTTGCTTTATTTACTTTGCTCCGGCCTGGCAGGGTAAAACCCTGGTTCAACAGGATGTTATCCAGGCGCAGGCAATGGCGCGTGAAATTATAGACTTTAAAGAAAAGGATGGTACAGGACCGTTATGGACAAACTCGATGTTCAGCGGCATGCCGTCTTATCAAATATGGGTTTCCTATCCGAAAAATATCGTTACGCACATTACTGGTTTCTTTAAAAACGTATTTCCGAACCCGATCGATACCATCCTGTTTTATCTGTTAGGGTCTTACCTATTGTTTAGCGTTCTTCGTGTGAAACCGTGGATCGCTGCGCTGGGTGCCATAGCGTTTACTTTCTCATCCTATAATTTTATCTACATTGAGGCAGGACATGCCAGTAAGGCCTATGCAATTGCCTTTTTTGCACCTGTCGTGGCAGGAGTTCTGTTAACCTTGCGAGGCAAATATTTGTGGGGAGGGGCACTAACAGCCCTGTTCTTAGCACTGGAAATGAGAGTTAATCATATCCAGATGACCTATTACCTCTTTATTGCTATGTTGATTTTGGTTGGGATAGAAATCTACCATGCTTATAAAGACAAGCGGTTAGCTCAGTTAGGCAAATCGCTCGGAGCGATAGCCATTGCATGTGTAATCGCCTTAGCCGTAAATGCCGGTCTCTTATGGACGACCTACGAATACAGCCAGGAATCGATCCGTGGTAAATCAAACTTATCAACCGAGGCAAAAGCCGCTGATGTTCAGGGTGTCGATCGGGAATATGCATACCAGTGGAGTCAAGGGGTCATGGAAAATATTACATTTCTGATTCCTGATGCTTATGGTGGGGGTTCGGGGCCGAAACTTGATGGGGATTCTGAAGTGACGAAAGTGCTGACCCGGCAGGGCGTACCACAAGATCAGGCAGCTGCTTTTGCACGTCAGCTACCCACTTATTGGGGTGACAAACCATTTACATCCGGTCCTTGGTACTTCGGCGCAATCGTCATGTTCCTTTTTGTTTTGGGCTTGTTTATTGTTAAAGGTCGTTTGAAATGGTGGCTGTTGAGTGCAACATTATTAAGTATTTTCCTTGCTTTTGGAAGGCATCTTCCGTTTATTTCCGATCTTTTCTTTAATTATTTTCCGCTGTACAATAAGTTCCGTGCGGTTGAATCTACGTTGGTATTAGCTTCCCTATTTATCCCGACAATTGCGGTATTGGCCTTAAATGAGATTGTCAATAAGCACAATGACATACCGAAGCTTGATAAAAAGGTGTTATATAGCCTCTATATTGTTGGAGGTATCAGTTTGCTGGTCGCTCTATTGCCCAGCCTATTCCTGAATTTCCGCACTGGGAATCATCAGGCCCTTACGCAACAGATGGGACAGCAGCTGGGTGGTGACCAAGCCTTCGCGCAATCCATTATGAATGCATTGGTGGATGATCGGACCAGTATAGCCAGGGCCGATGCGTTTCGTTCTTTAATCTTCGTATTAATCGGTGGAGGCTTGGTTTGGTTATGGGTTAAAAATAAAATCAAAGCTGATGTAGCCATTATTCTTTTAGGGGTAGCCGTGTTGGTGGATATGTGGGGGGTGAACCGTCGTTACCTGAATAAAGATAATTTCGTTGAAGAGCGATTGATTAAACAGCAATTCCAGGAACGGGAGGTTGACAAGCTAATTGCCCGTGACACATCGAACTACCGGGTCTTGGATTTGACAATCCCAACGTTTAGCAGCGCGAGTACTTCTTATTACCATAACACCATCGGGGGTTACCATGCGGCGAAGTTAATGCGTTATCAGGAATTGATCGAGCGCCAGTTTAACGGTGCGATTAATCAGGATGTACTGGATATGCTGAATACGAAATACCTGATCGGAGGTGATGGTGAAGGGTCGCTTCGTATACAAAATAGGAGATCAGCGGCAGGGAATGTCTGGATTGTAAATCGCGTTAATTTTGTTGAAAGTGCTGAAGACGAGATGAGGGCACTGGACGCATTTAACCCGAAGGACGTGGCCATTGTACATAATGAATTCCAGACCCTTATTGACTCAACAAAGATAAGCACCTCTGCGAACAGTGAGATTAAATTAGTAAACTATCGTCCAGATCACCTTGTTTACGAATATTCTGCTCCGCAATCCGTTATAGCAGTGTTTTCTGAGATTTATTATGACAAAGGCTGGAAGGCCTTTGTAGATGGAGAGGAAATTCCTCATTTCCGTGCAAATTATGTATTGCGAGCAGCCCAACTCCCCGGAGGAAATCATCGGGTCGAGTTTAAATTTGAGCCGCGTTCGTATTATGTCGGAGAAAACATTTCATTAGCTGCGTCGATTGTTCTGGTTCTTGTCTTCGGGTTGGCCGTGTGGCGGGAAAGAAAAGGAAAGAATTAATCGTTCGTTCTTCTGTTTTTCAGGTAATACCACGCTAGTTTGGCGCCGATAGCGACGTGGTGAAACAAATTGGGCACAAAGCCATAGTACTCAGTAAAAATCTCGAAGCGTTCCATCAGACTTTGGCGATGACGTTTCTTTGACATACCTCCAACAAGGTATTTAGCTACGTATTGATGGGTGTTAACGATCTTTTTTGCTTTTTGCGCCGCTTTTAAGATCCAGTCGATGTCTGCACTAAGTTTGTAATATTCATCGTAGGGCTCAGTTATTGATCTTCGGATGTAGATAGCCTGATGGCTGATACTCATGCCATACTTAAAGCTTTGCCAGGTAAATTGCTTAGGGGCTTTGTGGCGACGCGGACCTAAGCTTTTCCATGCCGAGTCGAACATCTCTGTTTCTCCATAATAGATATCCGCATCGGGTGAGCTGGCAAAAACCTTTTTGACAGTTGTTGAATCATAGATCTCGTCGCCTGAGTTCATAAATAGAACGTATTCGCCACTTGCCATTGCTAAACCTTTGTTCATAGCATTGTAGATACCTTTATCAGGTTCGCTAATCCACTTACTTATATACTGTTCGTGTTTTTTGATGATATCTACCGTTCCGTCGTCTGATCCACCGTCTACAATAATGTATTCGATATTCCGATAATCTT
Source organism: Pedobacter indicus (assembly GCF_003449035.1). NCBI lineage: Bacteria > Pseudomonadati > Bacteroidota > Sphingobacteriia > Sphingobacteriales > Sphingobacteriaceae > Albibacterium > Albibacterium indicum. The sequence goes on from NZ_QRGB01000001.1 coordinate 864,293, forward strand.
GGTTTGCCACCGAAAGAATGGTTCGTTCAATATCTTTTACGTTGTTGTAAACGACTGTTATGACGGTGAGGCGCGGATGAAAATCTTGCTTAGACATATCGAAAACGGTTTGAGGTGCTAAATTACTGGCTTCGAATGAAACTTTGCCAGAAAAGAGGGTCATATTTTTCCCAGGCATGGCAGGTGAACGGCAAGGTTTTACCCGTTATTTGGTACGATTTCCGAGGTTCCAGTTCGAATGCAAAGTGTAATGCCTCCACTGTTCCCGGCTTTTTAAATGGAACAAAAAGAGACCATATCATATCTTCATTTTTTGGAAAGAGTTTAAAAATAAAACTGACCCACCACGCCCAGCGGAGATGAGTGCGTACCTTTCGCAGGGATACCCCTCCGTTGCCAACTTTGTTTTTCAGCAGATGACCTAGGTTGATAAGTGCTTTTCTTTTTTTGACCGGTGGCGCATCTAACCAAGGAGCGCCAATATAGTCGAAGTCTCGTTTACACCACTTGAGAAGCTCATCCCGAAATACCCATGCGTCCAGTTGGTAAATGAGAATGTAATCATAAGCAATAAATTGGGTATAGAAGCTACGGTGAAGCAGTAATTCTGAATAACCTTTGACAGATTTGAAGAAACGCTCCTTAAAGGTGACAGTGTTGAGCTCTTTACCCGCATGTTTATGATAGGCCGACAGATCTAGATTTGCCGGTGCAACTAAGATGAGTGGGTGGTTTCCTAAAATGTGCAGACACCGTTTGAACGACGCAATCTCAGAAGCGGAAAGGTCCCGTTTATAAACAGGAATGGCAACGGCTGCTTTAATCATGTTGAGCGAAATATTGATACCACTTATTCACGACGAATTTCTTTGTGCGTTTCCAAAGATTACCTTTACGGTGTTTGAAGAAATGTTTGATCGCATTTAGTGCCTCTGGGTTCTCTTCAATTGTATCCGGGAAATCTTGAATGATTTTTTTCGATATACTTACCTGATAAGTATCCTCGATAATGGAATGGACACCAGTCCCGTCGTGCCCGATATTCTCGACCAAAGACTCGTGCGGGTGCAGGACTAATCCATTGTTCAGAAATAAGGATGCGTACCAACGGATCGACCAGGAATCGTTTTTCCCATTCCGGTAGTCCATAAATTGTTTCCAGTAATTCATGGTGCCATCAATTGTGAAAGAATTGATCTTTTTTTTATCGAACTGCCGGTAGAGTACTTCGATATCGGGTTCAAAGTGATTCCATGCCCGTTCCCATGTTGCCCAGCCCCAGCTAGTTGTCGCCCGGAAAAAAAAAGTCTCTGGTAGTGCTTTGGGCTGTTTTAAGGGGAACATGTATCCGCCGATTTGCATTACGCGTTCTTCATCCTGATATTTTCGGAGCGCTCTGTTAAAATATTTCAATGTGTTTGGTGAGGTTAATAAGTCATCTTCAAGGACGATGACCTTTCCATAAGACTTGACAAGCTCACTTACCCCATCAATAATGTTAGCCGCCAAACCTAGGTTAACTTTGCGTTCTGTTATTCTGATGGACTTGAAACCATCTAAATTCTGGATAAGCTCGCGTGTTTCGTTGACGTTGTCTTCATCCTTTTCATTTGCCGCGGCATCGGAGAAAATAAATAATCTAGATTCGTCAGCAAGGAGGTTCTTTTTAAGAAAAGCCAGTGTTCTCCGTGTATGTTGGGGCCGATTGTATACGAATAAAGCAATGGGAGCTAAGTGATTCATTGATATTTGTATTTGATTTTCTCTATCTATGGATATGCGAATTTAATAGATATAAGTCAGTATTTTATTTTTTTACGGGATTAGCTTATTTTTTCTACATTTGATTTTACATATTCTTTGTAAACAAGATACACCTATGAAATCTTTGCGGAAGGCGATTCGTTCGATTGTGATGATCCCGGTAAACATTATTCAATTTTTACGTTTAAAGTCGCAGATAGCGAAGAATGATGGCACACTACAGATCATTATTGGCTCCGCAAAGACAAAGTATGAAAACTGGTTAGCTACTAATATTGAAAGTCTCGATATATTAAAAGTAAGTTCATTTGAAAGCTTATTAGGAGAAAAGCGTGTAGACCGCTTTTTGGCAGAGCATGTTTTTGAACATATTCATTATGATGATGCGATTGTGGGACTTAAGAACTGTAACCGCTTTATGAAGCCTGGGGGGGCAATCCGGATTGCAGTACCCGATGGCTTTCATCCCAACCCAGACTATATTAATATGGTAAAGCCCGGTGGTTATGGCTGGGGGTCTGACGATCATAAATTGCTTTATACCTATGAAAGTCTGAGCCGTGTGTTGGAAGAAGCTGGTTTTACGGTGCGTTTATTAGAATATTATGATGAGGCAGGCGAATTCCATTACAACGATTGGAAGAGCGAAGACGGGCATGTAATGAGGTCGATGCGCTATGATAAGCGCTTTCATGAGCCTTTGGGGTATTCTTCATTGATTGTTGACGGTATAAAAAGCGAATAAACTTGGAAAATAAACTTTCACCTTTTAGCTTATTGAACCCTGGGAAACTGAAAGTACTCCTATCACTCGGCGTGAAAGGCTATTTAGCAGATCGGGGTTGGTTCGATGCTTATCGGACGAAATCGGCGATCGATGAAAATGGGAAAGCAATTCCGTGGGTGACTTATTCGTTTATCGATTTTATTGGTGAGCGTATTAGCAAGGAGCACAATGTATTCGAGTTTGGTTCGGGTAACTCAACTCGTTTTTACGCGGAACGGGCTCAAACAGTGGTTTCGGTAGAGCATGATCGGGATTGGTTTGAAAAGAGCTCAAAACTAAACTTGCCGAATGTGGATATGATTCAATGTGATTTGCAGCCGGGCGGAGATTACAGTCATTCTGCTACCCGGACGGGCAAACGCTTTCATATTATTATCGTTGACGGACGTGACCGGGTGAATTGCTGTAAACACGCACTTGATGCATTGACAGAGGACGGGGTCATTGTGCTGGACGATTCGGAAAGAGCAAAATACGAACAGGCCTTTTACTTCTTTGAGCGTCATGGTTTTAAACACTTGCCTTTTACGGGAATGGCTCCGGGGGCTATTATTTCCAAATGCACGAGTGTTTTTTATAGATCATCTAACTGTTTGGATATCTGATTCCAGTTTCCGCTTTCTTGCCGTATTTTTAGCTGAATATTTTTTTGAAAAACGAAATTTGAAAGATTGACTTAATCATCATAAGACCTTGTTGCCGAGTTTTTGGGATTAAGATAATATAGAATGTGGAAATGCCATAGGCGATTAATGATGCCCAGGCGGCTCCCTTGATACCGTAAAGAGGAATCCACCAAATATTAAGGATAACATTGACAAAGGCTCCTGCGGCGGTCCGGCTTAGTGATAGTTTGGTGTAGCCTTCAGCTATTAGATATTGCCCGCTGGCACTACCCAAGAATACGAAAACACCCGCCCAGATGTGGATTGCAAGAACTTCAGCGCCACCTCCCTGAACATACTCTGCACTGTAGAGCAATTGATAAATCCACGGCGCTGCGAATGTTACGACTATCGCGATACCTATACTGATCAAAGACATGAGATCGTATAGATTTTGTAAACGAAGCATATACCGTTTGGGGTCGTTTTTTCTAGCGTTCATGATCGCCGGAAAGAGGGCACTTACGGCAGCTACAGGGATAAAATACCAGCTTTCACTCAGGCTAACGACGGTCGAATAAATACCTAAAGCATCATTCCCTAGATAGCTGCTGATCATTACTTGGTCGATTTTCATATAAAGGGACACCAAGATTGCTGAGAAAGCTAAGGGCCATGCTTTTTTGAATAGATCGACCGCAATAACGCGGTTGAACTTCCATCGGAAAATAGATTCAGAGCTTCTTGAATACATAAGAATGTAGCCGGCGGCCAGAAATGCCGCATCAGCCAGAAGTGCACATACGAAGTAGATTAAGGGTGCCTGTTTGATGATTAATCCAATCTTCAATAGAGCTGATATTAGATTTCCGGCAATCTGCACGATCATGATCTTTTTCCCCTGCACTTGCGATTGGAAGTAACTGTCGATAATGTTAATGGACTGGATGACGCAAACGAAAGAAACGATGAGGATGAACTCAAAAGGGATTCCGAGGTTGGGGCTTGAAAAATTAACTACGAGAAAATAGGAGAGATAGATTAGAGGCAACATCAGGAGCCCGGCCAGCAGGCGCATGCCGAATGCTGTTCCTAACAACGTGTTTTTTGCCTGCGGCCGGTGTAATAACTCGCGTGTCACGTAACTATCTAAACCGAGTGCGGAAGCTGCCATAAAGAAGGTAATGATAGCCATGGGGAAATTCAACATACCATTTTGCTCGCTCCCCAGATAGTTGGCTACCGCTATGCCCGTAAACATTTTAATGAGTAAGCTACCGATACGGGCTAACATTAACCAGCTTGTGTTTTTAAAATATTTCTCAAAAGCCTGAGGGTCAAAGCCTGGTAGCGTGGGTAGCTTCATGAAACAAACCTAATAAAAAATAGTAAATGTATTCGTAAAATATATTTTAAAGTGTTTTTGGTTTACGAAAGTATTCGCTACCTTTGCAGTCCTTAATTTTAAGGAGCATTATATATTATTCATATTTAAAAGAAAAGTAAGTGAATACGTTAAGTTACAAAACTGTCTCAGCCAACAAGCAGACCATTAACAAAGAATGGATTGTCGTTGATGCCGAAGGTGAGATTTTGGGGCGCTTGTCTTCTGAAATTGCAAAGATTATCAGAGGAAAACACAAGCCGACGTTCACCCCAAACGTAGACTGCGGAGATAACGTGATTGTTATTAATGCAGACAAAGTTAAATTGACCGGTGATAAACTGGAGGACAAAGTTTATACGTCTTATACTGGATATCCAGGTGGTCAGCGTTTTATTTCTCCTAAGGAATTGTTGGCGAAACACCCGACACGCGTTGTAGAAAAAGCAATTCGTGGGATGTTGCCTAAAAACAGATTAGGTCGCGCTTTATTTAAGAACCTTTATGTGTATGCTGGTAATGAGCATCCGCATGCGGCTCAAAATCCTAAAACAGTTAAATTCTAAGGAGGAAAGAAATGTCAGTTACAAACACTTCAGGAAGAAGAAAAACAGCTGTAGCGCGTATCTATTTGAGCGCGGGCAGCGGAACAATTACCGTGAACGGTAAAGATTATAAAGAGTATTTTCCAACATTGCCATTGCAGTACATCGTAACTCAGAGTATTGAAGTTGCTGGTGTAGCTGGGAATCATGATGTTAAAGTTAACGTTGCAGGTGGTGGAATTAAAGGTCAGGCGGAAGCAGTTCGATTAGCGATTGCGAAAGCATTGATCGAATTAGACCCAGAAATTAAAGCATCTTTACGTGCGAAAGGCTTGGTGACCCGTGACGACCGTATGGTTGAGCGCAAGAAACCAGGACGTGCAAAAGCTCGTAAGAAATTTCAATTTAGTAAACGTTAATTTAAGGAGGACCAAACAATGGCAAGAACAACATATCAGGAATTACTGGATGCAGGTGTACATTTTGGACACCTTACCCGTAAATGGGATCCGAAAATGGCTAAGTACATTTTCATGGAGCGTAACGGCATCCACATCATCGATTTAAATAAAACTTTAGTAAAACTAGAAGAAGCTGCTTCTGCTATTAAGCAGATCGTAAAATCTGGCCGTAAAGTTTTATTTGTTGCTACAAAAAAACAAGCAAAAGATATTATAGCAGAGCAGGCAAAAGCTGCAAATATGCCTTACGTTACAGAACGTTGGTTAGGTGGTATGCTTACCAACTTTGCTACGGTGCGTAAGTCTATTAAGAAGATGTCGAACATCGACAAAATGACGAAAGACGGAACTTACGATGTTTTGTCTAAAAAGGAAAAGTTAATGATTCAGCGCGAGCGAATTAAGCTTGAATCTCTTCTTGGAGGTATTGCTGATTTGAATCGTTTGCCGGCAGCGTTATTCATCGTTGATGTTAAAAAAGAGCATATTGCAGTAAGCGAAGCGATGAAGTTGAATATCCCTACATTTGGCTTAGTGGATACAAACTCTGATCCTTCAAATATTGACTTTCCAATTCCTGCGAATGACGATGCATCAAAGTCTATTTCTTTAATAGCTGCTATTATCGGAAAGGCTATTCAGGAAGGATTGGAAGAGCGTAAACGCGATAAGGAGGAAGAGGCTGAAAAGGAAGCAGCAGCAGCAAAAGCACAAATCGATAACGCAAAAGAAGAGTCTGATAAAGACGATAAAGATAAAAAAGAGACTTCGGCTAAACGTCCGCGTAAATCTGCAAGTCAAGATAAATCTGAAACTGTTGAATCATCGGTAGAAGATAAAAAAGATTAATTTTTATATTGTGGGTTGTTGATTAAGTGTATGCGTTTTAAATAAGCACGTAATCGACGACCCATAATTATTTTATAATATAAATAAAAGTAAAAGAAATGTCTACAGTACAAATTTCTGCATCGGACGTAAATAAGCTGCGCCAACAAACTGGAGCAGGTATGATGGATTGCAAAAAGGCTTTGGTTGAATCAAATGGAGATTTCGAACAAGCTGTTGACTACCTTCGTAAGAAAGGAGCAAAAGTAGCTGCTAATCGTCAAGACCGTGAGTCGAACGAAGGAGTAGTCATTGCTAAAACTACCACTGATGGAAAAAGAGGAGTTGTGGTTGAAGTGAACTGCGAAACTGACTTTGTTGCAAAAAATGAAGATTTTATCGCATTTGCAGAAAATATCGCTGACGTTGCAATTCAGGAAAACCCAGCTAGCCTTGATGCTTTAAAAGCATTGAGTATCGGCGGACGTCCAATAAGTGAGTTGATTGTTGAGCAAACTGGAAAAATTGGTGAGCGTATCGACGTTTCAAACTATGAGGTAATAGAAGCTGAAAAAGTTGTTCCTTATATTCATGGAAACTACCGTATTGGAGTTTTAGTGGGATTGAGTCAAGAAGCTGAGGGGGCAGAAGAAGCAGGGAGAGATGTAGCAATGCAAATTGCGGCGATGAACCCATCCGCAATTGATAAAGACGGGGTCGATGAAGAGGTTATTCAACGCGAACTAGAAATTGCTAAGGAGCAGATTCGTGCTGAAGGAAAGCCAGAAGCGATGTTGGACAAAATAGCGCAAGGAAAGTTGAATAAGTTTTTCAAGGAAAACACGTTGTTGAACCAAGAGTTTGTTAAAGATCCTTCTAAAAGCGTTACTCAATTCTTAGGGAGTGTATCAAAAGATTTAACTGTTACAGCATTTAAACGTGTACAGTTAGGTGCATAACTAACAGTTTTTACTGAGAATATGGATCCCGTCTCGTTAGAGGCGGGATTTTTTTTGCTTTGTAGTCAATATTGAAGCCAGATCCAAAAGGATTTGTTATATTTAATGCCATTTTTCATTCTGAGGTAGAAAAATAATTATTTGAAGCAGTAAAGAAGGTATGACGATAAAAGCGAAAGGACGGCATGAGAGTAGATAGTAGCAAACCCTTTAAATTGGTCTACTCGTTATGTAGGCATGAATTCTTGGGATATTTGATCGAACCGCACGTTGTACAGATAAACCAAGATGGAGGGATGTCTTTAACCTATAACCGTCTGTTTACTAATACTGCCAGTGATTATAGTAAGTACATTGATGAGATAGATTGGAAACTCATTAAGCTATGTGAGGATATCGAACAGGGCAATATTATTAAGCGATTCTACAAAAAGAATATAAGGCCTTCCGAATATTTTAGTCGGATTTTCAATGAGGAACTTTTTGCTATTATTCGACCAAAGATCGAGGAGACATTACAGAAGATATTTGATTTGCTAACAGGAAAGCCCTTTTACTTAATGAGTAAAGAGGGGTGGCCGGTCGAAGCTAATCTTAGTTTCGCGAGCCAAAAGGCTTCAGTCTTGTTTCATTTTAGACGTTCGGAACATGAACTCAGGTATTTCCCGACTTTGAAGTATGATGGGTATCGTATTGAGTTCATGTATAAAGGAGCTGAAATTATAACGAATGACCCTGCATGCTTACTCTTGGAGAATACCCTTTATTTCTTCGATCAAGAAGTTGAAGGACGCAAACTAGCACCTTTTTTAAATAGGCGGTATATTTCTATCCCTAAATCGACAGAGCAGAGTTATTTTAAAAAGTTTATAGCTCCTTTGATCGAACGATATCATGTTTATGCAGAGGGCTTCGAGATAAAAACACATAAGTATCAAGCAGTGCCCTTAATTGAATTCCGCTCACTTTCTGATCGGCAATACGATATTAAGCTTAAATTTAAATATGACAGCTATATTTTTTCAGAAATAGGTACTAAACCGGTGAGCGTGAGAGTTTCTTATGACACTCAATATGACCGTTATACATTTTATCGGATAAAAAGATCGATGATGTGGGAGCGTGCTCAATTAGATTTTCTGGAAAAATTAGGACTTAAACGCTCAACGTCGAATCGACTGGAGCTAAGAGAAGAGATTAACAATAGCGGGAACCTGCTAGATTGGTTAAATCGGCAAATAGATGTGCTAGTTGATCACGGCTTCGAGATCTCACAGAAAAAATCCGATAAGAAATATGTATTCGGACAGATGAAAGTGAACCTTGAAGTTGAAGAAGGGATCGATTGGTTTGATATTAAAGCAACTATTCAGTTCGGAGAATTTTTAATTCCATTTGTTAAGCTCAAAAAGTATATTTTGAACAATGAACAAGAATTCGTGTTGCCTTCAGGTGAAATTGCGATTATCCCCGAGCAATGGTTTAACAAATTCAACGATCTCTTTTATTTTGCCGATGACAAGGAAGGTTTAAAGCTTCAGAAACAACATATTGGGATTATTAGTGGTCTTGATGAAGATGGAGTCGCGGGATTGAGTATGAAGAGGAAAATCGAGAAGTTGACTCATTTCGAATCTCTTGAGGATGTCGATGAGCCTAAGCTTTTTCATGGAACCCTTCGTCCTTATCAAAAAGCCGGTTATAATTGGTTCTGGTTTTTAAAACGACATCATTTCGGTGGATGTTTAGCAGACGACATGGGCTTAGGAAAGACTGTCCAGACATTAGCGCTTTTACAGAAAGAGAAGGAAGAGTCTGTTTCAACAGGAAGGGAGCACACATCTTTAATTATAATGCCAACTTCGTTGATATACAACTGGTTGAAAGAAGCTGAAAAATTTGCTCCTGATTTGCGAATACTAAACCACACAGGGACAACAAGAGCTAAAGCTTCTTCGGTATTTACAGAATACGACATCGTCATCAGTACCTATGGAATAGCAAGAATAGACACCGATATTCTGGAGGATTTCTTATTTCATTACATTATACTAGACGAGAGCCAGTACATCAAGAACGTAACATCAAAGGCTTTCAAATCAATACAGCGATTAAGAGGTAACTATCGATTAATTTTAAGTGGTACACCAATTGAGAATTCAGTGGCTGATCTATGGTCGCAAATGACATTTGTTAATCCGGGGCTTTTAGGAAGTTATACTTTTTTTATGAGAGAGTATGTCACTCCAATCGAAAAGAAGAAGGATGAAAAAGCCAGTATGCGCTTGCAAACATTGATCAAGCCTTTTGTTCTTCGTAGAACGAAAGATCAGGTAGCCAAAGAGTTGCCAGAAAAGTCTGAAAAAATATTCTACTGCGGAATGTCTGAATCACAGGCTGATTATTATAGTCGGATCAAAGCAGAATATCGAAACATGATGCTTAGGCAATTGGATGAAGGGACATTTAAAAGGTCAGGTATTCAGGTAATCAAAGGTCTCAGTCAATTGAGACAATTGGCAAATCATCCTCAGCTGATTGATGATAAATATCAGGGTACATCGGGTAAGTTTGAGAGCGTTATACAGACATTGGAAACTGTCTTGATTCGCGGTCATAAGGTGCTTATATTTTCACAGTTTGTAAAACAAATGAAGATATATGCAAACTATTTTAAAGACAACGGTATTGCATTTTCATATCTGGATGGCGCAACCCAGAATAGACAAAATGTTATTGACGAATATCGAGAGAGTGAAGAGATAAAAGTTTTTTTAATTTCTATAAAGGCAGGAGGGGTCGGACTAAATTTGACCGAGGCCGACTATGTTTTCATTCTCGACCCCTGGTGGAACCCCGCTGTCGAGATGCAGGCCATAGATCGAACCCATCGGATTGGTCAAACTAAGAAAGTTTTCATCTACAAGTTTATCACAAAGGACACCGTAGAAGAAAAGATTTTAGCGTTACAAAGAAATAAACAACAGCTTGCAACGTCACTCATAAAAGTCGAAGAAAGCTTTGTTAAATCACTAACGGAGGCTGATATTGCCGAGTTGTTAAGCTAATTATTCGCATAGTGAAATAAACTTTAGTTTATTTTTATTGTTTAAATCAGAAGGTAATCAATAGTTGTATATTTGCGCAATGACCAAAGAAAATATTCAAGACTTGAGGGATCGAACTGCTTCCCTGAGGAGGCATCTTTGACATCGATCAGAAAAAAGAAGAACTTCATAAAGATCAAAGTTTAACGCTTACACCTACCTTTTGGGACGATCCCAAAGCAGCTGAACAGGTTATGGCTACAATTCAGAGTAAGAAGGTCTGGACAGATGCCTATGATGAGCTCAGCACACTTGTTGATGATGTTGCAGTCATGCAGGAGTTTTTTCAATCGGGAGATGCGAGCGAAGAGGAATTAAACGACACGTATGCAAAGGCGATAACGGCGCTTGAGGAGTTGGAGTTTAAAAACATGCTTAGTGCGGAGGAAGATCAACTCAGTGCAATCCTTCAGATTACGGCCGGCGCTGGCGGAACGGAAAGCTGCGACTGGGCAGAAATGCTTATGCGTATGTACCTGATGTGGGGAGCCAATAATGGTTACAAAGTTAGCGAACAGGACTATCAGGCTGGCGACGTTGCTGGAATAAAGACAGTAACACTTCAATTTGATGGTAATTTTCCGTTTGGGTATTTAAAGGGAGAAACAGGCGTACATCGTTTAGTCCGTATCTCTCCGTTTGATTCGAATGCAAAACGACATACGTCTTTTTCTTCGGTATATGTTTACCCACTAATTAATGATGCGATCGAGATTGATGTTAAAGACTCCGAAATCGAATGGGATACTTTTCGTTCAGGAGGTGCCGGAGGTCAGAATGTGAACAAAGTGGAGACTGCCGTGCGCTTGCACCATAAGCCTTCGGGAATCATTATTAAGAATCAAGAATCTCGTTCGCAGTTGCAGAATAAAGAAAATGCTATGCGCCTACTTAAATCTCAGTTATATGAAATAGAAATGAGAAAAAAAATGGAAGCGACAGCAGCAATCGAAGGGAGCAAGAAAAAAATTGAATGGGGTTCCCAAATTCGGAATTATGTTCTGCACCCATATAAGTTAGTTAAAGATTTACGGACTAATCATGAAACATCCAATACACAGGCGGTACTGGATGGCGAGATTGATGACTTTTTGAAGGCCTATTTAATGGAGTTTGGGAGTGACTAATTCTAAAAGTCATTTTTCCACATCATGCTTTCAACAGGTCTTGTCGTTTTTCTATTGTATTTTGCGTTCCCTTTTGAATTATATAGTGTCTGAACATCGCCTTCGACAGCAAAATAAATTAATTGTCCGATAGGCATACCTGCATACACTCTGACAGGCTGTGTCACCGATATTTCAAGTGTCCAGGTATTGCAAAACCCAACATCTCCTTTTCCAGCGGTTGCATGAATGTCGATTCCCAGGCGACCCGTGCTCGACTTCCCTTCAAGAAAGGGAACGTGGCGATAGGTCTCCGTATATTCGACTGTTACACCCAAGTACAAGGTATTCGGTTCTAAAATCAGCCCTTCCTTAGGTATCTCGAAGTGAACCACCTCATTATGTTCTTTTGCATCCAATACGCGGCTCTTATAGGTTGCAAGATATCTACCCAAATGAACATCATATGAGTTAGTTCCTAAACAACGCCGATCGAAGGGCTCGATAACGATATGCCCATTTTCGATTTCTTCCAAAATTCTTTTATCAGATAAAATCATGCAGTAAAAATAGAAATAATCGTTGTCTAATTGCCTACATATTAAAAATAAAGACGTTTAAAGTAATGTTGAGTCTCGATTTCGGAGATTAGTTCGTAATTTGTGATGTGAAATAAACTAAGACGAATAATTATAATTAGATGCCGATACGTTTTATCAAAAAGATAGAGGACGGAAGCACGTTAGCCTTATGGTATATTGATGAAGACGAGGATAAGCTGATAGAGGGTTTAAGAATGAGCGATCTTGAAAGACAGGAATTATCCAAGATTCGATCGCCGTATGGAAGAATACGCTGGCTTGCTGTGCGCAGAGCACTCAATTGTTTGTTCGCTCAAGACATTACAGAATGTCTGAAAGACGAACATGGTAAGCCCTATGTAAAAGGCTTTGATGGCTACATTTCCCTGAGTCATTCGAACGAATATGCAGCCGCGATCTCTCATCCCCGGCACCCGGTTGGAGTTGATATAGAAATTATACAACCCAAAATTAAACGTATTAAGCAGAAATTCATGACGGAGAAAGAGCTTCGTTTCATCCATGGAGAAAATGAGATAGAGCAACTATACGCCTGTTGGTGCGCAAAGGAATCTATTTTCAAATGGCAGGGGAGAAAGGGGATCTCCCTTAAACAAAATATTGATGTCGTTCCCTTCGAATATCAAGACAAGGGAAGTTTGCAAGCATACTTAAATACATCAGATGCGAGTCAATTGTTGACGGTAGAATACCAGAAAATGGAAGGGTATTTTCTGGCTTATGTTTCTAATCCTTAATTTTGGGATTTAATAGAGAATGTAATGCAAAACAAAGATGTGATTTTTCAAGACTGGGGATTGGTTGACTACGAAGAGTCATGGAACCGACAAGAGGAATTATTTGCGGAAACCATTGCGCTAAAGATCGATAACCGGACTCATGAAAGAAAAATACCTACAAAAAATTATTTGATTTTTGTAGAGCATCCGCATGTATATACGCTGGGTAAAAGCGGTAAGCCCGAACACCTATTATTGGATGAAGAAGGCTTGAAGGCTAAACATGCTAGGTATTACAAAATAAATAGAGGAGGAGATATAACCTATCATGGGCCAGGACAGATTGTAGGTTACCCGATACTTGATTTGGACAATTTCTTTACCGATATCCATCGCTATTTACGTACACTAGAAGAAGCAATTATTCTGACTTTGGCGGATTACGGACTAAAAGCAGATCGGTATCCTGGTTATACCGGCGTTTGGCTGGAGGCTGATAACGAAAAAGCAAGAAAAATATGTGCAATGGGGGTTCGTAGCAGTCGCTGGGTGACCATGCATGGTTTTGCATTCAATGTCAATTCAGAACTTGATTACTTCAATAATATTGTACCTTGTGGAATTGAAGATAAAGCTGTTACTTCCTTGTCACGCGAATTAGGTGAAGAGCAGGATATTACTGAAGTAAAAAGCCGTCTAAAACGTCATATTGGACAGGTTTTCCAAATGAATTTTATTGAGCCATAATAATATAGAACCGCTAGAATATAGAACTCATAGCGATTCAACATTATTAGAATTATTTCCTAGACTCTTTTTCCATTTTCAATTGATCAATGACCGTTGGCTTGACCTGATATTTATCAAGCAACACTGGCAATGGTTTACTATTTTCTCTCTTAAATTCTTCAATCAGTTCAAAGGCTGCTTGTCTGGTTTGTGCGCGAGAAACAGACATCTGCTTAGCTTGTGATGTTGTTGCTTCAGAAGGATCAATTATATAGAGCGCAGTTAATACCAGAGGGTCTTCTTTAGAACCTAATGGTGATAAAGGCAGGTATTCATACTCATCAATTTCTTCATCAGGAGCTAAACCTTTGTCATAGTCACCATGTCCTTCTTTATCAGCAAGTTTGACGATAATCGGCTGAATAGCCCAGTCAATTTGCCGTGGTTTTCTATCATCCTCGATCGTTATTGAACCCTCATTTTTTCCTATTGTAGTGCCACCAATATGGATGACCTCCATATAAGGTGCAAGGTTGTGAATAACCAACTCACTCGCCGATGCAGAATTATCCGTTGCCAATATAAAGACTCGCGGGAGGTTCAAATTAGCAGCTTTAATCCTAGCATCAATCGCGTTAGCTGCCGCAGTTAACTCTTGGTCACTCGGGTTTTCCGGTAGGTCTTTTGACAATGCCGGATAGAGGTCATAAAATCTCTCATCGCGACTTTGTCCTGCCCTGTCAAATTGTTGATTCAGGCGATCGTTATAGTTGTATTTAACAAATACATCTTCTTTATTATAGTTATCCATAATCAAAGCGGACAATGCACCTGAAACGGCTATCCCTCCACCCAGGTTATAACGAAGATCAAGAATTAGATCGCTTACGCCAGCAGATTTAAACTCAGCGAAAACATCGAACAGTTCATCTACCTTATTGTTTAAAAAGCGATTATAGAAGATATAACCAACTTTCTTGCCGCTCTTAGATGTGATTGTTGAGTGGTAATGCACTGAGGGTTCGTCGACCTTGGTTGCAGTTAGAGAAACGGTTTCATCCGTTGTTGTCAATACTTTTCCTTTTAAAGTCGCTAGCGTAATGTTAAATGCTTCGCCCGAAGAGTAAGGTTTAAGTTTTTCTTCATAGTTTTGAGCCGTCATCTCCGACCCATTCACTTTCGTAAACATATCTCCTCTTTCCAGCTTGGCTTTGTCGGCCGGCGAACCAGGAATGACATATTTAACCACACCGAATACCTTCTTGCCATCATCATACCCAAATAATATAATGTTCATGCCCGTACTCGTCGTCACCCCTTGCATCCCTTCATTTAACTCATCTGCTTTTTGTATCCATGAAAATCGGTCATCGGCGTTAAGAATAGTCTCAAAAAACTCAGGAGGTTCAAGACCGAAGTCTAGTCGATTATCAGCTGGTATTCCATCATTCCAGTAATAGTAAATACGCATTTGTTCGGTAATCCATTCATTCACCTTTTGGTTCTCAGGATTAACCTCTGTTTCCTCTGTATCGTCAGTTGGACTTGGCGCTGTCTTTTCACACGAAGCGAAGCTTATTGCGATACCCATAAATAATATGGGTATATATCTTTTTATAAGTGTAAGATAACTTATTTTCATTCTGTAAAATTTATGTAACCCAAAAGTAGTAAAAAAAAAACTCAGAATTTATTGATTAACACTCAGGTAAACTCAAGGGGATATTGATAGCCAAACCACCGTCTGACGTCTCTTTATATTTCGAGTTCATATCCTGAGCCGTTTGCCACATGGTTTTAACAACATTATTCAGACTAACGATTGTTTTGTCCGGATCAGTTCGAAGAGCAAGCTGTGATGCCGTAATAGCCTTGATAGCTCCCATGGTGTTTCTTTCAATACAAGGGATCTGAACCAAACCGCCAATAGGGTCACATGTCAGCCCTAAATGATGTTCCATCGCGATCTCAGCAGCGGTTAGTACCTGCGCTTGTGTACCCCCTAAACATTCGGTCAGTGCTGCTGCGGCCATTGAAGAGGATACTCCAATTTCCGCCTGACAACCACCCATGGCAGCAGATATTGTCGAACCTTTCTTAAAAATACTACCTATTTCTGCAGCTGTTGCTAAAAAGTGAATAACTTCTTCATCGTCAATATCGTGGTGAAAAACACTGAAATATAAAAGAACGGCCGGAATGACTCCCGCAGCACCATTGGTTGGCGCGGTAACTACACGACCGAAAGAGGCATTCTCCTCATTCACCGCCAAAGCAAAACAACTTACCCAATCAAGAATATGCTTAAAGTCGTTTCCTCCCGAGCGGATTGCTTCAACCCAAGACTGGTAGTCATGATAAAATTTACCGTTTAAAAGGCGTTTATTAAGTTTGGATGCTCTTCTTACAACTGATAGCCCGCCTGGCAAAACACCCTCCGTATGACATCCACGATACACACAGTCTTTCATAACTTCAAAAATGCGCAGCATTTGTGCTCTTGTATCTTTTTCCTCACGCCATGCAGTTTCGTTTTCCAAAACGATGTCCGAAATACTAAGACCTGTGCGTATACACCATCCTAACAATTCATTCGCATTATCAATCGGAAAAGGCAAGTCAACTTGGTTGTCTTGGCCTATTTCTTCATTTTCTTGGGTAACAAAACCTCCACCAACCGAGTAGTAAGTTTCTGAAATTGCTTTCCCTGTTGTCAGAAATGCCTGAAAAGTTAGAGCGTTCGGGTGAAACGGAAGACTTTCAGTAAAATGAAAGACAATATCATCGGAGAACGAAAAAGCTATTTCTTTTTTTCCACCTAAAGAGATTTTCTTGTCAATCTTAATTGAGTCAATCGTAGGGTTAATCATATTGACCTCAATCGTCACCGGATCATCACCGTTAATCCCTAACGCAACCGCAATATCAGTTCCGTGCCCCTTGCCAGTTTTTGCCAAAGACCCGTACAGGTGTATCTGGACTTGCTCGACTTCATCTGTTAAGCTTTCTTCATCCAATCTTCTTAAGAAGCGTTGTGCCGCTCGCCATGGCCCCAGCGTATGGGAGCTAGACGGACCAACACCGATCTTCAAGATGTCAAAAACCGAAATCTGTTCCTTTTCCATTCTTTATCGTTAATAATCAGGTTATTTTATTACAAAAATAAGCAATATAAACTCACATTCGTAGCTTAGCTCATCGACATAAATTATAATTACTATTTTTAAAAAATAGTTTACTCGTTATGAAAAACATCCTTGGTTTATTGGTTTTGCTTACTTCCTGTTTGTTCAGTAGAGCACAAGTCTATCAAGAATATTTGCTGAGTGACTGGGCTTTCAAAGCAGAATCTGATAAATATTGGCTTCCTGCACAGGTACCCGGCATTTTAATCGATGACCTTTTAGATAATGGGAAGTCATCGGTAAATAGTTCAGATTCCATCTGGTTCTATCGAACGACTTTTATAGCCGATAAACAGATTATGTCAAGAGACTTTGTTGAATTGTCATTCGAGGGACTCGATACGCGGGCAACTGTATTCCTAAATCAGAAACCGATATTGGCAGCTAACAATATGTTTCGCTCATGGTCCGTACCTATTAAATCTCTTATAAAGGAAGGCGAGAATGAATTGATGATTCGGTTTGCAAATGTTGAATATTCTCCCTCACTTCGGAAAGCGTATTATCATTTTAAAGACGCAGACCCCATTCTCCCTCTCGGCGTCTGGAAACCCGTCATTCTTGAGTCCTGGAACGAATACCGACTAGATCATCTTAGCTACAGTATCGATGAAATAACGGATAAAGAGGCACGTTTAACCGCTGAACTCGATTTCCGCACACAGGGGGAGCAACAAGTGAATGTGGAGGTTTATGATGAAGTATCGGGGAGAACATTTACCCGTGAAACCGTTCGTGTCGCCCCAGGTAGCGAGCAAATAGAGCTTCCGTTTGTAATCAAAAAGCCAAAGCTTTGGTGGCCTAAAAAGTTAGGGAAGCCCAATCTTTACAAAATTGGGGTTCGTGTAAATAGTGGCAAAAATGAGCAGGTAATGATGAAGCGGATTGGAATTCGTGATGTGAAGGTTGATCCTTCGAGCACAGTTCAAGATTTCAGGCTAATGGTAAACGGGAAGTCGGTGCATGTCGATCTATCTGAATATTGGCCTATGGCGATGAATGCGAGCAGTATAAGTACGGATGAATATGATTCGTTTTTCTTCATCTTAGAGAGGTTAGAAAAGACTGTGCTCCACGTAGCGTCTCCGGGAATCTATGAAAGTCCCTATTTTTATGATTTGGCTGATACGCATGGGATCTTAATTTTGCAGGATTTTATGTTTCCGCCGGCAAATTATCCTAAAACAGCTAGTTTTCTTGAAAACATAAAAGCTGAAGCGGCAGAAAACATAAAAGCTCTACAACATCACCCGTCCATTGTAGCCTGGGGCGGTGTTGTTCCGAAGTACCCCGACAAAGAAAGAGCACATTCAGGTACGGAAGAGAATTCAAATGCAAAAGCGCATTCAGAACACATCAACGCCTTGCTGAAAAAAACGCTGGAAGAGATCGATCCAACTTATTTTTTCCTAGCCAAATAGATTGAAGCTGATATAATATTTCAAAAAAAGAGGGAGTTACTGATTAAGCCACTCCCTCTTTTTTATTGCGACGTTTGATTATTACATCATGCCGCCCATGCCACCACCCATTGGAGGAGCACCTGCGCCACCTTTATCGTCTTCTGGCTCATCTGCCAAAACAACTTCAGTAGTCAATAGCATTGATGCAATTGATGCAGCGTTTTCTAACGCAACACGAGAAACTTTAGTCGGATCGATTACACCCGCACCAATCAAATTCTCATATACATCATTGCGTGCATTGTATCCGTAATCTGATTCACCTTCTTTCACCTTCTGTACTACGATTGATCCTTCTACACCAGCGTTGTTACAGATTTGGCGTAACGGTTCCTCAATAGCACGTTTGATGATATTAATACCTGTGTTTTCATCTTCGTTTTCACCTTTCAATTCAGCTAAAGCTTCGATTGAACGAATGAATGCTACACCTCCACCAGCTACAATACCTTCTTCCACTGCTGCACGAGTAGCATGCAAAGCATCATCAACACGGTCTTTTTTCTCTTTCATTTCAACTTCGGTAGCTGCACCAACATAAAGTACCGCAACACCGCCAGCTAATTTAGCAAGACGTTCCTGAAGTTTTTCACGATCGTAGTCAGAGGTAGTTGTTTCGATCTGAGCTTTAATCTGGTTTACGCGAGCTTTAATCTCGTCAGTTGAGCCAGAACCATTAATCATGGTTGTGTTATCTTTGTCGATAACTACTTTTTCAGCTTGACCTAGTGATTCTAATTCAGCATTTTCTAACTTGAAACCTCTTTCTTCAGAGATAACCGTACCGCCCGTTAAGATCGCGATGTCTTCCAACATAGCTTTTCTACGATCACCAAAGCCTGGAGCTTTAACTGCCGCAACTTTCAACGAACCGCGGATTTTGTTAACAACTAAGGTTGCCAATGCTTCACCATCTAAATCTTCAGCGATAATAAGGAGTGGTTTTCCTGTTTGAACTTGTTTCTCCAAAATAGGAAGAAGCTCCTTCATGTTGCTGATTTTCTTGTCGTAAATCAATATGTAAGGGCTTTCTAATTCAACTTCCATTTTATCGGTGTTGGTAACGAAGTAAGGAGAAAGGTAACCCCTATCAAACTGCATACCTTCTACAGTCTTTACTTCGGTTTCCGTTCCTTTAGCTTCTTCAACCGTGATCACACCGTCTTTACCAACTTTATTCATTGCTTCTGCGATGAGCGTACCAATCACTTCATCGTTGTTTGCTGAAATAGAAGCAACTTGTTTGATTTTGTTGTTATCTTCCCCAACAGTTTGAGATTGAGACTGTAAGTCGTTTACAACCGCAGCTACAGCTTTATCAATCCCGCGTTTTAAGTCCATTGGGTTCGCACCGGCAGCTACGTTTTTAATTCCGGCGGTTACAATAGCCTGAGCTAACACAGTAGCAGTAGTCGTCCCATCACCAGCTTGATCGGCTGTTTTAGAAGCAACTTCTTTAACCATTTGAGCTCCCATGTTTTCCATTGGCTCTTTCAAGTCAATCTCTTTAGCAACTGTTACACCGTCCTTTGTGATCGCTGGGGAACCGAATTTCTTTTCTATAATTACGTTACGACCTTTTGGTCCTAAAGTTACTTTTACTGCATTAGCAAGCGTGTCGACACCTTTTTTTAGTGCTTCACGTGCGTCAACATCATATTTTACTTCTTTTGCCATTTTATTTTATTTGATAATGATTTTATAAAGCCTATTGAAAGGCTGTCTTGAATTAAAACTAAAAACGAACGATTACAGTACTGCGTAAATATCTGACTCACGCATGATTAAATACTCTTGTCCCTCATAGGTTATCTCAGTACCTGCATATTTACCATAAAGAATTTCATCACCAACTTTAACCGTTAGTGGCTCATCAACTTTACCCGTACCAACGGCCACAACAGTGCCACGTTGAGGCTTTTCTTTCGCCGTGTCCGGAATGTAAATTCCTGAAGCTGTTTTTTCTTCTGCAGGAGCGGCTTCTACCACCACTCTGTCTCCGATAGGTTTAATGCTTAATGCCATAATTATTCTATTAAATTTTTAGTGTTAATACTTTTATTAAGTTTAAAAAGAAGTATTCAGTAACTATGCCAAAGTGATTTCTGTGGATAAAGTGACACCTCTTATGTAAAAATGTCAGCATTCGCCAATAAAAAAGGGATAACTTGATTGTCATCCCTTTTTATGTTCTTCTAATATCTCTTAATTTGCAGTATCCGCCGGACTCTCCGGTAAGGCTGGTGTTGTTGTGTTCAGGTCAGGCGCCGGTGCAGTTGGTACACTCGTCGGCTGTATCTGGTCTCCTAAACCGGAACCACTTCCAGCACCTCCACCTAAAGGCATTGTTACGTTTATTAATAGAGAAATTACCATGATGGCAATGACCAATACCCAAGTTCCTTTTTCTAAAATATCTCCCGTGCGCTTAACGCCCATCAGGTTATTTGACCCTGCGAATTGAGAAGCTAAACCTCCTCCCTTTGGATTTTGTATCAATACAAAAAACACCAACAAAGCGCAGGCGATGATAATCAGGGTAATAAATAAGTAAAACATTGTATGATTATTAATTTAATTTTTTATTAAGCAGCTCAATTTGCCCCGCAAAATAAAGACTTTTTTCGGGATATTTCAAACTTAATTTTTTATAAGTGTCGATAGCCTTATGATAAAGACCCTGTTCTGCATAAATTTTTGCCAAGGTTTCCGATACAAAGCCAGATTCATCCTCAGCACTTTTCCTCGCTTTATTTTCCAAATTGATTTTTTCTGCTGAAGGAGGGCGTATCTGGGGCTCTTCTTTGATAAATCGCTCAATAATCGGATCTTCTTTTCTAGGCACCTGAAATGGTTTTGCCTTTCCGCCAAACTGCTCACTAAGTTTTGTCTCCGGGTTTTGCAAGTTAAATATATGCTCACGTATCTGCTGGTCGAGCGGGTTGCCAGCTTCATCCGTTTCCCCAACCTCTTTTTCATTTGAACCGCTTGATGCATATGGCTGGTTAGATTCAGCATATTCAGTTCGGGTTTTGTTTAACCACCACACATAGGAATAAGGCATCCATTCGTCATAATAGCGACTGGGAGTATTCGGTTCTGCTCCCCTCTCATTATTAATAGACATGCGTTGGTCAACAGCATTTTTGGATTGCAGTAATACCTCTGACGGAGCTACGATGGTCTTTGGAGTTTGAGTTTGAGCCTGATTCTCATCTTCATGAGAAGAAATCCCTGAATCCGGTTGATAGACAAATTCACGGTACTTTTCCGTATCTGAACTGAATATTACCGCTTTTTGGTATCGCTCTTTTGCGTCATGCTCACCATTAGCGACCCCCAGTCGAGCATATAAAAACCAAAGAGCGTTAACATAGGGGTACTGGTCAATAAGTTTTTTGACATCCTTGGAGTCGGCCGATTCGGGCTTACTCAAAGACGATTGAAAAAGTTTTTGTATCGCTGTATTTTCTCCCATTTTATCTCTGCTTGATTTTATCTCCTAGGTTACCAGTTAGCAAATGCACGATTAAAAATGTCTTCCGTAAGCATATCATTGATATTTTTAATGAGCTGAGGCTCTTGTGCTTGAATCGGCCCAGCTGTGGTGGAGAAATCTTCAAATCTACTGAAAGATTGTTCAAAATCTAACTTGGGGTCTAATCGGTTCTTATAGGTAACCGTGACCGTGATGGTGAGCCTATTGAGCCCAGCCCGATCGTTACCCTGCACAGCCGTCGGTGTAATGCTATAACCGGTTATCCTGCCTTCAAAGGCTGCGTCTGCGTCTGCACGAACCATACTCAAGCGAGATTGATTTCTGATCCGCGTTTTTAACGCCTCCGTAAACTCCTGACTTAGGTAGGTGACCACAATGGGGGCTGTATTCTCAAAAAAATCTACACTTACCGTACTCATTTCAGCAGGTATAGACGCCCCGGTAAAGCTGTACATACCACATGAAAGGTGTGAACCCATAACGATGCAGCACAATACAAAAATTTGTTTAAACTTCTTAAAAGGCTTTAGGCACATTAGTTTAAATTTAAATCTTTAATCTTTCGATAGAGGGTCCGTTCAGATATTCCCAATTCTTGTGCAGCTAATTTGCGTTTCCCTTTATGTTTCTTTAGTGCTTTTTTAATCAAGTCAGACTCTTTGTCGACTAGCGACAGCGACTCTTCAATCTCCTCAGCCTCTTCCATCATATTAAGATCTTCTTCCCTCTCAGCTTTGGGTTGATGTATCGTTAATGTCGATGCCGAAGGTAATTCGCCGTGTGGATGCGCCGTATCTCGATACAGCTGGTTGATATAAGGTGAATGTTCATCAATGGTCGATGCATTTACGCCATTATTCACAATACCCACAACCAGCTTCTTTAACTCCATCATGTCTTTCTTCATATCAAAGAGAACCTTGTACAAAAGGTCTCTTTCTGAAAAATCATCCCCCTTGTTCTTATCCAAAGTCGTAGGCAATGTGCTCCTTTCATCCGTGGGCAAATATTTTCTCAGCGCGTCTGCGTTTACCACCCTGTCCTTTTCTAACACAGCAACCTGCTCCGCTATATTTTTCAACTGCCTTACATTTCCAGGCCAGCTATACTGCACTAATAAAGCTTGTGCCTCGTCAGTTAGCTGTACATTCGGACTACGGTATTTAAATGTAAAATCTGAAATAAACTTTCGGAATAAAAGATGAATGTCTTCTTTTCTTTCTCTTAATGAAGGTATTTTTAAAGGAACTGTATTTAATCGGTAGTAGAGATCCTCACGGAATTTTCCTTTTTCCACCGCGTTAAATACATCCACATTCGTAGCAGCAATAACCCGCACATCCGTCTTTTGCACCTTTGATGAACCTACGCGGATATATTCTCCCGACTCCAGAACCCGCAGCAAGCGCGCCTGTGTATTCAAGGGGAGTTCCCCAACTTCATCTAGAAAAATTGTCCCTTCGTTGACCACCTCAAAATAACCCTTCCTCGCCTCATGAGCACCCGTAAAGGAGCCCTTTTCATGTCCAAAAAGTTCCGAATCGATTGTTCCTTCGGGAATGGCTCCACAATTGACTGCAATAAAAGTACCGTGTTTTCTTGCACTTAATTGGTGAATAATGTGAGAAAATACTTCCTTCCCACTACCACTTTCTCCGGTAATCAACACCGAAATATCTGTGGGAGCCACCTGTCGGGCAACATCGATCGCTCGGTTCAACAAAGGGGAGTTCCCAATGATACCAAACCTATTTTTAATATCTTGTATATCCATTTTTGACTATTCTATAATTCGTCCAATCAGTGTAGCTGAAGTACAGGTTTCGCCAATCACATCTACGTAATCTCCAATTTTATAACGATCATCAACCGGGAAAACAACCATTGCATTCTGGTCATTTCTGCCACAATAATCTTGATCTGATTTCTTTGAATAGCCCTCGATTAAAATTCGATGTACTTTCCCTATCTGGTTCTCAAGACGGAATAAGCTATGCCCACGCTGCTTATTAACAATCTCCGTTAATCGGCGTTTCTTCACATCTTCAGGTACATCATCTTCATAGCGTTTTGCCGCTAAAGTACCGGGCCGTTCGCTGTATGTGAACATATAAGCATAATCATATTTTACCAGATCCATCATCGATAGCGTATCTTCATGCTCTTCCTCTGTTTCCGTGCAGAAGCCAGCTATCATATCGGTAGAAATACCACAATCTGGAATAATTCGACGAATCGCATTGATACGGTCTATATACCATTCCCGGCTATATGTTCTATTCATCAACTCCAACACACGGGAATTTCCAGATTGAACGGGTAGGTGAATGTATTTACAAATATTCGGATATTTCGCTATGGTATAAAGAACCTCGTCGGTAATATCTTTGGGGTGTGACGTAGAAAAACGTACCCTCAACAAAGGATCGACTTCAGCAACCAACGCCAAAAGCGCTGCGAAGTTTATGGTCTCGCCTTTTTCTTCATCCTGGTATTTATAGGAGTCGACATTCTGTCCAAGTAAGGTAACCTCTCGGTAACCTGCATCGAATAAATCCTGAGCCTCCTTAACGATCGATTGCGGATCCCGACTTCGTTCACGACCGCGCGTAAATGGAACAACACAAAAAGAACACATGTTGTCGCAACCGCGCATAATCGATATGAACGCCGTTATGCCATTCGAATTCAAGCGAACCGGACTGATGTCAGCGTAAGTTTCCTCTCGAGAAAGGAGCACATTAACTGACTTGCTTCCTTCATCTACTTTAGCAATTAAATTAGGTAAATCACGGTATGCATCAGGCCCTACCACTAGGTCAACTAACTTCTCTTCTTCCAGAAATTTAGATTTTAGACGTTCAGCCATACAGCCCAAAACCCCTACGATCATGCCCGGGTTCTCGCGTTTAGCCCGTTTAAAATCTGCTAAACGCGTACGAACACGTTGTTCTGCATTCTCCCGGATTGAACAGGTATTGATAAACACGACATCTGCTTCGTTATAATACCCTGTCGTCTCGAAACCATTATCCAATAAAATTGATGCTACAATCTCACTATCAGAAAAGTTCATCTGGCACCCATAGCTTTCAATGTAAAGCTTTCGGCTTGCTTTGCCTGATTCTTTTTTTAAAAGAAGCGCTTCGCCTTGGCGAGCTTCATTATGTACTTTTGATTGGATAGGTGATTCAAACATTGCTTTTTATTTCAAAGAGCAAAGATAAGAAAAAATGATAGAAATGACAGTTTGTCAGGTAACGATTATTTTATTTTAGCGATTTAGCCAACTATTCAGTCTTTTGCTTGTTGAAAGATAAAAATGCAAAAAAGACACACAGCGATATTAAGAGACTGAACGTGTTTTAATTGTAAGTCGTCTAATAGGATTATATGGATAAGAAAACGACTCAAACATCAAAAAATAAAACTTGGAAAAAAATAGCGATCTGGGTAGGGTCGGTCATGGTCGTTATCGTATTGGCTCTCGTGATCGGTGGCATCATTTTGCAAAATAGTATGCCTGAAAAATTAAAAGCCCGCGTCAATAAGGAAACCGAAGGTGTCTATCAGCTTGATTTTGCTAACATGAATGTGAGTTTATTGAGAGGTTCAATCAGACTGGACAGTGTTAAGCTAAGTCCTGACACCGTAGCTTATTTTGATTTGTCGGATTCAAGCCGTTCGGCTAACTTGTTCGATGTAAACATGAGCTCGTTGTCAATTTCGGGGGTCAAGGTACTTAAGCTTCTCTTCCAAAAAGATCTGCAGTTATCTTCAATTACTATCAGTAAGCCTGATGTTCTTGTTATGAGCATGCAGGATACCGTAAAACAAGAGGAAACTGAGCAGACTTTGTATGAGAAGATACCAGATTTTTTTAAAGATACTGATATTCGGCTCATTCGTGTTCAAGAACTTTCCTTTGTAGAACAGCAAGGTGCTGACACCACAACGCGTAGTGGTCAGTTATCCGGCTTATCGTTCGCACTTGAATCGATACGTATCGATTCATTACGGAGTGCTGATACAAGTGCTTTTTGGTTTTGTGATGATGTTAAAATCGATAGTCGGAACTTTAAGTATGCGTCGGCAGATGGAATGTATATATTTGACATTGCAGACATTAAAGCGTCGTTAAAAGACGGATTTTTAGATGTCAGCAACTTCAAGCTTACACCACAATATCCCGAGATCGAATTTTCTCAGAAATTGGGAACAGAAGGGGATCGATATCATATAGTCGTGGAAAAAATTAAGGCTCGTCAGATCAAATTTAAAGACCTTGAAATAGATAATATCCTAAGAATTGCCAGTTTAAGTCTAGAGAACGCAGAGCTGAGGATTTTTAATAATAAACTGTTGCCCGAGAGTGGTAAAATTAAGGCCGAGAATTTCCCGAATCTCGCAATGAAGCGCTTGGGCTTGCCGACGACAGTCGATACGCTCCTGATGAAAAACTTTGCTGTATATTATAAAGAAATGGGTCCTAAATCAAAAAAGCCGGGAACTGTTTTCTTCACTAACCTCTACGGGACACTCAAAAATGTTACCAACGATAGTGCTCGGTGGGCGACTGATTCATGGTGTCGGTCAGACTTTCAGACCAATTTTATGGGCAAAGTTCCACTAAAGGTTAATCTGAATCTTAATATGGCCGATGAGGCAGGTGAATTCAATTACAAAGGTTCTCTTGGAAAAGCGAACGCCAAATTATTTAATGAATTTGCTGAACCTTTGGCCATGGCAAGAATTGAGAAAGGCGTGATTAACCAAGTGACTTTTTCGATCAACGCAAACCGCTACGGCTCTTCGGGTACCGTACAGGCTCTTTATGACAATATGGAGATCAGCCTTCTTGATAAAGACGGTAACGTATTAAAAAAGAAAGGTTTCCTTTCGTTCCTGGCAAACTCGCTGATCGTAAAGAATAGTAACCCGCGCAAAAAGGGTGAAGAACCGATCTCCGCTGAGATATCACATTTGCATCCACAGGACAAATCATTTTTTAATTTGATGTGGAAGAGCATATATGCAGGATTAAAAGTAAATTTAGGCGTTCCTGATTTATAACAAACTATATGAATAGAGCTTTAAAAATTATCCTCGCGATTTTCTTGTTTATCGTGATTGTCATCTTAGCTGGGTCCTGGTATCTGAGTAAACACTGGAGGCCTATTCTGAGTGAACGCTTACAGGTCTTGGTTAGCTCTTCGTCTGATAGTTTGTATAGTTTGAGTTATGATGATCTGGAATTTAGCTGGTACCGAGGCTATGCATCATTAACAAATGTCTCGTTAAAGCCCAATAAAGAAGTATTTGAACGCCTGAAAGCAGCGGGCACAGCCCCTGATAATCAATATTCAATCCAAGTGGGGCTCGTTGAAGTTAAAAACTTTCACCCTGCAAGATTATACAAGCAGCGCAAACTGAACATCAATGATATCATATTGGTAGATCCTGTGGTTTCCGTTATCAATGAAACAATGCCCAAACAAGACACCGTTGAGGCTGAAGACCAGCGTACACTGTACCAAAAAATATCGAAATTATTAACAGAGGTTCGGGTAGACAATTTCGATGTGAATAACCTCACTCTGACGTATCAAAACAATAATACGGAAGATAGCACCACCACCCGTTTGAAAAACGTGAATATCAATGTGAATGATATCTTGTTAGATTCGCTTTCTGGTAAGGATACCTCTCGTATCTATTACTCCAAAGGAGTACATTTTAAAATGAATAATTATCGTATCGCAACACGCGATAGCCTATACCATATCAACATATCAGATATCGATTTTTCTACGTCGAAAAAAGAGTTTCTTGTGGGCCATATTGAACTGGAGCCGCGGTATGGGAAAGATGAATTTTATGAAAAAGCGAATAAGCCGACCGAGCGTTTCGATATCGCATTTGATTCACTATTATTTCAAGGCGTTGATGTACCCCGTTTGCTTGAGTCGCAGCAGTTCCGGGCATCTAAAATCAGTATTGCCAAAGGGGATATGGAGGTGGCAGCGAACACCAATTATCCCAAACCGGCAACAGATAAAAGAGGAAAAGACCCTCATCAACAGATCCTTAAATTAGCCTGGAACATCGGCATTGATACGGTTTCAATCGCGAACACCAATATTGTTTATGAAGAGCTCAGTAAGGTCACGCAGCAAAAAGGTAAAATTTCTTTTAATAACACAGATATCCGTTTGGTAAATGTCACCAATGACTCGAGCCGACTGAGCCGCTCGCCTCACCTCACGGCGGATATCCAAAGTAAGTTCATGAATGCTGCCCCATTGACCGTACACTTTGATTTTGACATGTCGTCCGAAATAGGTGCTTTTCAGTACCGTGGCAAATTGGGTGCTATGAACGGCCGGGTATTAAATCAAGTTTTGAAACCTTTGGCGCAAATTGAAATCACGACAGCGGACATCCGGTCGCTAGCATTTAATTTCAAAATTGACCAAAACAAATCCGTAGGAACCGTAGATTTTCGTTACGACAATTTGAAAGTCAAGTTGCTAATGCTCGAAGACGAAGGGGCACTGATCTCTAAAAGAAAACTAGCTTCGACCCTAGCTACCACCGTTATTATTAACAGCGGCAACCCCGACGGGATAGGTAAATACACGAAAGGGAATGTTTATTATAACCGTCCTCAGTCTTATGCATTCTTTAAAATTATCTGGAAAAGCCTTTTTCAGGGTATTAAAACCAGCGCTGGCGTTAGTCAGGAGCGAGAAGCTAAATTGAAAAACACAGCTGTTGAAACAAAACGCGCAGCCAAAAAAGTAGGCTCCTTCTTCAAGAAAGTATTTAAAAAGAAAGATAAAGAATAGAACAGGAATCCGAAGAACAGAATGAATTTAGTGCTTAATCAAGCACTAAATTCCAGCCAAATTCATCTTCAATGCGACCGTAACGCAGGTCATTTAAGTAAGCCAGTACCTTGTTCGAGAATTCCCGCGTGGCCGGATCACTTAACTTATAAATCTGTCCGTTATAGCCGATCTCTGCAATGGGGGTTAAGGTAGCTGCCGTACCCGCTGCAAATGCCTCCGTAACAGAACCATTTTCAATCCCCTGAATAAGTTCCTCAATAGAAACTTTTCTCGATTCAGTTTTCATTCCCCATTTCTTTGCAATATCCATAATGCTCAATCGGGTAATTCCTCGTAAGATTGTTTCTGACGAAGGTGTGATCAGCGTATCGTTCATAATAAAAAGAAGATTGGCTGTGCCAGCCTCTTCGACATACGCGTGTTCTTTAGCGTCTGTCCAGATTAATTGGTCAAAACCTTCTTTTTGTGCCAACCGGGTTGGATGAAGCGATAAAGCATAGTTTCCAGCATTTTTAGAAAACCCTACACCGCCTTCAGCCGCTCTTGTAAAATGCGTTTCTACTTTAATTCGCAACGGTTTGTTATAATAGGCGCCAACAGGGCTCGTTATAATCAAAAACTTATAATTAGCAGAAGGATGTACGCCCAAAGCTGCTTCCGTTGCAAACATATACGGACGGATATAAAGTGAAGTATTCGGCGTTTTCGGCACCCATTCCTTATCCGTACGGATAAGTTCTTTCATTCCTTCTATAAAGATTTCTTCCGGCACCTCAGGCATTTCAAGTCGTGCAGCCGACTTGTTAAAACGAATATAATTTTGATCAGGACGAAAGATGCTGATCTGTCCATTTTCCAGTCGATACGCTTTAACCCCTTCAAATATCGCTTGTCCGTAATGCAAAGCAGAAGCAGCTGGGCTCAGAGATAAGTTCTGATACGGGACGACCTTCACACTCTCCCAGCTACCGTTGTTGTATTCAGCCAACAACATATGATCTGACATAATTTTTCCGAAATTCAGATTTTCAAAATCTACTTGAGCCAAACGCGAATTCTGGGTTTGCTCAACGGCGATAGAATGCACTTTTTCCACGACAAACGTTATTTAATTATTTATGTGCAATTTACAAAAAAAAGAAATAACTAATCTTTAGCATTCGTGCTTTTTAAGTTTTTAGCAATATATACGTACTTTTGGCTTGTCTAGCAAATCATTTTATTGACAAACACGAGATACAATGAATAAAAAAGCAATATTATCCTTGTTATTGGCATTGCCTTTTTCCTCTTTTGCCCAACAAGGCTTCACTATCAACGGAAAGATAAAAAGCCTTTCTGCACCTGCTAAGGTTTTTCTTCTTTACTCAAATAACGATGAACATGTAACTGATTCAGCTACAATTGAAAATGGCACGTTCGTATTTTCCGGAACGGTCAGTGAGCCGGTTTCTGCAACCTTGGCTGTCGATCCGACAGGAGCTGGAATTGATCAGCTGCGGAATCCGGATCGTACTACTCTTTACTTGGAAGAGGGGTCCATAACCTTGGAGGCTGATAGTTTGGCGAGTGACGCTGAGTTAGGAGGGACTCCGTTAAACGAAGATCAAAATAAATTAAACAAAAGTCTCCAGGGAGTGAAGGCCAAGCGTCAGC
Source organism: Pedobacter indicus (assembly GCF_003449035.1). Taxonomy (NCBI): domain Bacteria; kingdom Pseudomonadati; phylum Bacteroidota; class Sphingobacteriia; order Sphingobacteriales; family Sphingobacteriaceae; genus Albibacterium; species Albibacterium indicum. Next base: position 894,543 of record NZ_QRGB01000001.1, read on the forward strand.
AGTTTCTAGCTGATTATGCCGCTGCAACGGATGAAGAGAAAAAAGATCCTGCTTTTGGTGAAAAGATGAACGCCCGCTATGAGCAGATTGAAGACGAAAAGAATGAGGTACTGAAAGAGTTTATCCAAGCAACCCCCAGTTCCCTATTAAGTCTAGAAGCTTTAATTGATTATGCTGGTTACGTGCCAGAATTTTCCGAAATAGACCCGATTTTCAATACGTTGTCGCCAGAGCTACAACAACATAAAAAAGGTATTGCCTTTCGTGAGCGTCTGGATATCGCCAAAAAGGTTTCGATAGGAGCTGTCGCGCCAGATTTTACACAAAACGACCCAGACGGCAATCCCATTTCCCTTTCTTCGTTTCAGGGGAAGTATGTTCTAATTGATTTCTGGGCCAGTTGGTGTGGCCCATGCCGTCAGGAAAACCCCAACGTAGTTGCGGCATATCATAAATTTAAGGATAAGAACTTTACCGTATTGGGCGTTTCCTTAGATCGTGAATCGGGTAGAGAGGCATGGTTAAAAGCAATCGAAGACGACAGCTTAGAGTGGACTCAAGTATCTGATCTGAAGTTTTGGGAAAACGAAGCTGCCGTGTTATATGGAGTGCGCGCAATTCCTCAAAACTTTTTAATCGATCCATCCGGGAAAATTATCCAAAAGAATCTGCGGGGCGAAGAATTGCACACCCGTTTAGAGGAGCTTCTTAACTAGGTCTTAACCAATTTCTGGTTTCTTTAAATTCAGGGCTCTTAATAGAGAACCCTGAATTTAATCGTATGCTCGACTGACTTCAACTCTTTCAAAACAATTTTATCGTACTTCCTGCTGATGTCCGTGATAACATACCCCAATCCTTTTTTTGTCATTAAGAACTGTGCGACAATATTGATGTCATGATCTCTTAAAATACCGTTAATCCGTGCCATAATGCCCGGAACGTTTTCATGGATATGGATCAGTCTGTGCGAATCGTTTTTCTGTGGTACGTTCAGATTAGGGAAGTTACGACTCATCATCGTATCACCATTGTTAATAAAATTGGCCATTCGCCTGGGAATGAAGTCCGCGTTTTTCCATTTATTCTTTTTGTCGTCAAACAATACAATACCATGTTGTCGGCAAAAATCCCGATCAATATGGCCTTTGCTGTTTCCCAGGTACCCAATGGTTTTTAAGCGCGCAGCAGATTGGATCATATCGTCGCTGAGATTTAAACCATCCTCAAGCAACAGCATTCCCGCTTCTTTTAAATCTGCGTCATCCAGGTCTTTTGCGGTGACTGTATTAAATCCGTCTTTTTTGAAAAAGCTAAGTGCATGTTTGGGAATCGAACCCACAAGGACACACAGTATCCTGTTCTTCGGATAGGAGATAGCACGCGGAAGCTGATTAATGTACAGGAATTCATCAAAATTGGGTGCTATATGGTCTGCTTTTGCAGAGACCGATTCGCGGCGGATGTTTTCAGTAAACGCATAAAACTTCTCGATCATCCCAGATTCCTTCAATTGGAAATCGGAGTACCCATCTCCTATTCCGTGAATCTCACCCTTTAACTTAAGCTGTTTAAGGAGCTTTACTTTTCCACCCTCTTCCGATAGAGGGTTCTCAGCATCGAAACCAATAATATTACCATTGACATCAAAAAGAAATGTATTAGCAAAAACATTTTCTTCTGTTATATGATAATTCCGAACTACCGGATAAATGAATTCTTTAAAACCGCCGGATACAATCAGGACATCATCGGCGTTTTCTTTGAAAAAGGCTTTGTTTCTGGAAAAGGAAGCAGAAACCTTTTTCTTTAGTCTTTTAATGAGCAGTTCCAAGTGATCCTTATTTGCATGCAACAGCTGAAGGCGTCTGTTCAAGCTATCGCGAAAGGAAAGCTTACCTTCCATAGCCAAATTGGTCAACGATTCAATTTCATCAAGATAGCGTTGTTTGTTTGGGTTGTTTTTAAGGGATATCTTGGCTAATTCATCCAATGCCTCTACTTGGGTAAAAGTACTGTCAAAATCAATGATGTAACTTGTTTTCATGTAATATGGATTGATAGTAAACCATTATTCCGCTATGTCACGAAGTGTCTCTTTCAATGGTTTAAATGTGTACTGCAAGGTTTTAACAATTTTATCGTTGCTATATTTATTTTTCTTTCGGGCTGATCTAACGAGTTCTTTCGTTAGTTTTGACTTGCTCAGTTTAAGCAAACGAAGGATACTCTGTGTTCGCCAGGCAATGCCAAGCATCAATCGGTTTGCCGGAGTTTCAGGTGGTGTAATCTTGCGGATCTCTGCATATTGTTCGAAGAGCTCTTGATAGCTTATATTGACACTGTTGATCAAAAAATTAGTGCCATTGATCTGATCGTCATTCATTAACCTGATCATAATATCAACAAGGTCATGCACATCCACAAAGCCCGTACTGCCCGTTGGGTAAAATTTTAAGCCTTTCTCAAGTTGCGAAAAGATCTGGCCACTATTCTCCCGATCATCCGCACCTAATACAATAGAAGGGTTGATGATCACAGCATTCAAGCCTTCCGCCATTCCCCTCCAGACTTCACGCTCTGACTCAAATTTCGATATGCTGTAAGCGGATTTGTTTTTGTTCCACTCCCATTTACTGCTTTCGGTAATCAGTACATCATCCCTTTCTTCACCCAACGCCGCAACTGAACTGACATGGAGCAGTCGCGCTTTCCGGTGGAGACAAAGATTGACAATGTGCGTGGTGCCTTCTACGTTGACTTTCTCTAAGGCTGCTTTGTCCTTGCTGTCAAAAGATACAAGACCCGCGCAATGGTATACTTGCGAGACATTATTAAACACATCTTCCAACGAGAAGTAATCGGTTATATCGGCGTCAAACCAAAATAGATTTTTCTTGTAAAGTAGCCTTTCGGGTATGGTAGAGTGTTTCCGTTTAATCGCCAAAACAGAGCTGCCTTTTAGCAATAATTTTTCAATCAGAAGAGAGCCTATAAAACCTGTTCCGCCCGTTACTAGAATCACGTTACTATTTTTGAAAAATCAATTCAATTTATTATTCGCTTTCAAAAGTAAGCTATTAAATGGATATTTGCAGGAATTATCTGTGATAGCCTACTATATAATACTATTTAAACATCCATATGTCTCTAATCGATTTTTTCAGTCCGGTCAATAGCGAGGAAATATTAGCCGAAACAGATTTGTTCAGATCACAGTATGGCAAGATACTAGATATTTACGATCAAGAGTTTCCGAAGCTAGATGATGCGGACATCGCAATTATTGGGGTGATGGATGATCGCAGGGCTTTCAATAATAAAGGCTGCGCCGAAGCCCCGGATGCCTTTCGGAAACAGTTCTACAAATTGCACCAAGGAGGGTATCGAACCAAGATCGTTGATTTGGGTAATATTAAGCGCGGGCATTCGGTAACGGATACCTATGTTGCTCTACAAACCGTTACTACAGAATTGATAAAAAAGAATATTGTACCGGTAATTATTGGAGGAGGGCAGGATTTGACCTACGCCCAATACCTTGCATACGAGAAATTAGAGCAACGGGTTGACCTCGTCGTTGTCGATTCATCCTTCGATCTTCAGGAAGATGTTGAAGATATGGCAGATACAACATCCCGGTCTTATCTGAATAAGGTGATGCTTCATCAGCCGAACTATCTTTTTAATTTCAGCAATATCGGATATCAAACCTACTTTGTAAATCAAGAGAGCCTGGATGTATTTGAAAAGCTTTATTTTGATGTTTATCGCCTCGGAACATTTTCCGGAAAAATTGAACAGGCCGAACCGGTTCTCCGCAATGCCGATATGATTAGTTTTGACATGGGGGCTATCCGGTCTTCAGACGCTTCTGCAAACGGGAATGCAACCCCAAATGGATTCTATGGCGAAGAGGCCTGTCAAATCTGCCGCTACGCAGGCATGAGTGATAAGCTCACATCCATTGGATTTTATGAGTTTAATCCCGACCTTGACAAAAACGGACAAACCGCAATTTTGCTCTCGCAAATGATTTGGTACTTCATCGAAGGGTACTATCATCGGAAGAAGGATTTTCCGCTTCAGCCCAAATCCTCTTATATCATTTATCACACCGCTTTAAAGGCAGATGATCACGAGGTGGTATTTGTGAAAAGTAAAAAGTCAGATCGCTGGTGGATGCAGGTACCTTATCCGAATACCAAGTCGGTTAACGAGCGCTACCACTTAGTGCCTTGCAGCTATCAGGATTATCAAACAGCAATTGACGGTGAGATGCCCGATTTATGGTGGCGAACCTATCAGAAATTAACCTTTTAATCAAATAATATCATTGAAGAGATTGCTTAAATCATCGAATCTTAAACTTGTTTTTATGAAAAACACCCGTTTGTCCATCGCTCTTATCTTGCTGATGTCGTTTCTGAGTATACCTTTAACTTATGCCCAAAAAGGAAAGACTCTGAAGGTTATGACCTATAATATCCACCATGCAAACCCTCCCAGTAAAGAAAGGTTTATCGATTTGCCTGCTATAGCAAAGGTGATCAACGAAAGCGGAGCCGACTTAGTCGCTCTGCAAGAAGTAGACGTCCACACCCAACGATCGGGTAAAGAAATTAATCAGGCTGCAGAATTAGGTCGTTTAACCGGAATGAATCATTTCTTTGTCAAAGGGATCGATTATGAAGGCGGCGAATATGGGATAGCAGTTTTGTCACGTTTTAAAATCCTGAAAACCGACAGCCTTCGCCTACCTATGAAGGAAGGCATTGGCGGAGAGCCTCGTGTGTTAGCCTTAATTACTGTGAAGCCTGCTAAAGGCAAAAAGATGGTTTTCGGTAGTACACATCTTGATTTAAAGCCCGAAACAAGAGTTTTGCAGGCAGAGGCTATTACGGCCCATCTCAAGGATCTTAAGCTGCCTGTTATTCTTGGCGGCGATTTTAACGCCAAACCCGAAAGCGATGAGATTGGTATTTTTGATCAACATTTCAAACGAAGCAGCATTCCCAATGGCTTCACCATCCCCGTAACCAAGCCAAATCGAGAAATTGATTTCATTATGTTTAAGCCAGAAGATCGTTTCGAAGTTGTTAAACATGAGGTAATTGATGAGCAGTATGCATCAGATCATTTGCCCGTTTACGTAGAACTGGAATATTAAACTGATTTAGGTACGTCCGCTCTCATTCGGCAACCCACTCTTTTTATTGGTTGATTAATTCTTTCCTGGAATGATGTTTTTTGGTGAGATCGCCGAGAGATCTCGAGTGAACTTGTTTAGGGTCCTCGCGTTGTGAAGCCGTAGTGCTCCCGTTGTCTTCTCGTTCAAAACCTTGATTTGTACGAGTTAACTACGAAGGAATAAGGGGTGAAGTACCCATGATAGTCGAACAAGGTCTAACCAACTTTTCAACCAAAAAACTCCTATCCATGACTTCTCGAAAAAATTGTATCTTCGCAATACTTAGAAACGTTGTAATATTCTATACATGAGTATAAGCAAACCAACCCGCCGTAGTTTTCTTCAGCTAACAGGTGTTGGTGCACTAACTTCGTTGATTTCTCCCCTTGATGTTTTTGCTGGTGCAGAGCTGGCGAAGGTGATGCAGGTGACCGAATTTGAAGCACCCTACCTACAGAATTTGGGTCCGGAACAGGTAGCCATTTCTGTGGTTGATACGAAAGATGCCGTTACGTGGGTTGAATTGACCGATGGGGGGACGACCCGGAAGATCGTTAATCAGCAGGATGGCTTTCTGGAAGCAGGTAAAGGACCGAAGACGTTTAAGATAAATAACTTAGTGCCGGGAAAGGAATATAGCTACCGTGTCTATCGAAAAGAAATTACTCTTTTTAAACCTTACGATCTTCAGTATGGTGAGACGCGCAAGACAAAAGATTATACGTTTAGAACACCTTCGCCTTCGTCTGAGTCGGTTTCTTGTCTGATCATGAATGATATCCATGATCGGCCACATTCTTTTGCACATCTGATGGCATTAAATAGTGAACCGTATGATTTTGTGGTTTTTAACGGTGATACGTTCGACTATCAAACTGATGAAGCGCAGCTAATAGATCACCTGTTCCTTCCAACGAGTGCTTTGTTCTCAGCAGAAAAACCGATGTTGATGATACGCGGAAATCATGAGACACGAGGGAAATATGCACGTGATTTTAAAAATTATTTCAGCTATCCGGACAATCAATATTACTTTAGCTTTCAGCAGGGTCCGGTACATTTTATTGTACTCGATACGGGTGAAGATAAGCCAGATGATGCTGAAGTTTATGGAGGGATTGTGAATTTCGATGCTTTCCGGGAAGAACAAGCACGTTGGCTTGAAGAGCTGATGAGGAGTAAGGCCTATCGGAAGTCACCTTATAAAGTGGTTTTCATGCATATACCGCCTTTTCATTCTGGTGACTGGCATGGTACGATGCACTGTAGAGAACTTTTTGCCCCTCTTTTTGAAAAATATAAAGTCGACTTGGTTATTTCAGGTCATACACATCGATATGGAATCCATCAGGCGAATAACGAGCATTCGTTCCCGATTGTCATTGGTGGCGGACCGCAAGAGGGTAAACGAACAATTATCCATTTGACAGCCGATAAGTCTAAGCTTTCGATATCCATGAAAGATGATTCCGGCAGAGTTGTAGGTGAGCTTACTATCTAAATTAAAATAGGAAACTGATGAATAAAGTAAAGTTGATTTTTACACTTTTTCTGTTTATTGCAACAAGTTGTTTGAAAGCACAGGACGGAACTATTGCCCCGCCTCTAGAAAAACAGGATAGCTTAGCGGCTCTGTATGATCAAATTCGCAATGCAGAATGGAAAGCGACTGAAGCAACGGAAGGGGTTATCTGGAAATACTTTCATTTCAATGATCTTTATTCATCGAAGCAGTTTGTCAGCGTTATCGAGGTTGATTTGGACAAAGGTATTTCGGTCGATTTACCCTATGTGACTGAAGGTTTTATGAAAACGAGTGAAGCGTCCGCTGAAGCGGGCGCGGTTGCTGCAATTAATGGAAGTTTTTTTGATACGAAAATCGGAGGCTCAACCGTTTTCTTGAAAAAAGATGGGAAAGTTATCAATGAAACCCGAAAGGGCTTTACCCCTTACCGAGAAGAGGTGGGGTTCGCGGTCGACAATAAAGGCAAGGTGGCGATTGTAAAGCGACCCGCGGAAAATATGGGTGGCTGGAATTCGGTCGACGCCTCAACACTTTTAGCATCGGGGCCTTTACTGGTCTATGGTGGTGAACTTGTTGAGCCCCTCGACAATCCATTTAATACCAATCGTCATCCTAGAACTGCTATTGGGGTAACCGCGGATAAACGTGTCATATGTGTGGTCGTAGATGGACGCTCATCAGAATCATACGGAATGTCGATATCAGAATTAGCGAAGCTCATGCATGCGCTGGGCTGCAAAGAGGCGATGAATCTGGATGGTGGAGGGTCGTCAACAGCCTGGGTTCAGGGGGAAGGAATCATTAATCACCCGACTGATAATAAGAAGTTTGATCATGAAGGAGAGCGATCTGTTGCGAATGCGATCCTTTTCATGCTCCGCTAGTCACATATTTCTCAAAACCGGGCTTTCTTCAAACTTTCATCAAAAACAAAAATTATCTTTGTTTAACCATGAAAGTGTTAGTAATCGAAGATAATCAAGATCTTGCCAGCAATATCATGTCATACCTGACGCGTGAGGGGTATGTTTGTGAACTTGCTAATAATCAAAGCACGGCCATTGATAAGCTGAGTACTTTTCAATATGATTGTGTGGTGTTGGATATTATGCTCCCCGATGGCAATGGTCTGGATATTCTACAGTATATAAAAACCAAACGTATAAAAAGTGGAGTACTGATAATCTCGGCGAAAAATTCCTTAGATGATAAAGTTCATGGGCTGGAATTGGGTGCCGACGATTATTTGACAAAACCATTTCATTTACCGGAGCTAAATGCACGCTTGAAGGCCATATACCGTCGCAAGTACCTGGAAGGTGATCACTTGATCAGTTTCAATGATATCTCAATTAATATTGACACGATGGAGGCTTTTGTAAATGATACATTGCTTGACCTAACTCGTAAAGAATATTCTCTATTGGTGTATTTTATCACGAATCAGAACCGTGTACTAACCAGACAGACGATCGCTGAACATTTATGGGGCGATTATGCTGATAACTTGTTGAATTTTGATTTCGTTTATCAGCATGTGAAGAACTTAAGAAAGAAGATTATTCAGGCTGAAGGACACGATTATATCGAGACGGTTTACGGGTTAGGGTATAAGTTCAATAATAATTCTGTTAAATGAAGTTAATACAGAAGTTTACACTATTGTATTTGCTTATCACCGTGGTCGTGCTCATCATCGGGGGTGTCTTTTCTTATCATGTTATCAAGAAAGAAGTCGACAAGGAACAGACCCGTTATTTAAAACGGAATATCGATTTTACGATGCAGGAACTATCTCGTGGGATTTACCCTGATTCATTATTTCAAAATAAAATGGAAGTGCAGAGACTCGATATGTCTGTTCCGGAGATTGAGTTTTTTGTAAGAGATACATTGGTATGGCTGAACTACTTAAAAAGGTTTGAACCGCAGGTGAAAGTTTCTGCGTCCCGGAAAATTAATAACAACCATTATTATATTTCAACCTACGGTGCAATTGTGGATACGCAGGATATCACCGATGCTGTGGTAAAGTCGATTAGTGGAATTTTTCTGATCATGCTGTTTGTGACTGCTCTGGTTAGTGTTTTGATTTCGAGAAAAATTCTCAAACCTTTTAATCAGACATTGAGGGAGATGAAGCTATTCAGGCTTAATGAGAAAAAACCTCTGGCATTAATCGGAACGAGTACTAGTGAATTTAGGCGACTAAATCTGCTGTTGGAGAAAATGACGGATAAGATGCGGGACGATTATGCTGCTTTAAAGGAATTTTCTGAAAATGCTTCACATGAACTTCAGACCCCCTTGTCTATCATCATGGGTAAACTTGAGTTGTTAATGGATTCAGATATTAGTGATGAACAAGCTCGGTTGATTCACAGTGCGCAAAACTCGGTTGATAAGTTGAGTAAAATGGGGCAGTCGCTCTCACTACTAACTAAGCTGGGGAACCGTGAGTTTGAGTCGCCCGGCCCGATTAATCTGTCTGCACTTGTAAAAGAATGCCTCTTTGCCTTCCAGGAATTACTGGAGATGAAGTCGCTGACACTCGAGGATGAAATTGAGGATGATGTAATGGTCAGCCTTCACCCTGTTTTGGCTAATATTTTGTTGAATAATTTGATGAGTAATGCGATTCGCCACAATGTTCTTAATGGCTTGATCAAAGTGTCCTTGAATCATGATCGACTTGAAATTGCAAACACTGGTGAGGAATTGACCGCCCCTGCGGAAGAGATGTTTGAACGGTTTCGTAAAAATGACCCGAATAGCCAATCGATCGGACTCGGTCTTGCAATTGTTAAACAGATATGTAACCAAAATGATCTACAAATTTGTTACGAATATCGGGGTGTAATGCACGTTCTTCAAATTTCCTTCAAAATGTTATCAAATTCTGCTTAAATATCTGGACTAGCTTTGTATTTAGATTACTAAAGTTAAAACTAATACATATTCAGATGTCCTTTCAACCCAAACAGATCCTTAAAATTAGCACTTGGTTACTTCTTTTATTTTGTTTCGTTGCGAATGAATCACAAGCACAACAAAATGGATCGATTCGTGGGCAGGTTGTCGATGAGACAAAAAACGGATTGGAGTTCGTAGCGATATCGCTATTGAAACTTCCTGACTCTACATTTGTTGAGCATGCTGAAACGGCGGCCAATGGGCGCTTTCAATTTCCGGCTGTAGCCCCAGGAGCATATGTGATTAAGACCAATTACATTGGTTATGATGTTGCACAACGAAGTGTAACCATTGAAGCCGGAGACAATGAAAACCTTGGTGTGATTAATCTGTCGGTTGACAGTAAGCTGCTGCAAGAGGTAGTCGTAGAGCGTGAAGCTCCTGCGGTTCAATACGAATTAGATAGAACTGTCTTTAATATCACCTCAGATGTGCAGGCAATGAGTGTGAATGCGACCGAAGTTTTGGAGCAGATTCCGATGGTTGAACTGGATGAAGAAGGTACACCTAGTGTAATGGGACAAGGACTTACCGTGTTGATTGATGGTAGGCCTTCTAGGATTTATGGTGATAATATTGAAACTGTATTAAAGCTGATCCCTTCGGGTGTAATTGAAAAAGTAGAAGTGATCACAAGTCCGTCTGCGAGATATACAACCGAAGAGGGCGGAATCGTCTTGAATATCGTGACGAAAAGTAAGAGCCTGATTGGGGTAAGTGGGATTGCTACCATGAATGCTACAACAAATAATCGCTACTCGCCATCTTTGAATGTGAATATTACCAGAAAAAAAATAGGTTTTAATAACAGCGTTAGTTTTGATTTTGACAAGGAACCTACAGAAAGTCGGATCTATCGGGAAAACCGGGTTGGCGACTTGTTTTTTACAGATCAGCAACGTACCGGGATGGATATTGATAAAGACTTCTCGTACAATGGGAACCTTTTTTATAACTTCAATGAAAACAACACAGTTGGAGTGTTCTTTGGTATAGGAAGAGATACCGAAGATGAGGAGGAGGTGTTGTTAACACGTTCGTACAATAGTGAGAACGAAGATATCTCCTCTTATCGTCGTGTTATTGATGGGACAGAAAATTCTTGGCAGTATCGTGGAGGAATCGACTATAAGCGAACCTTCGAGAACGAGAATCAGGTGTTGGATCTTCAGGCTTACTATTCGACCCGTGATGATAAAGATATCGAGATATTCGATCAAGAAAGTGAATGGGAAGATTTGGAGTACCTTCAGCACCAGACTTCGATCAGTGAGGATGAAGGCTTTACCTTTCAGGGAGATTATGTTCATCCGTTTGGAGAAAATGCCATGTTAGAAGCCGGCGTGCGTGCAGAGTGGGAAACAGACGCAAACGAGTTTACACCGCTGGAGTTCGATAACGAATTGGGCGAGTATGTTATAGATACCGAATTGCTGAACGATTATGAATCGCGAGAGAAAGAGTTTACTGGTTATTTAATGTATCGCAATTCATTCGACAGACTGAGTGTTCAGGCGGGAGCGCGGCTGGAGAAAGCGATATTAAAAACGGAGCAGCGAATTTTGAATCAGTCGTACGAGAATGATTTTCTGAACCTGATCCCTACGTTAAACTTGTCTTATCGTTTGAAAAACGAAGACAATATCAAGTTTAGTTACAGCCGTCGAGCTCGCAGACCATGGTGGCGTCAACTGAACCCTTTTGTTGATTACTCAAATCCAGAGGATATTCAATCGGGAAACCCTGATCTGGATCCAGAACTTATCAATTCATTTGAAGCTAGTTACGGTAAATTTATCAATCAGTTCAATCTTTTTGGTTCTGTTTTCTATCGCCATAGCAATAATCCTATTCAACGGGTAAGTACGGTGGATGCCAGTGGTGTAACGCATACAACTTACCAAAATATTGGTACTGAAAACTACTATGGACTTGAAACGGGGGTCAGTGCAGATGTGGTTCCGAACTGGAATGTCCGATTGAATATTGGTCTGAGAAAGAATGAGGTATTAGGCTTTGATCGCGAAAATTCGCAAATGTCATTTACCGGACGGTTTTCAACGTTTTTTCCCATCGCTGCCGGATTTAGAGGGTATGCATTTGTTCGCTATCGGGGGCCGCGTGCTATTGCGCAAGGAACCATGAAGGGCATGCTGATTAGCGATGCCGGAATCCGTAAATCTTTTTTCAATAAGAAGGCTAATTTCTCAGTTCGGGTTTCAGATATTTTCAACCAAATGCAGTTTTCCAGAACCTTGGAACAAGAAAACTTTTTCCAGACAAGTGATTATAAAAGACAGTCGCGCTACGTGTCTTTCAGTATCAGCTATATCTTTGGAAGTTTGAGAGATAGCGGTGGTAGAGGTGACAGCGATATGGATCAGGGTTCGGGTGATATGGGAGGCGGTATGCAAGGCGGAATGGAAGATTAACAATGAATTAATAGAAAAGCGGCTAGAAAGAATTACATTAGCAATGTAAAACTGCAAATTTTTTAGCTGATGAAACGGATATATACAACCCTTCTACTCTTATTGGTTATTAGCGCATCTGTTGTTGCGCAGGAACTTAAAGTAGCGACCTATAATCTCAGGTATGCGAACACAAGCGACACAGGAAATCTATGGCCAGATCGTGCGCCTTATGTTGGTGCTCTGATTCGATTTCATGATTTTGATGTTTTTGGGACGCAGGAGGCGCTAAACTCACAGTTAGTTGATTTAAATGAAATGCTTCCTGATTACGCACGCTATGGCGTGGGGCGTGATGATGGGGAAACAGGAGGCGAGCATTCGGCGATCTTTTATAAAAAAGAAAAGTTTACATTGCTGGATAAAGGCGACTTTTGGTTAGCTGAAAACCCCGATGTGCCGGGTAAAGGTTGGGATGCAACATGTTGTAATCGAATTGTATCTTGGGTTAATTTAAAGGATAATAAGTCAGGAAAGCAGTTTTTCTTTTTCAGCGCTCATTATGATCATCAAGGAAAGGTGGCGAGAAGAGAAAGCAGTAAGTTGGTATTGGAAAAGATTAAAGAGATTGCCAAGGGTAAGCCGGTTATTCTGGTTGGAGACCTTAATGCGGATCATGAAAGTGAACCCTATGAGATCCTACAGGATTCAGAGCTACTGGATGATTCTTATACCTTAGCAGACGACCCATATCATAATAATGGAAGTTTTAGTGGCTTTAAGACGTCGAATAATATGACTATTATCGATCATATTTTTATCACCAAAGGTATTGAAGTTGATAAGTGGGGCGTGTTGACGGATACCTATTTCGGGAAGTACCCTTCAGATCACTTTCCGGTAATGAGCATCATTAGACTTCCTTAGACACTTCTTTAGACTTACACTCTGTCGGGCTTTTTTAAATACGAACTCACGATAAAAAGGCATAGCAGAGGGAAGATTGCAAAAAGAATGAATAGCCAAAAGGCCGCAGATTGAGCTCCTTCTAAGCCGCCGGGCTCATTGATCCCCGCTAAATTTGTGATGATTCCGGCGAATGCTGTTCCGAATGCAGTTGCAATCAGCTGTATCGACGTGATAGAAGTAGATGCTTGGTCTTCATCGCCCTTTTTTGCTGACGAGAGAACAAGTGTAAGAAGGTGAGGCCAACCGAGTCCGATACCGATACCTGTTAATGCTAGTCCCATACAAGTCAATATAAAGCCCAGGCTACTTCTTCCGAAAGGTGAGGGTAATAAAAATGCCAGCATGAGTATGCCAACAAACATACATAAAGGGCCTAGTCTAATAATATTATATACCTGACTTTTAGCTACTCCTGAAAACCGAATGGATGCGGCCGTCCATCCTAAAGAAATGATAACCGTCAGATAGCCTGCTTTTAGGGGCGCATACTGATGGATTTCCTGAAAGAAATAGGGAATATAGATTTCAGGATTCGTGCATAAAATTAACAGAGCCATCGCAGCATAAACAACACCCAGTGTGCTGCGAAATGTATATGCGCCGCGTGGTAATAGCCGGCTCGTTGAGTTTTTCTCGAGTCTGACGATAATGAAGATGAAGATGAACGAGATCAGCAAACCTGTGAGGTTGAACGTTAAATTCGATGTGAGGCTACCGAACGACAAACAGAGGATGGCAATACTTAGCAATATCAGTTTACCGAATGGTATTGCTGTGTTCTGCTTGGAGAGTTGATGCCGCCGCGGGAATACTTTTGAAATAAGGAATAAAAGGATGATCGAAAATATAACGATTGCGCCGAAAGCCATCCGCCAAATATCTAATTCTGCAAATATTCCGCCGATAAATGGACCCGATAGAGCGGCTACTCCCCATATACCTGACAAAAGCGCCATGGCCCTTGGCCATAAAGCCTCACTGTATACCACCCGTACCATAGAATAGGAAAGTGCCATCAATAATCCTCCCCCAAACCCCTGAACGGTTCTTCCTATCAACATCACATACATTGTCGGGGCAAGTGTGCAGGCAAGTGTTCCTGCGATAAAGATGGCGATGGACAGTTGAAAGGATCTCCGTGGACCATAGGTGTTTAAGAGTCTGACAGATAGAAATGATCCGAGGATTGAGGTAAGAACGAACAAGGTGGAGTTCCAAGAGTAAAACTCCATTCCGCCGATATCTTCAACGACAGAAGGTAAAATGGTAGTAACGAGATAGATATTGATGGCGTGAATACCGAGTCCGCCAGCCAAGGCGCCTGTTTTAGCTCGGTTTTCTTTAGAAAATAAGATACTCCAATTGTTGTCTGCCATGGATTGATATACGTTAATCTTGGTAAATATTAGCTATAATAATACTGAATTAATAGGTCTTTTGTTAGTTCTTTTCTTAAAATTTTGCCAACAACTTTTTAACTGTTACTATTTTTTTTATATATTAGTTGAAAGAGATTATAGCCAACTATAACAAAAGTGATATTATGAAGTTTTGATTGCTCGCTTTACGGGTACGTAAACTTATAAAACCTAATTATGCTATAGCCAATATGAACAATTATGAATCGTATACAGATACTGAATTAGCAAGTCTTCTGGCTCATGGAGACGAGTCGGCATATATTGAGTGCTATAATCGTTACTGGAAAAATTTATTTATACATGCCTGTAGAATGCTTCGTGATGAGGACCAAGCGATGGATATTGTACAGGATATTTATTCAAACCTTTGGAATAAAAGAGACTCGTTGATTGTTAATTCCTCTATCAAAACGTATTTGTATACATCTGTTAGAAACCATGTCATCAATGTGATAAATAAAGGCAAACAAAAGGATAAGTATTTGGATTCTATCGCTGCCTTTGCGCAAAAGGGAGAATCTTCCACGGATGACTATGTTCACTTTAAAGACCTGGTTGAACGGATTGACAGAGAGGTTGATAAATTTTCGCCACGAATGAAAACTATATTCGTTCTTAGTCGTGAAGACGGGATGTCTAATAAGGATATCGCTGAAAAATTAGAGATAACGGATCATACTGTTAAAAAAACAATAAACAGAGCTTTAAAGCTACTCCGAACCCAAATCTCTTCTTTCTTTTAGCAATGAATTCGTTTTGTACGTCTACCTAGGTTAGTCTTGATAGTCTATATAGTATAAGGACCTGGAATTGGGGCTACAATATTATGGATGACAATGAATAAAAAAAATGCAGAGGAACTAATTAATAAATACTTGGAGGGTACCTGCAGTCCGGAAGAAAAGTCTTTGGTAGAACGGTGGTATAATCATGCAACAGATGAGCATCATTTGATGCCTTCGAACAGAAATATAGACGAAATTGGGGATGAGATTTTTCAGCGACTTCCCGTAAAGAGAAAAAGTAGGATAAGTATTTTCTATCGTTCAATTGTCGCTGCTGTATTCTTGGCTGCGACCACCTTTGTCATCAATTCGTTCCTTAAGGATCAAAATGAGGTTGCTGTCATCGATAGGGATCTGGAATCAATTCTCCCGGGAGGAAACAAGGCATATTTGACCTTAGAAGATGGAAGCCGTGTTTTATTAGACGAACTGGATGAAGGAAAGAGTTTGCAACAATTGGGCGTGTCGATTTCTAAGACGGAAGAGGGGCAATTAGTTTATTCGATAGATGAAAAGCCGGAGAGTGAGCCCAAAATAGTGAGGTATAACACCATATCGACTCCACGAGGAGGGCAATACCAAATTCTATTGCCCGATGGTACAAAAGTTTGGCTGAATGCAGAATCTTCGCTTACCTATCCCACAACGTTCTCGTCTCTAGGTGAACGGAAGGTTGTATTAAGAGGCGAAGCATATTTTGAAGTAATGACTAACGAAAAGATGCCGTTCTTGGTCCATGCGATTTCGCCCGATAGCTCACTATCACAAAATATAGAAGTTCTCGGTACGCATTTTAATATTAATGCTTACGGAGATGGTGGTATATTAAAGACCACCCTCGTCGAGGGTTCTGTCAAAGTGAGGAGCGGCGATCAACAGGCTATATTGAAACCCAACCAGCAGAGTAATGTCGACGGTAATAACCTTAACATTAAGAACATGGACGCCGACGTCGCAATAGCGTGGAAGAATGGCTATTTTATGTTTGAGGATGAAAGGATTGAAGATATTATGTTGAGAATTGCGCGATGGTACGACGTAGAAGTGGATTTTCAGCATGTGGACAAGACGCAGGTCTTTTCTGGCACTATTTCGAAATTTGAAGACGTGAAAAGCGTGTTAAACTTGCTTGAACTAACTGGGGGTGTGCATTTTAAGATCCAACAGAAAAAAATTATTGTAAATTGATGTCTACCACCGCACCCTAAATTTGTCTTATATATAGATCGGTTACGTTCACGTGAATGTAGATCGACTAAACAGTTTAACCAATTTATCATTCGACTTAAGAATTGCTTATGAGAGACTACTACTATTACTAATTTGAATGCTGAAAAAATCACCAGAAATGTGCTAGCATCTCTGGTGATATACATTCAGTTAATCCACAATTAAAAATCTAAATAACTAACCGAACATAACAAATGTATGAAATTTATTAATGCTATCGGGCTGTCTCACCGCAGGTGGTTGGCTCAAATCATGCGTATTATGAAACTCATTGTCTTCTTAATGGCCATTTCTTTTTTACAAGTGAGTGGGGAGACCCTTGCACAGAAAGTGACGCTCAAGCAGGAGAATATAGCCTTGAAAGATGTTTTCAATCATATCAGAGACCAAACCGGATACGATGTCTTGTGGCAGTCTGGAAAACTCAATGATCGTGAACGGGTAGACGTTGATTTTCAGGAAGTAGACTTGAAGGAAGTATTGAGCTCAGTACTGACACCGAAAGACTTGGCATATACGATTGTAGATAAGACGGTGGTTGTAAGGCCGCGTCCACGGTCAACCGTGCCAACTTACGAAAAGCGGAGTCAACAAAGCGTGTCTGGGGTCGTTCAGGATTCATTAGGTGTAACATTGCCGGGAGCTTCTGTAATGATCAAAGGAACAAATGTAGGAACTCAGACTGATGGTAGTGGTCGATTTTCCTTTCCTGCCCTCGATGAGGACGTTGTATTGGTTGTATCATTTACAGGCTTTGTTACTCAGGAGGTTCCCCGTCGAGGCAGAACTTCAATTACTGTTGTTTTAAAAGAAGATCCAGCAGAACTGGGAGAGGTTGTGGTTGTTGCATTTGGTACACAGAAGAAAACGGATATGGTGGGTGCGGTTACTACTATCAAGCCGTCGGATCTGCGTGTTCCGTCAAGTAATCTTACAACTGCTTTAGCAGGACAAGCAGCGGGTGTTATCGCTTATCAACGAAGTGGGGAGCCTGGGCAAGATAATGCTGACTTCTTTATTCGAGGGGTTACTTCATTTGGTACGGGAAAAGTGGATCCTTTGATTTTAATTGATGGTGTAGAGTTGGGAGTTACGGAATTGGCACGTCTCCGACCAGATGATATTGAAAGTTTTTCAATCATGAAAGATGCGACTTCGACTGCGCTCTATGGTGCCCGAGGGGCAAATGGGGTTATTTTTGTTACAACCAAGCAGGGTAAAGAAGGAACTCCAACAATATCGTTTCGAGCAGAGAGTTCTCTTTCCGAACCAACTGCGAATGTCGAATTAGCCGATCCGGTAGATTTTATGAAGCTCTATAACGATGCATTAATATCGAGAAATCCATTTGAGCCTCCTCTGTATTCTCAAGAAAAAATCGATGCCACTGAACAAGGCCTTCATCCGATTCTATTTCCGGCAGTCGACTGGCGCGATGAATTATTTAAAGATCAAACTTTCAATCATCGCTATAATCTGAATGTAAGTGGAGGGGGAAAGGTGGCGAGATATTATGTCGCAGGTTCATATGCACAAGACAATGGTGTGCTAAAAGTCAATGGTATTAACAATTTTAATAATAATATAAACTTAAAAAGTTACACGTTGAGAGCAAATGTTAATATTGATTTAACTAAATCAACTGAACTAATCGTCCGTTTAAACGGTAACTTCGATGATTATGTGGGGCCGATTGAGGGTGGGTCAGCTATATACAATAAGGTTATTCGAACTAACCCGGTAGACTTTGCTCCGTATTATCCAATTGATGATTCGCACCGTCATATACAACATATTATGTTTGGCGGTTTGGCTGATCGTTCATTTTTGAATCCATACGCCGACATGGTGAAGGGATACAAAGATTATACTAGATCTTTAATGATGGCACAAATGGAGTTAAAGCAGGATCTATCTGCAATAACTGAGGGCTTAAATGTTCGAGCAATGTTTAATACAAATCGAATATCTAGATTTGATATTGAACGCTCATATAAACCCTTTTTCTATGACCTAGAATACTTTGATCGACGGACTGGTGACTATGAGATATATTCCTTTAATGAAACTTCCGGAACTGAGTTTTTAGATTTCGGAGTAAACGAAGGCCTGAGACAACAGTCTTCCGTTTTTTACATGGAAACTGCATTGAATTATGCCAGAGTATTTAATGAGAAGCATTCTTGGAGCGGTTTACTTGTTGCGATTATGCGTTCCAACATGGATGCAAAAGCGAGCAGCCTTCAATTATCTCTTCCTTCACGAAATTTAGGGGTTTCTGGACGAGCAACCTATGCTTACGATAGCCGTTATTTTCTCGAGTTTAATTTCGGATATAACGGCTCGGAGCGATTTCATGAGAATAAACGCTGGGGGTTTTTCCCGTCAGCTGGGGTAGCTTGGAGCATATCGAATGAAAAGTTCTGGGAGCCAATGAAGAATACGATTAATAATTTTCGTATTAGAGGCACCTATGGTCTTGTAGGAAATGATGAAATCGGATCAGCCTCTGATCGATTCTTTTATCTTTCTGAAGTAAACATGGCGGCGGGTAACCGGGGATTTACTTTTGGGCGAGAGGGGGGTAGATCAATCAGCGGCGTAAATGTTACGAGATATGCAAATGAAGGTGTAACATGGGAAACTTCTTATAAAAGTAACCTCGCTCTTGAGTTAGGATTATTTAATAAAGTAAATATCCAAGCCGATTTCTTTTCCGAAAGAAGAACGAATATTTTAATGAATCGGGCTGATATTCCAACTACAATGGGATTAACAGCGCCTGTACGAGCAAATGTGGGTGAAGCTTCTGGTCGAGGAATGGATATATCTCTTGATTATTCGCATAGCTTCCAAAATGGTATGTGGTTACAAGCACGAGCAAACTATACTTATGCCACTAGTAAATATCGTGTATATGAAGAACCAGTTTACGAAAGGGAGTGGTGGAAATCTAGGATTGGACAACCATTAGGACAGCTTTATGGTTACATTGCAGAGCGCTTGTTTGTCGACGATGCAGAGGTTCAGAATTCACCTCAACAAAATTTTGGCTCACAAAATATAGCGGGAGATATAAAGTATAAAGATATCAATGGTGATGGACAGATCACTACTTTAGATCAGGTGCCGATAGGATTTCCTACAGTGCCGGAGATCGTATATGGTGGTGGGTTTTCCTTTGGTTGGAAAGGATTCGATCTATCAATGTTTTTACAAGGGTCAGCTCAATCTTCATTTTGGACTGGAGGTGTTGTTGATGGAGTAGCCGGCCCTATAAATGTTCAGCCTTTTGTTGGTGGAAAACAAGTATTACAAGCTTTTGCTGACAGTCATTACTCATTAGATAATCCGGATATCTATGCTTTGTGGCCGCGACTAAGCACCGAGAATCAAGCTAATAATATGCAGTTGAGTACATGGTGGTTGAATGACGGATCTTTTCTTCGTTTAAAACAAGTTGAATTAGGTTATTCTATACCAGAGCATCTTACTAAAAGGATTTCAGCTAAGAACCTTCGTTTTTATTTGAGTGGAACAAATTTATTTTTATTAAGTGGATTTAAATTATGGGATATAGAAATGGGTGGAAATGGCTTAGGGTATCCCTTGCAAAGAGTTGTAAATCTGGGTGTTAATATGACATTTTAAAATGTATTTATGAAAAATATACGATTAATAACATTAACTTTTCTTGTCATGATCACGATAGGCTGTAATAAATTTATAGATGTCGTGCCTGATAATGTCCCTACTCTGGAATATGCTTTTAGGATGCGGAGTGCTGCTGAAAAATATCTCGCAACTTGTTATTCCTTTTTGCCCGACTTGGGACATCCAATGTCAAATGTAGCACATGCAGGGAGTGACGAATTATGGATAAATACCGCATTCGATAATAACTCAACCAAATTAGCCAGAGGAGAACAGAATAGAAATTCTCCATATTTAGATTTTTGGAGTGGTCAGAATAGCGGTGAACCGTTATGGACAGCTATCAGTCAATGTAATTTGTTTCTTGAAAATATCGTGAATGTACCGGATATGGAGGAATATGAAATACAACAGTGGATGGCCGAGGTGAATGTTTTAAAAGCATATTATTACTTTTATTTAGTACGTATGTACGGCCCGCTGCCTATTATCAAGGAAAATTTGCCTATTTCGGCTTCCGGAGAAGAGGTGCGCGTTTCTCGTCAACCAGTAGATGATGTGTTTGAATATATCGTGGAGTTACTTGATGAGGCTACCGAGTTTTTACCGGACCATGTTTTTGACGAAAATTCGGAGTTAGGCAGAATTACGCGACCGATAGCCGTAAGTCTAAAAGCTAGAGTGTTGCTCTATGCTGCTAGTCCGCTATTTAATGGGAATAGTGATTATAATAATTTCACGGGAAAGGAAGGGGAGCTGTTTTTCAATCAAATCTATAGCGTACAAAAATGGGAGCGCGCTGCTGAAGCTGCAAAAGCTGCAATTGATTTGGCTCATTCATTAGGATACAAACTTTATGTATTTGAGCCTGGAATGCAACAGCGGAGTCTTTCGGATACAACGTTGATTCAATTAACATATCGTGGGGCATTAACCGAACGCTGGAACTCCGAAATTATTTGGGCAAATACAGGCAGCACGACCCAAGTACTGCAGCGATATGCTACCCCTCGTGCGTTAGATGCTAGTCAAAGATTATATACGTTACCGAATGGGGTTCTTAGTGTACCATTAAAGATCGTCGAACAATTTTATAGTGAACACGGGGTCCCAATTGAGGAAGATCATACTTGGCATTATGCCGAAAGGTTTGATTTGAGGGTGGCAACGGAAGAAGAGAGATACAATATCAAACAGGGTTATACAACAGCGGCTCTGAACTTTCATCGCGAACCCCGCTTTTATGGAGGTTTAGGTTTCGATGGAGGTATCTGGTATGGTCAAGGTAAATATGACGATAATAATACGTATTGGTTTGAAGGGAAAGTAGGACAGTATGGGGGTAAAACAGGCATAAGTTATCATTCGGTAACCGGATATTATCCCAAAAAGCTGAATTATTATACTAACACTTCGGTTGACAGGAGTACTTGGAATTCTACTAATTATCCATGGGTAATGCTGCGCCTAACTGATTTGTATTTGATGTATGCTGAAGCCATGAATGAAGCGTATGGTCCAAGTGACGAAGTTTACGAGTTTCTTAATATTATTAGGGAGCGTGCAGGAATACCTACGGTTCAAGAGTCGTGGTCCAAGTTCTCTCGTATACCTACAAAATATACGACGAAAGAAGGTTTACGGGAAATTATTCAAAGAGAGCGATCGATTGAATTAGCTTTTGAAGGACATAGATTTTGGGATATCAGACGTTGGAAAACAGCTGTAGAAGAAGGGTCTAAACCTATCTCTGGCTGGGATGTAGACCAATCTTCAACTGAAGGGTACTATCGGGAGAGGTTGATTTTCAAACCAGACTTTAGTTTAAGGGACTATTTCTGGCCTATAAGCGAGCGTGACCTATTAGTAAATAAAAATTTAGTGCAAAACCCCGGTTGGTAATTAATTTAATTAAATATGAGATTTGTATATTTATTTTTTTCTATATGCTTGTTTGGCTTTTTTTCTTGTAATGAAAGAAAGCTGGAACCATTAGTTCAAAAAGGAGATAAGCCTTCTATAGTGAGTGATATTTCAGTTAAGAATGACCATGGAGCAGCGACCATTTCATATGCTTTGCCCGATGACTCTGAATTATTATATGTAGAAGCCGAGTACACATTAGACAATGGCGTTACAAAGAAGGTTAAATCGTCAGTTTTTAAAGGGTTTGTTAAACTAGAAGGTTTTACCAGTACCAACGAAAGGGAAGTTTTTCTTTATACAGTTAATCGTTCAGAAATGAAATCCGATCCGATTTCAGTAAAAATAAAACCTCTCATATCTCCGATAGAACTAGCTTTTAATTCACTTTTACCAACTCAAGATTTTGGAGGGGTAAATGTTAAATACGATAATGAGCTAGAGAATGAGTATGTATTATATTTCTTAACCAAAGATAGTGTGGGTCAATGGGAGATATATGATAAACTATACACGTTGTCAACAGAGATAAACCCAAGCTTTTCTTTTCGAGGTTTAGGAGCTGAGCCGCAGGAGTTTGCTTTTTATTTTACTGATAAATGGCAAAACCGTTCAGATACATTATTTCAAACAATTACGCCCTTATATGAAGTTGAAATTGATAAGACCTTGATGAAACACTATCAACTTGATAACGATTACTACGTGCCAAAATTCGCAACAAGGCAGCTGAAAAATTTATGGGATGGACCTAGTACTGCAGCAGGAAGTAATTTTTTTCTACAAGAATATACAGGCTTTGCTTTTCCTTGGTGGTTTACCATTGATTTGGGAAAGAAGTATCAAATTGGTAGAATGAAGGTCTTCCCTAGCCCTGCTCAAAGCGGTACGCGTTATAGCTACTTCTTTGGGAACTTGACACCCCGAGTTTTTGAAATATGGGGGAGTAATGACCCTGGAATTGATGGATCTTGGGATAGCTGGACACTGTTAGATAGATTTGAGTCTATAAAACCCTCTGGACTTCCTATGGGAGAGAATAGCGCAGAAGATATTGCAGTTGGGCTTGCCGGTGAGGATTTTACATTTTCAAATTATGAACAAGCTTATCGGTATATTCGAGTGAAAGTAATGGATAGTTGGTCGTCTCAAGCTGGATTTATTTTACAGGAGCTTACATTGTGGGGAGCACCGGTAGAATAGTTTTTTTGTTATCTATAAATAAGCATTGAATATCATGAAAAAATATTTTAAAAATATATTTCTCTTCGTATTGTCTATTATTTTTTTGATTAGCTGTAAAAAGTTAGATGATAATTATCGACAATTTATCGATGAGGGGGAAACTATTTATATCGGCAAAGCTGATTCGGTTATAGTACGGGGAGGAAACCATCGTGTCGAGATATCTTGGCTATTATTGTCGGATCCAAAAGTTAACAGTTATAAATTATATTGGAATAATTATCGGGATTCAACTTCTGCATTGGTGACCAAAACTTCGAATATCGATACTGTTCGAGTTTTGTTGGAAAACATGACAGAGGGCTTGCATCATTTTGAAATAGTATTGTATGACAAGATGGGCAATCATTCGGTACCTACTCAGACTTCGGGACGCTCTTATGGTGAACAGTATAGTAGTTTTTTGGTGAATAGAACATTTAATTCTGCCAAATTAATAAATGATGGAGATTTGCTTTTGGACTGGGTGGCGGCTGAAGAACAACTACTATATTCGGAATTACTATATCTTGATACTGATGGTAATAGTGTTAAACATATCGTTGATCGGGAAGCTCAATTAGATACACTTAAGAAGTTTCCGCTGGATGGAATATTTAAATTAATCTCAGCCTATAAGCCAGATTCTATCGCTTTAGATACATTTTATTCGAAAACGGAAGATATAAGGCCTCTTTGATGAAGGTAGAATTTGAATTCTTTTGTAATATATTCATACAAGGTTTAATGAAATGTTAGTTCTTTCATGTATCGAAGATGCTCATTGAGCAAAATTAATTTTTCCCTCCTTTATATGTGATCTCTTAAAGTTTGATTCTTCGTTATACTACTTCTCGTTTATCAGTATATAAGCTGAAAAATATGGGAAATAAATTCGTTGTTCCGTATTATTCTTATTATCAATGGTGATTCTTTCGACTTGCATCTGAACACGGTATTTTGCATTTTCTCCTTCGAGCATCATCCAGTCTCTGGGAGCTTTAATTTCATTAATCGTTCTCTCGGTATTAGAGCTTTGATTCGAAATTTTCAACGAATCATATTTATATCGGAGAGATGTTTGGAAAGCTTTTATATCGAGGGACACGCTGTCATTCCCATTAAATATGACGTAAAAGCTCTCTTCATTAGGATATGCGGTGGTTATGATGCCTGCTGGTGTTTCTACGCCGTCCTCTCCAGAATGATTGTTTCTCCAAAAAGCTATTTCGAAATCACTACTACGGAGGTAATTTTCACTATTGATGAAGCTGATACTTGTTTGCGCAAAGGGGTGGCGGTCGATTGCTAACATTGAAAAGGCTGTGTCCAATAAGCGTGTTTGTTTTTGGAAATTTGAATTTCGTAACGAGTCCTTTGTGCTGATGATCTGATTTTGTATTGTAGCAGTATTTTGTGAAATGAACGATTCTAGTGATATAAGTCCATGAAAACGTACCAAGTAGTTGATAATGGAAGCATTTTCTTCGCTTTTTTCTTTTAACATTATTTGTTTTGAAAATCGCGACAACTGCGATTTTTTTGAGATACTGCTTGCACTCTGGGGACCGCTGATGGAGAAAATAGTTGTTATAAATAGACTGATTGGAATAATCTTGACATTGGGTTTCTTCTTTGTAATAAAATAAAACGTCACAAAACTTAACCATAGTGCCAATATGAAAACGAAATAGCGCATTTCGGTAATTCCATAGTCCCCGATACGGACAAGGATGGCAATGAACAGGAGGATTAGCAGCGGCAGCATAAACCAAAAGAATAGTCTAGAAAATCGACTTATCCATGCGTTCTCTTCCGTTTCCCGTATCGGATAGATCAGCAGATATGATAATATTCCAAAAACTGCATATCCCATAATCAGAATTGAGACCAGACCATCGGGAAGCTGCATGCTAATAATTATCTTGAGTTCATAAACCAATAAAATTGCTAGATAGACAGTCAGCAGCGGAATGAGGACATATTGGGTGAAAATCTTTAGTGCTTTGGGATAGTCATTATGTTCGGTGGATTCGTTTAAATTTGTTGGAATTCCACCCAGAAAAAACAACGTGTTGAACCCTGCGGCGATTAGAATGAATAGCTTGTAATAGATATCGCCATCGAAATCAACCTGGAACAGTGCTTCGGTTGTATATAGAGCGACTGCCAAACCGATATAAAGTACGATCGAAAATAAGACGGACGTAAAAAAACGGAGAAAAAGTACCTTGTTAAAATGCCAAAATGCCTGAGGGTTAGATTTATTTATGTAAGCGCTGAAGGAAACGGATAGGTGACCTGCCAGAATCAGGAGAATAATTTTAAGGACGTCTTTTTGAAAATATTCGGGATAAATAAACCATGTTATACTGTAGCTTAGACCGATTACAATGAGTTGTATTAACCAGCTCATGTAACGAGGTAGTACCCGGCTTTCTGAAAATAATTCAAAAGATAAAGAAAAGGTAAAAGCGACTAAGCTTAAGGCGATAAGCTTATGAACCATATTGATGTGTTCGCTGGCGTAGTGATCTGCGACGGATAGCCATAAGACCATGGCAAACAGTGCGATTAGGGTTTGTAAAGGGAAACGGATAAGTATATTTCGAAGACTTAACCAAAGGGTATTGAGGGACGGTAATTTGAGCATAACTCGCTTTCTTTGAGAGTGAATTTACTTCAATTTTTTTTATCTTTGCGCATTATTTAACATTAAACGCCGTTTGCAGCGGTATCAATGAATTTATGGAAAAATATCAAACCTTGCTGTACTATTGCTACAGCCCAATAGAGAATGCAGAAGAATTTGCTGCTGAGCACCTCGCTTTTTGTAAAAGTCTGAACTTGGTCGGGAGGATTATTGTTGCCGACGAAGGATTGAATGGTACGGTTTCAGGTACGGTTGAGTCCTGTAAACAATACATGGCAAGCATTCATGCAGATGAGCGCTTTGCGAAAACCGATTTCAAAATCGATGACGTAGAAGAGCCGTCGTTTATTAAGATGCATTGTCGTTATAAATCAGAGATTGTACATTCGGGTCTTCGGAACCCTGATCTCATTGACCCAAATAAAGAAACGGGTATTCATCTTGAGCCGAAAGACTTCTTGGAAATGAAAGATCAGGAAGATGTGGTGGTGTTGGATGTGCGCTCGAATTATGAGCATAATTTGGGGAGATTTAAGAATGCGGTAACTCTGGATATTGAAAATTTCCGTGACTTCCCTGCAAAAATCAATGAACTGGCACAGTATAAAGACAAAAAGATATTGACTTATTGTACTGGCGGAATTAAGTGTGAAAAGGCGTCAGCATTGTTGTTGAAAGAAGGGTTTAAAGAGGTTTACCAATTACACGGCGGTATTATAAAATATGGGAAAGAAGCCGAGGGTAAAGATTTCGAGGGACAATGTTATGTATTTGACAATCGGGTGGCAGTGGATGTAAACCGTGTAAATCCGACGGTAATATCTACCTGCAGAAATTGTGGTACCAAAACTAACAAAATGATCAACTGTGCAAATCCTGAGTGTAATGAGCATTTCACGCAGTGTGATGCTTGTGGGGAGCAGTTAGAGGGTTGTTGTTCTGCAGCTTGCCAGACGCATCCTTTGAAAAGAGAATACGACGGTACAGGGTATTATGTAAAGATCCCACAGCCTGTTAACACGAAGAAACGTATTCTTACCGAATCTTAATTCTTGCATGTCTTAAGTTTTTACTTGGGATTATTTATAAAAGTTTAAAGGGTTTTTTGTAGTTTTAACTATGCGAAACCCTTTTTTCTTATTTGTTGTAATGGTAATTGCTTGGCCGTTAGGTAGTATTGCTCAACGTGCAGATAGTCTACATCAAGCGTCAATCGTAATAGATACACATAACGATGTATTAATTTCTTCTATTATGGAGGGAAAGAACATTGCCAATCATGTCCCTAGTGGGCATACCGATATTCCCCGTTTTTTTGAAGGAGGGGTTAATGCTCAAATCTTTTCAGTATGGTGTGGGGGAGATTATGGAAAAGGGAGGGCGTATAATTTCGCGAATCAACAAATTGACGCTTTAACAAAAATTGTTGCTGAAAACCCCGACAAGTTACAATTAGCGACGACTAAAGAGGATGTCCTTTCCGCTGCCAAAGAAAACAAATTAGCGGTTCTGATGGGTGTGGAAGGGGGACACATGATTGAGGATGATTTGAGTTATCTTCAAAATCTGTATGATCGCGGGGTACGGTATTTAACGCTGACCTGGAATAATAGTACGGACTGGGCGAGCTCTGCATCTGATGAAACGAACCCTAAATCGAAGATCAAACATAAAGGGTTGACTGATTTTGGTCGTGAGGTGGTTCGCTACATGAATAAAATCGGCATGATGGTGGATCTATCACATGTTGGTGAGCAAACATTCTATGATGCAATAGAAACGACTTCAAAACCGGTAATTGTATCGCATAGTAACGTGTATGCAATAGCACCTGTGCCACGAAATTTAAAAGATGAGCAGATCAAGGCAATTGCGGAGAACGATGGTGTGATCTGCATTAATTTTTATTCTGGTTTTTTAGAAGAAGGTTATAATCGTAAAGTAGATAGCTTATATGCTGTGACGGTTCCGGAAAAGGAGCAAAAAAAGAATGTGAAGGGGGATGGCAAATTTGATAAGCTGTCTGCTGAAGCAAAGGAACAGGTTCGTCCTGAACTAAGCGTGGTGATTGATCATATTGACTACATTGTTAACTTGGTGGGTATTGATTATGTCGGATTGGGTGGCGATTTTGACGGGGTAGAATCAACTGCCAAAGGTTTAGATGATGTGTCAGCCTATCCGAATATTACAAAAGCGTTAGTCGAAAGAGGGTATAGCGATGGAGATATCCAAAAGATTTTGGGGCTCAATGTGCTAAGGGTACTTGATGCACAATGAGCCTGACGTTTATTTTCGTGGGTGGCAATGTGATGGATTAAGCCATGTTGTGGTAAACCGCCTGAACATCATCATCTTCCTCAATCTTATCGATAAGTTTCAGAATATCTGCGGCATCTTCTTCGCCGATCTCTGTTGACGAAAGCGTAATGCGTTCTAATTTAGCAGTGACCTCTAAGCCTTTGCCTTCTAGAAGTTTTTGCATATTTCCAAAATCTTCAAAGGAAGTTTGAACGACAACGACGTCATTGCCTTCCTCGTCATCTTCGACATAGAGTTCCTCTAAGCCTCCGTCAATGAGTTCGAGCTCGAATTCCTCGAGATCGACATCTTCGCCAACTTTGAAACGGAACACGGATTTGCGTTGAAATATAAAATCTAGCGATCCTGTCTTGCCGAGTGATCCTCCGGCTTTGGTGAAGTAACTGCGGATATTCGCGACGGTTCGGTTAATATTGTCGGTTGCTGTCTCTATTAGAATTGCAACTCCGTGGGGAGCGTAGCCTTCATAAATATGTTCTTCATACGAATTCGAATCTTTTTCAGAGGCTCTTTTGATAGCCGCCTCGATCCGGTCTTTCGGCATGTTCACAGCTTTCGCATTCTGAATAGCCGTTCGTAAGCGTGAGTTCGATTCAGGATGTGGCCCTGAATCTTTAACTGCCATCGCTATTTCTTTGCCCAAACGTGTGAACTGAACGGCCATTTTAGCCCAGCGCTTAAACTTCCGTTCTTTTCTAAATTCAAAGGCTCTTCCCATTTTATTGTTGTTTTCTAAGGTTTGTCAACATTTCTTTTGTTATTGCAGAAAGATCAAATTCAGGATTCCAACCCCAATCTTCTCTTGCGTAGCTATCATCGATAGATTTTGGCCAACTATCAGCTATTTGTTGTCGAGGATCATCAGCCGTGTAACTTAGTTGGAAATCGGGTAAATATTTTTGTATTTCTTCTCCTAATTCGGATGGTGTAAAACTTGGACCAGTGAGATTATAACTAGAGCGAATCCGAAGATTTTCTGCAGGGACATCCATTACTTGTAAAGTGCCGGCAATAGCATCATCCATGTAAAGCATCGGTAGTCTCGTGTTCTCAGAAAGAAAACTCTCGTATTTCCCAGATAATAGAGCTTCGTGGAAAATATGAATAGCATAATCAGTAGTTCCTCCCCCCGGTGCCGCTTTCCAACTGATTAAGCCAGGATAACGAATGCTTCTTATATCTAAACGGTGTTTTTGGTGATAGTATTCACACCACCGTTCGCCGGCTAACTTGCTGAATCCATAGACCGTACTGGGATCCATAATGCAATATTGGGGGGTTTGGTCTTTTGGAGAGTGAGGGCCGAAGACGGCAATTGAGCTGGGCCAGAAGACTTTCGATACTTTATATTCGACGGAAAGGTCGAGTATATTAATAAGTCCATCCATGTTGAGTTCCCATGCTTTTTTCGGAAATTGTTCACCAGTGGCTGACAGAAGTGCTGCAAGCAGGTAAACCTGGGTTGGTTTGTGCTTCTCAAATAGGGCCTTCAATGCTTGTTGATCAAGTACATTGACTATCTCGAAGTTTGCAAAGGGATCAAGCTGAGTCGGTGCTTTGATGTCGCAAGTTATAATGCTTTCATTTCCGAATTTTTGGCGGAGGGCGGCGGCTAACTCGGTTCCAATCTGACCATTTGATCCGATGATAATAATACGTTCTTCCATCGCCGCAAATATATGCTTTTTGAAAATAAAATTGGGACTATGTCAGATTACCTTAACAATAAACAGGCTTCTTTAAAAGATTCTCTTTGTCCTATAGAACTATATAATTCGGTATAAACATAATATACCCCTGATGGCACAGGCTTTCCTTGATCGTCCGTACCGTCCCAATTGACGAGGTTTCGGGTTCCTAGACGGTGGTTGCTAAGAAGTTTTTTTACTGAAATTCCACTGGAACTATAAACCGATACGTTTGCCATTTTACCCCCTTTTTCGAAGCCAATATGCAACTCTAAATTGTCTTCTTTTTCCGGTGCGAACTTTTTATTAATTAGATAGACGCCATATGATTGAGTATCCTGATTGAGAGCTTGTGAATTTTGATAACCGGGTGTTGCATACCCATGATTTGCTGCGGCAGAAATAAAATTTCCAGGAATATTTGTAGGGGTATTGAAGTCAACTCTTTCTAAAGAAACGCCTTTTGGGTTTTTAATAAAGGCATCGTGCATTTTTTCATGGTAGGAAAGACTGTCAACCAGCTGCTCGTTCCTAAATAGGAGGACAGCGCCTTGGGTGTTTGTCAAAGTTGGGAAAGTTTCCATAGACTGGAAGCTCTGGGGAACCTGAGAAGGGTAATGTTCCTGAAGAATCTGTGAATCTTTACTTAGTACTTTATAGGAGCCAGGGTACAGGTAAACGGACTCTTTACTGACTTGATGCAGCCGATTTCGTTTTCCGCTAGAGTTTACCGTTGTAATTTCCAGCGAACGGAGATCGATAATTTGATCTGAATGATTGTATATTTCAATGAATTCTACCCCGTCCGACTTAGGGTCAGCTAAAATTTCTGAAATTAAGACTTGTTGGGGGACATAGTTACTGTCACCAGAAAGACTAGTCTGGGGAGCTGTCGG
Source organism: Pedobacter indicus (assembly GCF_003449035.1). NCBI lineage: Bacteria > Pseudomonadati > Bacteroidota > Sphingobacteriia > Sphingobacteriales > Sphingobacteriaceae > Albibacterium > Albibacterium indicum. The sequence goes on from NZ_QRGB01000001.1 coordinate 925,408, forward strand.
TTCAAAAATGTTATGTTCCGAACATGCTGATATGAAAAGTAAACAGGGAGAAATAAATAGAGTTTGTAAGAACGCCTTCATTTTTCAATAAAAATCGTAGATACAAAAAGTGAAATTATATGTAACAAAAATTAGCTTGGTTAAATAGTAACTGTGCCTTCAAAAACATATTCAGCAGGACCTTCAAGATAGATATCCCGAAAATGGTTATTGTCCGCATGAAAGCGTATGAGCAGATTCCCGCCAAGGGCACGGATAGGGGTTTTTAGTTGGCCATTTTCACCCTTTTTATATGCCATCGCTAAAGCAACAGCGGTTACACCGGTGCCACAAGCAAGAGTCTCATCTTCAACACCACGCTCGAATGTACGTACGAAGTAACCATCTTCTTCAGGGCTTACGAAATTTACATTAATTCCGTCTTTCTTGTAAGGGGTTGAATTGCGGATACTGGCTCCTTCGTGCTTTACGTCCATTGCTTCCAGCTCGTTAACTAATTTTACATAGTGTGGTGAACCGGTGTCTAAAACGTAAGACTTGTCGATTATTTGAATCTGATCAACATCTTGCATTTTTAGTGACACCCAATTTCCTTCGTCGTTGATTGATGCAGTATGACGTCCGTCTATGGCTATAAAGTCGGCATGATCACTTACTATTTCTATTTTCTTTGCGAAAGCAACAATACATCTGCCTCCATTGCCACACATGCTTCCGAGTTGGCCATCGGCGTTGTGATAGATCATTTCAAAGTCGCCTTCAGCACTGTTTTGTAGCAACATGAATCCATCCGCACCAATACCAAAACGCCGGTCGCAAAGGTGATTGATTTTTTCCTGACTGAGTTGAATGTTTTTTTCTCGATTGTCGACGATGATGAAATCGTTGCCAGCACCTTGATACTTAAAAAAATGAATTGATTGCATTTTCAAATTTAAACAAAATATTGATTGTCGACTTCTAATTTTAATGTCATTAAATAATGGTAGCTGGATTCGTTTAACATTATTTAACAGAAAAGATCTGTAAGCGATTTGCAAACAATGGTCTCTAAATGGTAAATTTGTGCTAGTTAATATTTTTAATCTTTATAAAACAATAAAGTGGTTCCCACTTTAGAAATACTTGAATAAATAAATGAATATGAAAAAAATCGGAATGACAGTTTTGATCGCTATGGTAGGAGGCCTTCTTGCTATAGGTGGTTATAAATTGTTTGAAAACAAACAAGTGGAGAATATGAGCTTTGAAGAGAAGCAAGAGGTTTATTTTGCTAATAATCCTTTAAAGATTAATTCTTCAACGGGGAATCCTGACTTTACACAAGCAAGTGCGGCAGTATCGCCTGCAGTTGTTCATATTGTAACAACCTACGAGGCGAAAAGTCGTCAGCGTATGCAATCTTCGCCATTCGGAGATATGTTTGAAGAATTTTTTGGGGTTCCAAGAGGTAGAGGACAAAGTCAGCCTTCCCGTGCGTCAGGTTCTGGCGTTATAATTTCTACAGATGGTTATATCGTGACAAACAATCACGTAGTAGAGGGAGCGGACAAGATAGAAGTTAAGCTTACTGATAAGCGTGTTTTGGAAGCTAAATTGATAGGTAGAGATCCTAATACTGATTTGGCATTGTTAAAAGTATCATCGTCCAAGTCTTTGCCAATCGTTAAGCTTGGAGACTCAGACGATGTGAATATCGGTGAATGGGTTTTAGCGGTTGGTTATCCTTTGGGTTTGGAGTCTACCGTTACTGCTGGTATTGTTAGTGCCAAGGGGAGGTCTCTTAATCTTTTAGGGCAAGATGATTTGCGCCGTCAATATCAAGAAAATCCTAATGAAATGCCGGTAAATGCGGCGATTGAATCTTTTATTCAGACGGATGCTGTAATTAACAGAGGTAATAGCGGTGGTGCATTAGTAAACGCTAATGGCGAATTGATTGGAATTAACTCAGCAATCGCTTCACCTAGCGGATATTATGCTGGATACGGCTTCGCGATACCGGTGAACTTAGTTAAGAAGATAGCGAATGACTTCAAAGAGTTTGGCGAAGTTAAACGTGGTTATGTAGGAATTACGTTTGTTGAGCTGAATACTGAGGTGGCAAAGGAATTAGAGGTAAGTGAATTCAATGGGTTGTATGTTCGTGATGTTGTAGAGGGTGGTGGCGCTGATAAAGCCGGAATAAAAGCAGACGATATTGTTACCCATATTGACGGTAAATTAATTACAAGTTCTTCTGTTTTACAAGAGCGAGTTGGTCGTTTACGTCCGGGAGATAAAATTGAATTAGAGTACTTAAGAGAAGGGAAGAAGCGGAAAGCAACGATTACTTTGCAGGAAATAACAAACGCAGAGACAGCAGATACTGCTGAATCAAGTAAATCAGCTACACAATTATACAATAGCTTGGGGGCTGGATTCAAAGAATTGACGGCCGCACAAAAGAAGGAGCTTGGTGTAGATGCCGGAGTTGTTGTTACTAGTATCCGCCAAGGTGGGCTTTTTGCCAAATACGGTGTGCCTAAAGGGTTGGTAATAACAAGTATAAATGGTACAGCTGTAAGCAATATTGATCAAATCGGTCAGGCTTTAAGTAAGAATGCAAATGTAATTACCATTAAAGGGATTACACCAGACGGAGGAATGGCTACATTAACGTTCCCGACGGAATAGCAGGGAGTGTAATTGTATAGTTTACGCGTCGATTACGACGTAGAAAAGAGGGTGAATCGCTAGATAAGCGTTCAGCCTCTTTTTTTTTGCAGATTAGAACAGTTCTAAATTGTTTTATTTTTACAAAAGTTTTACAGAATTGAATACAAATGGATAATTTTGCTTACCATAATTAAAAACAAGCCATAAAAATGAGTCGTTTCAATCATTTACTTTCCTCTACGATAGGGAAGAAACTTATCATGAGTTTAACAGGGATATTTCTAAGCCTATTCCTGGTTGTTCATTTGATTGGGAATTTGCAATTATTCAAGGATGATGGCGGATTGGCATTTAACCAATACGCATACTTCATGACAAGCTTTGGTCCCATAAAAATTATCTCTTACGGCCTCTATGCGACGATTGTGCTCCATGCAGTGTATGCTTTAATCGTTACGATACGAAATAGAAAGGCTAGACCAGTTGCATACGCATCTTATAATGGAGCGGCGAATAGCCCTTGGAATTCACGAAACATGGGCATCTTGGGGACTATCATTTTGATATTTATCGTTACTCATATGAGTAATTTCTGGTATAAATACCATTGGGGTGGTACGCCTTATGTTGAGTATGTAACTAACTTACAAAGTGGGGATACCCAGGTTAATGAGATATCAGAAGCTGAATTTGCAGGTTATGTCAATTATATTGACTCTGACAATCAGATTATGAGAGCGAAAGATTTATATAAGCAAGTTAATTTTGCTTTCCAAAATGTAATTCTTGTAATTTTCTATGTGTTGGCGATGGTAGCATTAGGTTTTCACCTGGCTCATGGATTTAGATCAGCTTTTCAGACCCTCGGCTTCGACCATAATCGATATGCCCCAATAATTAGGTGGATTGGATTTTGGATATTTGGTATTTTAATACCTTTAGGGTTCGCTGCAATGCCTTTGTATTCTTTTTTCGTTGTTAATGGTTAGCATTTCGTTATGCTGAAAATAAAAAATTCAAAATGATTTTAGATTCTAAGATTCCAGAAGGTCCATTAGCGGAAAAATGGACTAAGCATAAATTTAATTTAAAGTTGGTCAACCCTGCCAACAAACGTAAGTATCATATTATAGTCGTAGGTACGGGCTTAGCGGGCGCTTCGGCAGCAGCATCCCTCGGGGAACTGGGGTATAATGTAACAACGTTCTGCTATCAGGATAGCCCACGACGTGCGCACTCGATCGCAGCGCAAGGTGGGATTAACTCATCTAAAAACTATACAAATGATGGTGATAGTGTTTATCGTTTGTTTTATGATACTATCAAAGGGGGCGATTACCGCTCGCGTGAAGCGAATACGTATCGTTTAGCTGAAGTTTCAGCAAATATAATCGATCAATGTGTGGCACAGGGGGTGCCCTTTGCTCGCGAATACGGTGGGATGTTGGATAATCGGTCGTTTGGTGGAGCACAAGTGTCCAGAACATTTTATGCGCGCGGACAAACAGGACAACAATTGTTGCTAGGGGCATATTCAGCATTAAATCGTCAGATTAAAAAGGGTACAGTTAAGAGTTACACACGACATGAGATGCTTGACGTGGTCACAATCGATGGTCATGCTCGTGGTATAATAACTAGAGACTTGATAACAGGTAAGATTGAGTCTCATGCGGCACATGCAGTTTTATTATGCACTGGCGGCTACGGGAACGTATTCTTCTTATCAACGAACGCTATGGGATGTAATGTTACCGCAGCATGGAGAGCTCATAAAAGGGGAGCTTTCTTTGCAAACCCTTGTTATACCCAGATTCACCCTACTTGTATTCCAGTTACAGGTGATCATCAATCTAAATTGACATTGATGTCTGAATCACTACGGAACGATGGGCGTGTGTGGGTGCCTAAAACAGTAGAACTAGCCGAACGATTACGAAAAGGTGAGCTCAAAGCAAGTGATATTAAAGAAGAGGATCGCGATTATTATTTAGAGCGAAAATATCCGAGCTTCGGAAACTTAGTTCCACGCGATGTTGCTTCCAGAAATGCGAAAGAAATGGTCGATGAGGGAAGAGGTGTAGGTAAGACTGGCGTAGCTGTCTATTTGGATTTCGCGGACGCCATCAAGCGTTTAGGAGAGGATGCTGTTCGTGCGAAATATGGGAATCTATTTGATATGTATTTGCAAATCACAGATGAAAATCCATATAAGCAGCCGATGCGGATTTATCCAGCTGTTCATTACACTATGGGCGGACTTTGGGTTGATTATAATTTGATGACAACTGTACCAGGGTTATATGCACTTGGCGAATGTAATTTCTCTGACCATGGTGCTAATCGTTTGGGTGCGTCAGCCTTAATGCAAGGGCTTGCAGATGGTTATTTTGTGTTGCCGTATACTGTTGGTGATTATTTAGCTAGTCAGGGATTTGATCCGGTAGATGATAAAAATCCTGCTTTTGAAAATACAAGAAAGGAAGTCGAAGAGCGTGTTAACAAGTTGCTTAGCATGAAGGGTAAGCAGACAGTTGATGACATTCATAAGAAACTCGGTCATATCATGTGGGAGTATTGTGGGATGGCGAGAACTGAAGAAGGGTTGACGAAAGCAAAAGGTTTAATTCAAGACCTTAGAAAAGAGTTCTGGGAAGATGTTAGTGTGTTAGGGGCAAATGAAGAACTGAATATGTCGCTAGAGAAAGCTGGACGAGTAGCTGATTTCTTGGAGTTGGCCGAACTTATGGTCGATGATGCGTTGAATCGTTCTGAGTCATGTGGCGGTCACTTCCGTGTGGAGAGTCAGACTGAAGAAGGGGAAGCCAAACGTAAAGATGATGAATTTGCTTATGTTGCAGCTTGGCAATATCAGCCGAATGGAACCGAACAATTGCATAAAGAGGAACTGCAATTCGAGAATGTTAAATTAACTCAACGTAGTTATAAATAGATGATGAATCTCTAATCTATAAGAAAATGAGTGCAACAATGAATCTGACGCTAAAGGTATGGCGTCAAAAAGACGAGAATACTCGAGGTAAGTTTCATACATATGAAGCGAAAAATATATCAGACGACATGTCATTCTTGGAAATGCTCGATGTTGTCAACGAAGAAATAACAAGAAAGGGTGAAGACCCGATTTATTTTGATCACGATTGCCGCGAGGGTATCTGTGGTATGTGTTCCTTGTATATTAATGGTCGACCTCATGGACCAAAAGAGGGTATTACGACTTGTCAATTACATATGCGAAGCTTTCATGACGGGCAAACGATTGTAATTGAACCTTGGAGAGCAGCAGCTTTTCCAGTTCTCAAAGACTTGGCTGTCGATCGTACAGCATTCGATCGTATTCAACAAGCAGGGGGCTTTGTTTCAGTAAACACAGGAGCCATCGTCGATGGAAATGTTCACCCGATACCAAAGGTTAAGGCTGATGAGGCATTTAATTCTGCTACATGTATTGGTTGTGGAGCCTGCGTGGCGGCTTGTAAAAATTCATCAGCGATGTTATTTGTTTCCGCCAAGGTATCGCAGTTCGCCCTTCTTCCTCAAGGTCAAGCAGAACGTGTTGAAAGAGCTCAGGCTATGGTGGATCAAATGGACGCTGAAGGCTTTGGTTCTTGTACAAATACGGGAGCCTGTGAGATAGAATGTCCGGTAGGGATTAAACTTACAAACATTGCCCGTCTCAATCGGGAATACCTTCGTGCTAAGATTACGAAAGAAGAAGAAATCCATTAAAGGATCATATCTTTTACTAAATAAAAAAGCTTCGGATTTCCGAAGCTTTTTTATTTAGTAAAACTATTAGAATATACTGCTGACAACCTGAATTATATTGACGCTTGGAATTTGAATGAACGAAGCACTAATTGATCCTTCTTCAGCAATCATATTGGTGTCTGAGTTTATAAGTATTAAGGCTAAAGCCAAAAAGATCGGTACTAACAAAAGCAAGTACGGGGATATATTAAAAAAAGACCGTTTCATAATGGGAATGCTGTTATTCTGTCCTATATTGGATGATACAAATAAACAATAAGGCTCTGATAATATAAAATTTAATAGACGAACTGGCTGATTTTATAGATATTTATGAAAAATGCATGATGAATCAACGAAACTCCTTCATTATTCAGACCATTATTTGGCTGCTGTTGCTGTTCGTTTTTTATTTGGTTACGTCGCATAAGGCGGGTGAATTAGTGATTTTTGGTTACGGGCTACTGAATATTTCGATATTTTATTTGAGCTATTTCTTTGTTACGCCGTTTATTTTAAGTAAGAAAAGATATTATAAAGGTTCTTACAGATTACTGGTAATCATCGTAGTATCCGTACTCATAAAGTATGGAGTGGCATTGATTTATGAATCGGATGTTATGTACTATGGTGAGAATTATAATAAACGATATACAGATACTCAGTATTTATGGTCTGCGGGACTTGTTAGCTTGTTCTTTGTCTTATTAAGTTTCTGTTTACGCTTAACGCATAATTTTTTTATTCAGGAGAGGGAGAAGAGAATGTTGGAGAATGAAAAATTAGCGGCTGAATTGTCTTTTCTAAAATCTCAAATTAATCCGCACTTTCTGTTTAATTCACTTAATAATATTTATTCGTTAACCTATCATAAGTCAGATAAAGCTCCAGAAGCTATTCTAAAGCTTTCAGGCATTATGCGTTATATGTTGCAAGAGAGTGACGACGATAGGGTGCAATTAAAGGATGAAATCGCTTATATGGAGAACTACATATCCCTCCAGCAGCTACGATTTAAGGAGGAGATTGCTATCGATTATAAAATCGATATTGAAAATATGGAACTTAGGATAATGCCTCTCCTTCTTATTTCCTTCCTGGAAAACGCATTTAAGCATGGAGTCGTTACCAATAAAGAATATCCAATTCGAATTTTGATAGAGGTGGTGAATAATAGACTTCACTTTAAAGTGTCTAATTTCAAAAACAAATTGAATAAAGATCAGGTGAGTGGAATCGGGCTCGAGAATCTAAAGAGACGTTTGGAGTTGGGATATCCTAATCAGTATAGTCTGATGGTTGATGATAAAGAACTGTTTTATAGCAGTGAATTATTTTTATATTTATAAAAAAACTTAACAAAATGCGTTGTCTTGTAATCGATGATGAACCGCTGGCGTTAGATATTTTGTGTGATTATATTAAACGAGTTCCCGAACTCGTACTTTTGGATTGTTTGACAGATCCGTTAAAAGGCCTGCAAATGGTTCAAAGGGGCGAAGTTGATCTTTTGTTCCTAGATATTCAGATGCCTGAACTTTCTGGTATCGATTTTCTTAAGAGGATGAATGGTGAATGCGAAGTGATTTTGACCACTGCGTATCCTGAATATGCATTGGATGGATACAATCTTAATGTAGTCGATTACCTTTTGAAACCGTTTGCTTTTGAACGTTTTAAAAAGGCAATTGAAAAAGTGTTAAATGTTCAGAATATACTCTTTGTTAAAGTAGAGCATAAGATGCAAAAGGTGGATTTAAATGAAGTCCTTTATATTGAGGGTTTAAAGGATTATATTTCTATCTATATTGGTGACGAACGGATTATAACATTGCAAAATTTAAAAAAAATAGATTCGTTACTTCCTGACAAACGTTTTGTCAGAGTTCATAAGTCTTATATCGTTTCTTTGGATAAAATAGACTCGATAGAGAAAGGGAAGATTAATATTGGTGAAAAGCAGATCCCTATTGGTGATACCTATCGTGATTCATTTTTTAAAAAGATCGAACAAAAAAGCTCTTAATTAGATCTCTCTTCCCACAGCTTTGCGATCATTATGATTGTTAAAACTGCTTTTTGCATATCTTGCACTGAAACCCACTCCTGTTTGCCATGGAAAGCATGTTCTCCAGCAAATATATTAGGGCAAGGCAGGCCCATAAACGAAAGTCGAGAACCATCGGTTCCGCCACGGATACTGCGTAAGATAGGGTTTATGTTTAATCGTTTCATAGCTTCAACACCGATTTCTGTCACCTGCGGGTGGTTTTGCAAGATGTTTTTCATATTACGGTATTGTTCATGTATGCTTATTTCAAAGGTACAGCCAGGAAATTGCGAAACGGTTTCTTTTGTGATCCTTCTTAATTCTTCGCTATGTTTTTTCAATAATTCATCATCGAAATCGCGTATAATTAAATCGATCGTGGCTTGCTCGACAGTTCCTGATATGGAAACTGGATGGATAAACCCTTCTTTATCAGATGTCGTCTCAGGTGAAAGTCGGTCTTTTGGTAAGTTGGAAATCAGCTCACTTGCTACTTTTATCGCGTTTATCATCTTCCCTTTTGCAAATCCCGGATGAATGCTATTGCCGTTAATCACAATACGCGCTCCATCAGCAGAAAAAGTCTCGTCTTCGATAGACCCCAAGGTCTCACCATCCACAGTATAACCATAATCGGCACCTAACTTTTCCATGTCCAACATTTCAACGCCTCTGCCTATTTCTTCATCAGGTGTGAATAAAATGCGAATATCTCCATGTTTAATTTCCTGATGTTTCAATAGAAGTTGCACTGCATCCATGATTTCAGCAACGCCGGCTTTATTGTCTGCCCCTAGTAGCGTTGTTCCACTAGCAGTAATAATATCATTGCCATATTGTTTAGCAAGATCTGGATGGTTTTGAGGTGTCAGGACTTGTGTCTCATCGTCGGGCAAGACAAGGTCTTGCCCTTGATAGTTATGGTGAATGATGGGCTGTACATTTGTTCCACTACAATCTGGTGAAGTGTCCATGTGGGCACAAAAACAAATAACAGGGACATCTTTGTCCGTATTTGATGGAACCGTAGCAAAAACATACCCATGCTTGTCTACGTGTGCATCCTTGATACCAAGCTCAGTTAGTTGTTCGACAAGTAGGTTCGCAAGGTTTTTCTGTTTATCTGTAGAAGGAAAACTTTTCGAATTTGGATCAGACTGGGTGTCAATCTGTACGTATTGCATGAATTTCTCTGTTACTTGAAATTCATGCTCCTGAATTTGTAAGCTCATGTCGATAGAAAAATATTTTTATAAGAAAAAGCCCACAGTTTTATGTGGGCTTTTTCTTATGCTGTTGCGTCTTCTGTAGTGAATTCCTCGTCTACGAGAATGCGACCACAATGTTCGCACACGATTATTTTTTTTCGTTGACGAATATCTAACTGTCTTTGAGGTGGGATTTGGTTAAAACAACCGGAGCAAGAATCGCGATCAATAGTTACTACAGCTAAGCCATTTTTAGCATTTTTTCTTAACCGATTGTAGGCTATCAATAGACGCTCGTCTATTTTCTTTTCAGCTTTCTCGGCTTTGGAAAGCAACACTTTCTCGTCCTTCTCAGTCTCTCCAGTAATATTATTAAGTTCTTCTCGTTTTGCAGCAAGATCTTTCTGACGTTCTTCTAGATCTTCCTGTGCCTTTTCGTACTTGCTAGTTTTATTGCTGATTTCGAATTCAGTTTCACGAATTTTCTTTTCAAGAACTTGGATCTCAAGACCCTGTATTTCGATCTCTTTAGCTATCGCGTCGTATTCACGATTGTTTTTTACTTCATTCAACTGGGTTTCATATTTCTTAATCGCCGCTTGCGCGTCCTTAATTAAATTTTTACGATTAACGATAGAGTCTTCAGATGCGTCAAGATCGGTTCTGATCTTTTCAATCCGAGTTTCAAGTCCAGCGACTTCGTCCTCAAGATCTGCTACCTCAATTGGAAGTTCTCCGCGTACCTGATGAATTTTATCTATTTGTGTATGAATTGTTTGCAGGTTCCACAATGCTTGTAATTTCTGCTCTACAGTTTTTTCCATTAAAAGTAATATTTTATTGGGTTTGTGCTTTCTTTAGTAATTTGGATTGCAAAGTTAGGAAATTTTTTTCGTATTACTTCTAACAATAAATCTTGCGTAAACTGCTCGCTTTCAAAATGTCCGATATCTGCAATCATGATTTTATCTTCAGCATCGAAGAACTCATGATATTTAAAATCAGAGGATATGAACACATCCGCACCTGCTCTGATCGCGTTTTTTAGAAGGAAACTGCCTGCACCTCCACATACAGCTACCCGTTGGATGTTATTAGTCTTGTGTCCCGCGTGCCGAATGACCTGTACATTCATTTGCTCTTTTAAAAAAGACAGAAAGGTTTCTTTCGGTTGAGGTTCTGCTAGGTTTCCAATCATGCCAGCTCCCACCTCCTGGTAGCTGTTGTCGAGTGAATAAATGTCGTAGGCTACCTCTTCATACGGGTGACTCTCATACATTGCTATTAGAATATTCCTTTCTTTATAATAGGGATAAATGACCTCTATGGCTAGTTCTTGTACGTTTTCTCTTCGGCCAGCCTCGCCAATGGTCGGTAATGCATATTCGTTCGGCAAGAAAGTTCCGGTTCCGGAACTGCTGAAGCTACATTCCGAGTAATTACTAATATTGCCGGCACCAGCAGCAAATAGAGCATTTTTAACAACCTCAGAATGGCTTATTGGAACGAAAACCTTGAGTTTTTTTAAAACATTTCCTTTCGGCGATAACATAGCTGGATTTTGTATCCCCAGGCGCTCCATGATTTTAGCATTTACACCACCACGGATATTATCTAAGTTGGTATGAGCCGCATATAAAGCAATACGATGCCGGATGGCTTTCGCTACGACGCGTTCTACATAAGTTGAGTCATTGAATCGCTTTAGTCCTCGAAACACAATGGGATGATGAGTAATAATGAGATTGCAGTGGTGTTCGATAGCTTCATCCACAATTCTTTCGGTACAGTCGAGTGCCACGAGCGCACCTGTGATCTCGTCTTGGGGGTTGCCTACAATGAGGCCAGAATTGTCATAATCCTCTTGTAGATGAAGTGGAGCTAATGACTCAAGATATTTCGTTATTTCTACTAATTTCATCTTGTTTATTGTTTTTATCTACAAATCGCTGGTGTTCAATAATTAATATTCTAAAATAATCGATCTTAACCCAGTAGCGAATGAAATAATACAATGCAAAAATACCGGCTACAAAAGATATACTCGGAATGAGGGGAAAACTGGCAATAACAACGAATATAGCATATGAAAGTCCGAATAATCGACCCGGATTTTCCTCTTCTGCTATTTTCCGATCATAAAATTCATTAGTTAAAGAGTCAGCCATCCGATTTGCAATGATGAAGTTCCAATAAAGACTTACGATTGGCACCAGAGCCATCCAAACCATCCAAGGCTTTAAGTGGCGGTTTTCTTCGGCAACCGTTTTCAGGGTTCTGCTTAACGTTAGGCAATAAAATGCACGTATAATTAAACTGACTATTGAGATAATCGTTGCTGCCCACACCATGTCCTCTGTCAGAGTTATGCCATTATATTCCATCAGCACGAAAATACGGGAAAATTGTCAACTATGAATTTAATATGAAAATTGTTAACAATAAAATGATTATTATTGGGATAACTAAGGTATCGAACTATCAGACGCTCCAAACAATATATACAAGATGAAACCGCGATGCTGGAGAATTTCTATCGAACCGGTGATTTGGAGGTTCTCGGGCGACTTTATGAACCCTATATGTACTTAATCTACGGATTATGCCTTAAATATTTAAAGGACCCGGTTAAAAGTGAAGATGCAGTTATGCAGATTTTTGAAGAACTGATTAAAAAACTTCGTGTTCACAGAGTCGATAATTTTAAGGGATGGCTTTACACGGTGGCTCGAAATCATTGCCTGATGGAGCTACGTAAAGAAGATAAAAACCAGACCGTTTCTTTAGAAGAAACTTTTATGGAAAATGTCGAATATCCGCATCTTGATGATAGCGAGGGTATGCGTGAGCAGAATTTATCGAAAATGGAATCATGTATAGAGCAATTGAAAGAAGAACAAAGGGTTTGTGTGAAGTTATTCTATCTAGAGCAGAAATGCTATAAAGACATCGCAGACAAGACGGGGTATTCGATGAAACAAGTAAAAAGCAATATACAGAACGGGAGACGGAATTTAAAAATTTGCATGGATAAAGATATATGAGTCAACACTACGATATATTATATATTCAACAGTATCTAGAAGGAAAACTAAGTCCTGATGAGATGCATGATCTCGAACGTGCAGCTTTAAATGACAATCTGTTACAAGATGCTATTGATGGGTATCGTTCTGCGGATACGGTTGACCATAGACAGTTGAGTTTACTGCAGAAGCGTTTTGCTGCTCGGATTGAAAACCATCAAGAGATCAAAAATAGAAACTATTTTACCTGGCAGAGATTAACTATCGCAAGCATTGCTGGACTTTTATTCATCGTTATCGGCGTGCTGTTCTGGATGATGAGAAACCCCGCCACAAATCGGGAAGATGTTACTAAACAACAAGCGACGGCAGTTAGTGTTCAGGAAAAGGTTACGATAAATTTAGTTGAAGGAAACCTATTTCCGAAAGTAGGATGGGATGCTTTTAGGGATCATGTGTCTATATCAACCGTTGCTATTCCGACAGGTGAACATGTTACCGTTCATTTTGACGTTAAGGATACTCGGCCGATCAATATTCGGTTTGTTTCGAGTCATGATGAACAACTTATTGATACCATCGAGAAAATGCTGGAAAAAGGACCAGGCTGGGATGGAAGCTCGGGGACAATCGAGTTGCAGTTTTAATCTATCTCTTCTTTCCTAGCGTAAAGCTAAATGTGCTTCCGATACCTTCTTTACTTTGCACTGAAATGGTTTGTTGGTGTGCCTCCAGGATATGTTTGACAATGGATAGACCTAAACCCGAGCCGCCAATATCTCGCGCTCTACTTTTTTCGGTTCGATAAAACCTTTCAAATATCCTTGGGAGATTTTCTTCGTCTATGCCTATTCCGTCATCTGAGATTTCAATTAATACTTGATCGTGGAGTTCGAAGAGGGTGATTTCTGTTTCGCCGTTTTCCTTTCCATATTTTATCGAATTAGAAAGAAGGTTTGCCAGTACCTGTCTCACTTTTTCACGATCAGCATTAACCATCGACTGTATTTTGGGCTTATCGTTGAAGTGGAGTTTGATTTTATGCTTTTGAGCTTTTAATTCTAATGATTCAATTACCTCGTGAATTAAAATAGAAAGATCAAATTGCTGGAAGTTTATCGAAAGTTCGCCACTTTCTAATTTAGATATTTCGTCAATGTCTTTAATCAGGTAACTTAATCTGTCCAGATTATTAGTTGCTTTATCTAAAAACTTATTGGCGAGGTTAGTGTCTTCCTCAATCAAGCCATCCTGTAGAGCATCAATATAACCTTGAATAGCAAAAAGCGGAGTCTTGAATTCATGGGAGATATTTGACAAAAATTCACGTCGGTATTTTTCCTGACTTTTTAGCGCATCAATTTCTTTCTTCTTGTCCCTTGCCCATTCTCGAACTTCTTTCTGAACATCGCCGATGGGATCCGAACTTACATGTTCTGCCAAGGTTTCTTTTATATCTTTTCCTAGCTTGAGGTTATGGATAAGTTTATAGATTATTTTTATTTTACTATAAACATAGCGCTCCATCAATATGTAAAAAATAACGAAACTAATTATCGCTGCGCTGACAAAAATTACAATAATCTCCGCTAGTTCAAGTCGAAGAAGGAAACTAACTAGAGCAATTGCAGATGCAACCAGTATAGCATTTAGAAAAATTAAAGATCTAAACTTCATTGTTTATTTCACCTAGCACTGTAATTCCTCCTTTAACTTTGTCACCCAGTTTTACAGCCACTTTGCTTCCAATCGGAAGGAAAACATCAACACGCGACCCAAATTTAATAAAGCCAAACTCTGTACCTTGGTCGACTGTCTGTCCCTCTTTTACATACCATACGATTCGCCTGGCCATTGCTCCTGCAATTTGCCGGAACAGGATTTCGATGCCATCTGTTTCTACAACAGTTGTTGTACGTTCATTAAGCGTCGAGGATTTTGGGTTCCAAGCCATTAAATATTTGCCTGGATGATATTTAAAGTATTTTACGATACCGCTCACCGGATTCCTGTTGATATGGACATTTATTGGCGACATGAAAATCGATATTTGCAGCCTTCTATCCTGAAAATATTCCGTTTCCTCTGTTTCTTCAATAACAACAACTTTTCCATCTGCCGGACATAAAATAATTTTCTCATCTTGAGTTATCGTCCGCTTCGGACTCCGGAAGAATTGTAAAAGCGCGATCAGTACAAAGGCTGATAAAATATACACGGCCCAAGTTAGAAGTTGATTTTCAGAAGCATAGTAGTGAGTGATTGCATTGAGGACAAAAACAAATAAGACTCCGAGGGCAATTGAGGTATATCCTTCCTTATGAATAGTCATGATGTGTATATTTTCAGCAAATATAACTATAAAGCCTTATTTAGTCACACGCTTTATAGATATCTTTTAAGTTCCTTCCGAGACCGTTATAGTCCATGCCATAACCGACAACAAACTCGTCGGGGATTTCAAAGCCAACGAACGCCAGGTTGGGGAAAGTGTGCTGTAGTTTTGCAGGCTTAAGCAACAAGGAGCAGATCGCTACAGATGCGGGTTTGTGTTCCTTAATTTTTTCTAACAGATAATGCAGTGTATTCCCTGTATCAATAATATCTTCAACAATAATTACATCCCGGTCTTTAATATCGACGCACAACCCGATGATTTCTTTTATTTCCCCTTGCTGCTGATCACCTTGATAGGAAGCTAGTTTAATAAAGCAGGTCTCAGCAGCGATATCAATTTCTTTCATCAGGTCAGCCATGAAAAGAAAGCAACCGTTTAAAACACCGATAAAAACAGGAACCTGTTTTTCGTATGACACATTGATTTGTGTGCCGATCAGTCTGATCCGCTTCTTCACCTGATCATGCTCGATCATGAGACCAAATTCCTTTTTATCGATTTGTAATTTCATGCTTATTGATCTTCAATTTCCTTACCAAAAAGCTGTTCAAGTAGCCGTTGGGCCTCATCGACCTCTCTTTCCAAATCAATCCGGTCTTGATCAGTGTCCTGCATTGTGCTGTCCGGCTCCGGTTCTCTTGAAGGGAGGACAGCATTTCGTAAGCTCACAGAGTAAAAACCATAACTTCGCGTCGAATCTCTCGGGATATAACCAGAGTTAGCCATCAGCGTACCGATTAGCCGGAAGTATCCGGTCAGATAAGGTTGCAGACCACCGTAACTTGTAAAGCGCGACAAACCTCTTTTGGGGCTGGGGACGATGCTCGCCAAGAAAATGCTCTCACCGACAGTCAATTGAGATTGATCTTTTAGAAAATAATGACGTGAAGCCTCCGAAATCCCATAAACATCTTTTCCCCACTCGATGACGTTCAGATATACCTCATACATTCTTTCTTTGCTCACAATATCGTTATGTTCGATTAGCCACACAATAAGCATTTCCTCAACTTTTCTCGCTAAGGTCTTTTCCCTGTCCAGAAAAACATTTTTAACCAGTTGCATCGAAATTGTACTGCCGCCACGGGTGAATGCTTTTTCCTTAAAATTAGTAGCAATTGATGCTTTGATTGATTTTTCCACGAAACCCTCATGTTGAAAGAATGTTGGATCCTCTGCAGTTAGAACGGCATTGCGTAACGTCGGGGATATCTGGTTTAGAGGGGTAAAGTTCGGGTTTTCAGGACCAACAATAATATTCCGGACAGGACCGTCTTCTTCGTAAGGCTGATAGGTGAAAGTCGAGTTGATTTTCGATAGATCAGTCTTTCCATAAGAGTTGATCTTGAAACCGTCTTCTTCAATCGCCGAGTGCAGTTGCACGCTGTCAGGATTCTGTGAATCCAGATGCAGATCAAAACTATATTTCATTTTTCCAGAAACCTTGATCCCTTCGAGCGATTCAAAGAGCCCGGTAGGAAATGAATCAAAGGCCTCTTGAGCATCCATTTCAGGTATATCTACTCCTAAATTATAGATTTTATGCGGTTGCAGGGTCAGCTTCGCATAAGGGTGAGCTGTTATTTTAGCCAACTGAACTTCCGATCCTTTGTCTAACTCTATAAAGTCCTTACCAATAATGAATTCTGCTTGAGCGAAGGCTTGCGGAATGATGACGTCGTTGGATGCAATGCGCCAATGGTTTATCAGGAAATTGCCAAGTCGTCCACTTACCGAAATTTGCAGGTCATCGCTGTTCTTCCATTTGACATCCTGAAGTTCAGCCTCTACCGTATCGAAATTTACAAGCAAACCATATTTATCCTGGAGGAGAGGAAGTTCGACTTTTCCGTCTTCTGCATACAAGCGGAAGAATAACTTGTTCCGACCCGGATTGAGATCCCCATCAAGATGCCAGGTAGCCTTGTCGGAATTAATTAAAATTGTCGATTCCAGGTTCCCGTTGTCGATATTAGCCCGAGGAACCGTTACCCTGTGAAACAGACTATCATCTTTGTAAGAAACGTCAAAGTTTTCTAAGTCCATATTTTCGGGAATCTTATAGAGAACCTGATGGATAACCCGGTTGACAAGCTTGCCCAGGTGAATCGGTTCTTTTTCGGTTTCAGGCACAACGGTGGCCGTATCGACTTGATCTTCCCGAAAAAAGAAGTCATAATTACTCGTAACGCTGTCTTTTTTGATGAAGGTGATACTGGCGTTTTCCATATCCATGTTAGCGAGTTTCACTGTTCCGCTGAGCAAGGGAAACAACTTGACACTAACCCGCAACAGTTCAATTTTCGCCAACGTATCCGCGTCCAGCGGAGTGGCAGAAATGTCTTCGAAAGTTACTTCTTTCAGTCCGGAGAAGTAGGCGTCTTCAATATCAAGTTTAATTTGGTAGTCCTCTAAGGCCTTGGCTTTTGCTCGTTCGATCGCACTCTTTAACAAGGGTTCTCTTTTGTTGACAGCGATAATCGCCACAATTGTAAATAGCACGAGCAGCGCGCCGGTAATACTCGCAGCAATTATATAATACCGCTTGGGTATCGATTTTAGGAATGCACGGATCTTCTCCAAGTTTGTTCGTTTATGTTGAATTGTAGTTTTAATGTCTAAACTTCCCGTAAATATCTATAAAATCCTCTGTTTTTCAAGTTTGTATAGCTTATTTCTTAAATTTGAAAATAATTAAAATAATGTGTGACGATGATAACAGAAGAACAAGTTTTAAAAGCTTTGAGCTATGTCGAAGATCCTGATTTCAAGAAGGATTTGGTTACGCTCAATATGATCAAAGATATAAAAATAGAACCCAATAAATTAAGTTTTAGCGTAGTATTGACCACACCCGCATGTCCGATGAAAGATCATTTGGAGAACGCGTGCCGGAATGCGATTGCTCATTTTGTTTCGAAAGATATTGAAGTGGATATCAATATGACTTCCAAAGTGCTTGCTCCGAAAAACTCACAACTTCCCAATATTAAGCACATCGTTTTGGTGTCATCAGGAAAAGGAGGGGTTGGAAAATCGACCGTAGCAAGCAATTTAGCGCTGGCGTTAAGCATGCAGGGAGCGAAAACTGGCTTACTCGATGCTGATATTTATGGGCCGTCTTTGCCAATAATGTTTGGTCTTGAAGGTGCAAAACCACAAGGCACAACCGGTGCTGATGGTAAATCAAAAATTTTGCCGATAGAGAAGTTTGGTCTTAAGTTGTTGTCTATTGGTTTCTTTACGGACCCTAATCAGCCTGTGCCATGGCGCGGCCCCATGGCGAGTTCAGCTGTTAAGCAACTCTTTAATGATGCCGAATGGGGCGAACTAGATTACTTGATCGTCGATCTTCCTCCTGGTACCGGAGATATTCACATTACAATTGCTCAGAGCTATCCGGTTACAGGTGCGCTCGTGGTTTCGACGCCACAACTCGTTGCTACTGCAGATGCATCCAAAGGTATCGGTATGTTTTTGATGGATGCCATCAACATTCCACTTATCGGTGTAGTTGAGAATATGGCCTATTTTACACCTGCTGAACTTCCTGATAATAAATATTATATATTTGGCAAGGGTGGCGGTAAAATGCTTGCCCAAAAATATGATGTTCCTTTAATAGGGGAAATCCCACTTGTTAAAAGCATCAGTGATGCTGGTGATAGTGGCATGCCAGCTGTTTTGGATGAAGATACGATCATTAGTAAAGCTTTCTCTGAAATCGCTCAGAAGGTAGCACAGCAACTTTCTATCATCAGTGAGTCAACGTTGCAGACGGTGTAAACTTTTTATCGGAGTGATAATTTTAGTAACTTTACATTTAGAAACATAGAATTATGAATTTGAAGGATAAAGTAGAACAGGCGTTAGATACCATGCGTCCTTTTCTTGAAGCTGATGGTGGTAATGTTGTTATTGAGGAAATTACTCCAGAGAATGTGGTGATCTTAAAACTTCTTGGATCATGTGCTTCCTGTTCTATGAGTATTATGACATTCAAAGCAGGGTTAGAGCAAGCTATCAAAAAGGCCGTGCCAGAGGTTAGCGGTGTAGAGGCGATTAATCTAACCGCGATTTAACATTATTTAACCCTGCTAGTTTTCAGAATGTGGTAGATTTGTGATTATGAAATTTTGTTTGAAAACAGTTTTTGTTCTTATCATCGTCGCGTTTAGTTTGGGCGCCCATGCCCAAGAGGAGCCGACCAAGAAGCTTGTGCAATTTACTGGGATCATACAAAATGTAGACTCGAATGTCGTAGTACCCTATGTTACAATTCGGAATATTTCCTATCGAGATCAATTTTTTGCATCCAATCATCAAGGCTATTTCTCTTTTGTAGCACACGAGAAGGATACAATTGAATTTACCGCAATAGGATATAAGACAACGCAGGTAGTGATCCCTGAGTCAGAGAATAACCGACATAGTGGTATCGTAAAAATGGAGGCTAGCGTGACTGCCCTCCCGGTTGTAGTTGTTTTACCATGGGCAAGTGTCGAAGAGTTTAACCAAGCTTTTTTAGCTCTTGACGTTGCAGATGATGACTATTTGTTGGCTAAAAGGAATCTAAGTCGAGAGAGTTTGGTCGCCATGGCACGTGAAGCACCCCTAAGTGCGAATGAGCTGCAGAATTATCAGGCAATCAGTAGTCATCAGAATATGACTAATCGAAATATTAATCAGCGATATGCGAACCCGCTCCTGAATCCTTTTGCGTGGGCAAAATTCATTGATCAAATATCTAAGGGCAGCAAAAAGTAGCTAGTTGTCTTAGCCTTCCCATCGTACTTTACTCTCTAACGGGTTGCGTTTTCCATATTTTCGGTCGTCATCATGATAACCCATATAAAACAGCCCGATACAACTCTCATTATTCTCTAATTTGAGGAAGCTTGATAGGTTATTTATGAGTGCTGTAGAGCTCCAATATGAACCAATCCCTAGTGCAGATGCGGCAATTGACATGTTCTGGACAGCCGAAGCAACAGCAGCTATTTCTTCCCATCGGGGTATCTTGCCGCTTTCATGTAAACAGATTGCGATGACCGCGCCCGATTGCAAAACTTTTTTTTGAATAGATTTACTTTTTTTCTCTAAATAGGTGTCCGGAGTTGTTGTCGACTCGTATTGACTAGCAAGCTCATTGGCTAATCTGTCAAGCCCTTTATCGGTAAAAACTACAAAGCGCCAAGGCTCGGTAAGCTTGTGATTAGGTGCTTGATCGGCACACGCGAGTATCTCTTCAATCAGTGCTTTCTCAATGGTTTTATTTTGATAGCTTGCCGGAAATATACTTCGCTTCGTCTTAATTAATTCCAGAATTTCCTTTTCTACATTGGTCATGCTTTTTCAGATATAATAGCGTCCAAGCCTTTACGAATACGACTAATGGTTTCCGCTTTGCCCAGCGTTGCAGCAATATCGAAAACGTGCGGTCCAAACTTGCCTCCTACCAACATAATACGTAAAGGCAACATAAGCTCACCCATCTTCATGCCCGAAGCTTGAATCGCCAGTTTATAAAAGCTTTCA